>NZ_JAVBXR010000053.1 GCF_030824455.1 Desulfobulbus sp.
ATCTTGCGGCGGTCGCGGCTGACGATGTCGCCGTCGATCACCAGGGGTTCGCCGCTGGCCAGGACCTCGCGGAAGGTGCGGCCGCGCTGGGCGATGTTGGAACGGAGCACGAAATCGACATACACGCCCTTGACGTCGGCCAGGGCCAAACCGGTGAGGGCCTCGAGAAACTCGTTGATCAGGACAATCTTCAGCTCCCGGTCGATCACCGCGATGCCGTGCGGGATCGAGTCGAGCAGGTTGCCCACCGCAACGGCGGGAAAATGGACGGAAAAGTCGTCGTTCATCGGCGGGAGTGCACGGTGCGGAAAGAGCGGTTCATGGTGTGCGGCCTCCAGAAAAAATGCATCGACGGCTTTGTAGTGCAGGAATCTTGTTCAACAACGGGGTGGGAATGCTCCACCGCCTGAGCGGCGAAGGAGCATCCGCCCCCTGCTTCCGGCGAACATGGACCGGAAGCGAGGGAGCGGATGTGTCGGGTGACCGGCGCCGCCAGGGCGGCAGGCCGATCAGTGGAACATGTTGTACTGCAGGATATAACAGACAATACCTGCAAAATAGCCGAGCAGGGCAAGCGGCCCAATGCGGCGCGCGTACCAGAAGAACTCGATTTTTTCCAGGCCCATGGCGGCGACGCCGGCGGCGGAACCAATGATCAGGATGGAACCGCCGGTTCCGGCGCAGTAGGCCATGAACTCCCAGATGAACGAGTCGGTCGGGAATTGCGACAGCGGGTACATGCCCATGGAAGCGGCAACCAGCGGGATGTTGTCGACCACAGCGGAAACCAGACCGATGATGATGACGATGATGGTCTGATTGCCGACAACCTTATCCATCCAGCCAGCCAGGGCCGGCAGCATGCCGTTGGCGGACATGGTGGCCACGGCCAGGAGAATGCCGATGAAGAAGACCACCGAGGCCATGTCGATCCGCTTGAGGGCCTGGGTGAGGCAGAGGTGCCCCTTTTCTTCTTCGGTCTTATTACGGTGGAGGATCTCGCCCACCAGCCAGATGACGCCCAGGGAGAGGAGCATGCCCAGATAAGGCGGCAAGTGAGTGACTGCCTTGAAGATCGGCACAAAGATCAGGCCGCCCATGCCCATGAAGAACATCAGGTTCTTTTCGAACTGGGTGGTGCCGGTGGCGCAGTTTTCAATCTGATCCGGCGGCACAACATTGCCCTTGAGGAAAAAGGAGGCAATAGCCACCGGAAGGATCATGCACACCAGGGAAGGGACGATCAGGGAGATCATAATGTTGCCGGTGGTGATCTGGCCGCCGATCCACAGCATGGTGGTGGTGACGTCGCCGATGGGGGTCCAGGCGCCGCCGGCGTTGGCGGCAATAACGATGATGCCGGCAAAGAAGAGGCGCTGTTTGTGGTCCTTGAGAATCCGCTTCATCAGGGCCACCATAACGATGGTGGTGGTCATGTTGTCGAGGATCGAGGAGAGGAAAAAGGCGATAAAGGCAATGATCCACAACAGGCTGGACAGCTTGGTGGCCTTGATCCGGCTGGTGATGACCTCAAAACCGCCGTGGCTGTCAGTCACCTCGACGATGGTCATGGCGCCGATCAGGAAGAAAACAATCGCGGCGGTTTCCGCCAGCTTTTCGGTCAACTGTTCGGAAACGCCGTGTACGCCCAGAGGGCTGGCAAAGGAATAGAGGGTCCACATCAGACCGGCGGCAATCAGCGCGGTGGCGGACTTGTTGATTCTCAGCGGGTGCTCCAGCGCGATACTCGCGTAGGCAAGCACAAAGACAACAGCAATCATGGACATCATTGGGGGCAAACTCCTTTACGACCGCCTTGTGCAGTCACTGAATGGGGGAAAGAATCGGAAAGGGCAAAAACCGCCGTTGCAATAAGGGCTAGGGACGGCGGCGTCAATTGTACAGAAACCCTTTGAACAAAGTCAATCCCCGCCCGTTTTCAGGCGGGGATTGGGTTCCCGACTCGTTGCTTATTTTGCGACTGCGAACACCTCCATGCCCATCATCGGCCAGACATAGGCAACAAAAACCCACAGCACGACCATCAGCATAAGGCTGGCCATAAGGCCGTACTTGAGGAATTCACCGGGGGTGAATTGCTTGGAGTTATAGGCAATGGCGTTGGGGGCCGCGCCGATCAGGAGGAAGAAGGGCATACCGGCGGTGGCCAGGGCGGAGAAGAGGATAACCTCGCTGGCGACTCCGAGATAGGGAGCAATAACCAGGGCCACCGGCAGGCTGATGGCAATGGCGGCCACGTTCATGATGAAGTTGGTCATGACCAGGACAAAGAAGGCCATGCCGAGGATGAATACAACCGCCGGAGCTTTCTCGAACAACACCAACCAGTTGACGGCCAGCCATTTGGCCGCTCCGGTCTCCCAGAGACAGAAGCCGATCGACATGGCGCCGCCGAACAGCAGGACGATATTCCAGGGAATCTCTTCCAGGTCGTCAATATTGAGAATGCCGACCACAAAGAAACCAATGGTGGAGCAAAGAAGAAGGCCAGTTTTGTCGAGCGAATCAAGGGCAGGAACCAGACTCTTGAGGGCGATCAATACAACAGTGGTGAAAATGATCAGGGCCGCTTTAATCTCGTTGCTGGTCATGCCGCCCAGTTCTTTATACATCCGGGAGGCTTTTTCTTTGAGGCCAGGAATACGGTCTTTTTCTGGTTTCAAGAAAATCATGAAGAAACCCCAAAGGAGGAAGACCATCAACCAACCCAGCGGGGCCATGTAAAAGGTCAGGTCCATGGGGGTGAGCTCCACCTTGGTCATGTCCTTGTAGAAGGCCAGGGCCACGGCGGCGCGGGCGGAACCGAGCAGGGTGATAATTGAACCGGCGCCGGCGACATAGGCCATGCCGATAAACAGGGCCTTGCCGAACTTGGTCGGTTTGGTCTCCGTGGTGTACATCGCATAGATGGCCATCAGCAGGGGAAACATGGTGGCGGCCACGGCGGTGTGGGCCATGACGTGGGTGAGCGCCACGGTCATGACAAAACAGCCGAGCATGATCATCGAGGTTCGTTCGCCGATGATCGACAGCATCTTGTAGGCGATCCGTTTGGTCAATCCGGTCTTGGTGAAGACCATGCCGATGACCACCGAACCGAAGATGAAGAGGACCGAGGGGTCCATGAAATCCTTGAAGGCTGCGGCCGGTTTGCGGATGAAAAACAGGGCCTGAAGTGTGCCGATCAGGAGGCTGGTGGCGCCGATCGGCACTACCTCAAAAATCCACCAGGTGGCGGCCACGGCAAAGACGGCCAGCGCGCCTTTGGCTTGCTTGGTAAGGACGAAGTGCTCGCCCTTGGGATCAATAGCGTCCGGCCAGGCCGGGCAGTAGTAAATAATGAAGAAAAGGGCCAGACCGGTGATCAGGAAGATCGCCCGCGTCCAATTGAACGGGGCTTTGGTTTCCGGGAGTTCTTTCACAATTGCACCTGACATGTTCGTTCCTTTTATCGGTGAATGGGGTGGTTGAATGGACTTACAGGGCGCAGCTGGAGGCCAGGGTCCGGAAAATGTCAATCAGGCGGACAACGCCGATCAGGGCCTGATCCTCGACCACCGGGAGGCAGGTCTGGTTCTCGGCCATCATGATTTCGGCGGCGTGCAGGGGGTGCATGTCGGCCTTGATCGATTTAAGCGGCGGGACCATGAACTGGCTGACCGGCAACGCGCCCTGACGTTTGCATTCGCCCTGAAAACTGTCTTCCAAAAGAATGGCCAGGTCGGTGAATTTTTCTTTCTTGCCGGAAAAAATCGCCTTCTGATTGCCGTCGAACAGGGTCGGGAAGAAACAGGTGAGGATCCCCTGGATGGTCAGGCGGCCGACGTACTGGCTTTGGCTGTTGATCACCAGCAGCTCGTCAAACATCAGTTTGCCGGTTCCGTTGGCGGTGTGGGAAAAAAGCTGGGCCACGGCGCTGTGCACCGATTCTTCACTGCCCAGATGGGGAAAAAGTTCCAGAGGAACGACGAGGTCTTTGACGACGGGCATAGAATTGTTCATGCCTCTCTCCTTAATGGTGGGGGTTGGGTGGCAGGGCGCCCGTTTACCAGCTCTTGGTCTTGAGGATCTGGCGCAGTTCGTCTTGCGACTTTTGCTGCAGCACCAGCATCTTCTTGTTCTTGGCCTCGCCGATCTTGCTCATCAGCTCGGTGAGTTCCACCGGCTTCTGGAGGAAATCGCCCGCGCCGAGCTTCATGGCCTCCACCCCGCTCTGCACCGAAGCGTGCCCGGTGAGCATGATGATTTCGGCGTTGGGGTTGTCCGCTTTGATCCGTTTCAGCGTCTCCAGGCCGTCGATGCCGGGCATGGCCAGGTCAACGACAATGGCGTCGTAGTCCTGCTGCTTGGCTTCGGATATGGCCTGTTCGCCGCTGGTGACGGCGCTGACCTTCAGGCCGCGCATCTCCAGACGGTTGGAAAGCGTTTCCAGGAAATCCTGCTCGTCGTCCACCAGCAAGACCTTGGCCTCCATTTCCTTCTCCATATCTGCTCCTTTTTCCTGTGTCGTTCTATAATAGTTTCAATCTTATATGGCCGAGCCTTCACCCGACCACTGAATGGCTATTCATAGCGCCGACCCAATTATTGCAAATAAGGGGCCAAATAAAAAATTTAATTTTAATTCAATAATACTCATGGGTTAATTCAGAAATACTGCACGCCGGGTTTCACTGTTCGCAAACGAAACACTTTGGAACACAAAGAACCGGCATGCAGTTCCATAATGTTTCAAAATGTTGCTTTTTGTGGGAGATGGAAAGAAAAAGGCGGGAAAGGTTGCCCGAGAGGGGGAAACAGCAGGGCAAGCTGGTCACAAAAAGGGCGAGGACAGGCGGCGGCAGGCGGAACGCCAGTTGGGGAAAAAAAAACGGCAACGGCGCCCAGGGGGTTCCGCTGCCGGAGGGAATCAGGACAGAAGGGAGCGCTTATTCCATTTTCATTTCAAAAGTGAAGCACGTCTGTTGGTCATATAAAGGCAAGAGTCGAAAAATTAGATAAGCTGGGGTGAGGAGAAGAGACGAAGTGTCAAAGGCATATAGCCTCTCGAAATGCGAAAATCTCTTCTCACCCTGGCGCCTTTGA
>NZ_JAVBXR010000003.1 GCF_030824455.1 Desulfobulbus sp.
GCCAATGTCGCCGTAGCGTGCGGGTCATGCCAACTTCGGGAGTTGTCACTCCCTGAAAAACGACTTAACCGAACCATAAAAGGGAAATCCGGCCAAGACTGTCACTGATTCAGGTATTATTGCAAAATTTTAGCAAAATGCTATTTGTCACACTATGCGCGGCAGACGTTATGGATGCGTATTTTATATCACAGCTCGATTTCATAATTTCACAGCTGTTCTTGTGCATGAATTCACCACCTTCGATTGAGTTGGTTCGCCATCTAGGATAAAGACATATTTTATGCAAAAGATTGACCTCGCCACATACAAGCGCAGGGGAATGCTTGAGGCCTTTAAGGATCGTGATATTCCTTTTTTTTCAACGACCAGTCATGTTGACATAACAAATCTCAAGAAATTTATAGATAGCCATAAGAGTGGGTTTTTTCTGGCAATTAGCTTTTTAATAACAAAATCCGTTAATCTTATACCGGAATTGCGACATAGAATAATCGATGGTGACTTGTTTGAATTTAGCAGAGTTGATCCAGGATATACCGTGTTGCTGGATGACGAAACATTCTCATTTTGCGATTCAAGCTATGTAGATTCTTTTAAAGCGTATAGCGAATTATCAGCAGCTAAAATCAAAGCGGTCAAGGACTGCCCCGATCATGGTTTTGAAGAAAAACACCATATGTTTTTCATCACCAATATACCTTGGTTTAGCTTCACCTCGATTGTTCACCCGTATGATAAAAAATATGGCTATATTCCAGTGATTGCGATTGGGAAATATTTCAAAGAAGGCGACAAGCTGTTAGTCCCTATTGGAATCCAAGTTCATCACGGATTAGTTGATGGTATTCATGTCGGAAAATTTTACCAAAATCTGTCGAATATGTGTTATAGTCCAGAAGTATGGTTGGCGTAGGCAGTTCGACACTCGAATTAACGTGATTTTTTACGACTGAGGTCTTTAATGAGCAAAACACTTGTACAGATGACAGCTGAAATTATCCAGTCCCAGATAACCAGCAAGCAGATGAGCACCGATGAAATCAAAGCTGCTCTGAACGAAACCTTTCAAGCTCTTAAATCACTTCAAGATGCCGAAGCGGGTGGGATGATTGAGACTGAAGCGGAAGCGGCTAGTCCAGTGGTCGATCCTAAAAAATCCATCCAGAAAAACAAGATCGTCTGCCTAGAGTGCGGCCAAGAGTTCAAGATGCTGTCCCCTAAGCATCTGAAGTCTCATGGACTTGATTCAAAAGTATATCGCAAAAAGTACGGCTTTTCCGCCAGGCAACCGCTTTGCGCAAAAGCCCTTTCCGAGAAACGGTCTGCATCAGGGAAGGAACGCGGCATTCCGGCCAACCTCCAAAAAGCCATAGTCGCCCGAACCAAGAAAAAACCCGTTGCGGACGAGTCGAAATAATGAGAATTTCGCTGTAATGAACAAGAAGAACGTCACGCGAAAAGAATTAGCACTCTCGGTCACTGAAAAGCTGGGTGTTTCTCAGCGGAACGCAGCGGAAATCGTCGATACCGTCTTTGCGACCTTGAAAAACACCCTGATCAATGGAGAATCAATCAAGCTGGTCCAATTTGGCGCCTTGAATGTCCGAGATAAAACCCCTCGCCGGGGCCGGAATCCAAAAACCGGGGAGTCCATGATCATTTCGAAGCGGCAGATGATCACTTTTCGTCCCAGCAAACAGTTGCGCGAAAAGTTGAATACCTGAAGCCAGAAATCAATTCATCCGGTCACCGTGCCCTTTATGCTTGCTTGACATAATGTAAAGCTGTGCAGTACATTTCTTTCCATGAACAGTGAACAAAGGTTTCCGCAGCCCCAGCAACCGTCTGAACTCACGCCCCGGCAGCGCGCGTTTTTTGAGTACCTGTGCAACCGGACATGCAACGGCCAGAGCACGCCAAGCCTGCGCCAGGCCGCCGAGGACCTGGGCGTCAGCCATACGGCCGTGGCCAGTATGCTGCAGTCGCTGCAGGAAAAGGGGTGGATTCGGCGCGAGGGCCGTTACAGCCGCAGCATTGAGTTGCTGGGCGGAGGGCTTTTAGAGCGGGCGCCAACCGGCCGGCCGGTGCCGATTATCGGCCGGGTGGCTGCTGGTTTGCCGCTCTATGCCCAGCAGGAGTGGGCGGGCAGCGTGCTGGTTGACGCCGCCGTTTTTCGCGGCGAGCATCTGTTTGCGCTGCGGGTGCAGGGAGATTCCATGATCAAGGCCGGCATCCTTGGCGGCGATCTCGCCATCTGCGAACCCCGCCAGTTTGCGGCCAGCGGCGAGATTGTGGTGGCACTGGTCAACAGCGAAGAGGCCACGGTCAAACGGTTTTATTATCTAGGCGACCGCATCGAACTCCGGCCCGAGAACGACGCCTATCCGGTCATGCGCTACGGTCTGGGCGAGGTGCTGATCCAGGGCAAGGTGATCGGCATTCAGCGCGGTCCCGAGCAGATGGCGGCGCTCTGAAGTCAACCGGCGCATGGATTCGTCTCCTGTGTACATCGGCGCTTGCGGTTTCTCCTATCCCGAGTGGATCGAGGCCGGCGTCTACCCGGCGGGCACGCGGTCGGCGGAGATGCTGGGACTGTACAGCCAAATTTTCCCGGTGGTGGAGCTGAACTACACCTGGTATCAGATGATCCGGGCCGAGACCGTGGAACGGATGCTGGCCAGCCATCGCGACCTGCTGTTCTGCGCCAAGCTCACCCGCACCATGACCCATGAAATTGCCGAGGACTGGCGCGCCCAGGCGGCGTTGTATCGCCAGGGCGCCCAGCCTTTGCTGGACAGCGGCCGGCTGCTCAGCGTGCTGGTGCAGCTGCCGCCCTTTTTCCGCCGCACTCCGGATAATCGGACCTACCTGGCCCATCTCCTGGATTGTCTGCACCCGCTGCCGCTGACCGTGGAGTTCCGCCACCGCTCTTGGGCCAGAGACAGCGTGTTTCAGGGGCTGGAGGCGCGGCGGGTCACCCTGGCGAGCGTCGACGCGCCGCCCCTGCCCGATCTTTTTCCTGCCCTGGACGTGGTCACTAACCCGCATCTTTCCTATCTCCGCCTGCACGGCCGCAATCTGGCCGGCTGGCGTTCCGGCAACAAACAGCAGCAGTTTGACTACAACTACCGCGAAGACGAACTCGCTCAGTGGAGCCGGGAGCGCATCCCGGCGATGCGCGCCGCCTGCGACGCGGGCGTCGTGCTCTTCAACAACCATGTGGCCGGGCAGGCGGTGCACAACGCCCAAACCATGGGACGCCTGATTGTTTGATCCGATTGCAATGTACAGTTTAACTTTACATTAACTGTACATTACCCTATCATACCTCCATGGAACGGAGGATCATTCATCTCAACATTGCCGATTTCAGCGTGGCTGTGGAACGGCTGCTCGACAGCAGTCTGAAAAGCAGGGCGCTGATCATTGCCGAGCCTTCGCCGCGCGCCGTGGTCCACGACATGAGCGACGAGGCCTATGCCGAGGGGGTGCGTAAGGGCATGCTGCTCAATGCGGCCCGCAACCGCTGTCACAGCGCCCTGGTGCTGCCGCCCCGGCCTGAACAGTACCGGAAGGCGCTGGAACGGTGCGTGGAGCACGCGCGCCATTACACACCCCTAGTGGAGCGCTCCAGCGGAGCCGGCCACCTCTATCTGGACGTGACCGGCACGCACCGGCTGTTCGGGCCGCCGCCGGACATCGGCTGGCGACTGCGCAACACTCTGCGGCGGGATCTGGGCCTTGACCCCATCTGGTCGGCGGCGCCCAACAAGCTGGTGGCCAAGGTGGCCAGTCGGCTGGTCAAGCCGCGCGGCGAGTACATCGTGGCCGGCGGCGAGGAGACGGCCTTTCTCGCGCCGCTGCCGTTGCACCTGCTGCCCGGCGTTTCGGTCGTCGACCTGACCCGCTTGCGGCACGTCAACATCTGCCGGGTGCATCAGGCGGCCGCGCTTTCGGTGCAGGAACTGAGCGTGCTCTGTGATCACCGCGCCCGTTTTCTCTACCAGTCGGTGCGGGGGATTGATCCCAGCCCGGTGCAGCCCGCGGGCGTCCCAGGTTCGGAGTTCGTCTATTGCCACGTCTTTGCCCCGGACGCCAACCAGGAACCGGTGGTGCGCGCCGCCCTGACCACGCTTGTCCAGCAGGCCGGATACGGGCTGCGCGAACGCGGCCTGGGCTGCCGGCGGGTGGGGGTTTCCCTGGTCTACACCGACGGCGTTCAGCTGACCCGGCAGGCGGTGGCCAAAACGCCGGCGGCCGACGATCAGGCCCTGCAGCACCTGGCCCTGACCGCCCTCTACCGCGTCTGGCAGCGGCGGGTGCGGGTGCGCCAGCTGGTCCTGAGCTGTTCGCAGCTGCAGCATCCGGTGCAGCAGTTGTCCCTGTTTGCGGCTGTTGATCGCAGCCGCGAGCGCAACCGCCAGATCAGCGAGGCCTGCGACGCCATCCGCACCCGTTGCGGCGCCGCCGCCATCTATCGCGGCAGCCAGGGACCGCTGATTGCCGGCGCGCAGTTGTCGCCGTGATCGGCCTTGGTCTCCATTCCCATTTTTCGCTGATGCAGGCCACGCCGAGCCCCGACGCACTCTGCCGGACGGCCCGGCAAGCGGGCTACAGCACCCTGGCCCTGACCGACTGCAACAACCTCTACGGACTCTGGCCGTTTCTCAGCGCCTGCGAAGAACACGGGATGACGCCGATCATCGGCGCCGAAGCGCGCACCCGCACGCAACGGCTCTTTTGCCTGGTCAAGGATCGGACCGGCTACCGCAACCTCTGCCGCCTGCTCACCGCGCGGCACTGCGACCCGGACTTTGACCTGGCCGACGCCCTGAACACCCGCCATCAGGGGTTGATCCTGCTGGCCGCCGACCAAGGGCTGCTGGGCCATTGCCGGGAGATCGGGGCCGACGCGGCCGCCGCCCTGACCGGCGGGGTTAATCAGCACAACAGCGACCTGCGGCGGACGGCCCGCGCCCTAGATCTTCCCGCCGTGGCCGTGCAGGACAGCTTTTTCCTCGCCCCCGAGGACT
>NZ_JAVBXR010000058.1 GCF_030824455.1 Desulfobulbus sp.
CCCCCTTCGGGCAAGTTGCCGACGTCCACCTGACCACCATGCAGCAGGGCCACCTGGCGGACGAAGCTGAGGCCAAGGCCGGTGGACTTCTGACCAGTGTCCGGCCGCTGCAGGGAAAAGAATTTATCGAACACCTTGCCCCTGGCAAACTCGGGAATGCCGGTGCCCTGATCAGTGACCGTGAAGCGGATCTGCTCGCCGACCAGCTCGACAGTCAAGCAAATCACGCCCTGCTCCGGGCTGAAATCAATGGCGTTCTGCACCAGATTGGCCAGGGCCTGGTGGAGAAGAAACCCGTCGCCGCAGATGCCCAACCCGGACGCCGTCTCCCCTTCCAGCCGTAGGGCGAGTCGCAACTGTTTGCCGTGCAGCAACGGCTCCTTGGCCTCGCGCACCGTATTGACCAGGGCGGCAATCGACACCCCTTCTCTTCTCAGCGGATGATTGCCGTGCTCCAGGGCGGCCAACTCCAGCATGCGGTCGACGATCTCCTGAATGCGCTGCGCCTGGCTGCGGATATTGCCCAGAAACCGGTCCCGCTGCGCCGCCTCCATGGGTTCGGTCAACAACTCGGCCGCGCCCCGGATGGCCGAGAGCGGGCTTTTCAACTCATGGGTGAGATGTTCGACGTACTGTTCGACATAGCGCTTGCCCTCCAGGGTCTCCTGCATCTCGGCAAAGGCCCGGCCCATCTCGCCGATCTCGCTGCTGTCCAATGGGGGAAAGTGCGGCTGCTTGCCGTCGCGGATGCCCTTGGCGTAGCCGGTCAGTCGTTTGATCGGCCGGGTGATCCAGGCGGCAACCAGCAGGCTGAGCAGGCCGGAGGCAAACAGCGAAAGTGCGCCAACGCCGAAAATCCGGGTCCGGGCGCTGTCGACAAAGTAGCGGATGTTGGTGGTCGGCTTGGCCACGGTGAGCACCCCGACCAGCGCGCCGTCGATGCGGATGGGCGCGGCCACATGAAGCACCGAGGAGGTCTCGTCGTTGGCGTCGCTGCGGCTGGTGCGTGCCCCGTAGCGGCCTTGCAGGGTTTGGAAGACGTCGCGCCACTGGCTGTAATCCCGGCCGACATTGGCGGGGTTCTCGGAATCAAACGCCACCATGCCGCGTGCGTCGGTGATGTACACATGGCAATCGACCCGCTGCTTGCTCAGCGTATAAATCCGCGCCGCCAACTCCCGGCCATGGATGCGGGCAAAGGCGGCCTGCCACTGCTCCGGGGCAAAGCGCTGCTGACGCATCTCCTCTTCAACAAAGGCGGCCAGGATGTTGGCCTGGTCGACCAAGGAATCCTCCACGCCCTCACGGTAACGGGCGCCAAGGGTGTCGGCGATCCAATTGAGCGGATAGGCCAGGCAGAGGGAAAAGAGGAGCAGATAGGCAAGAAATATCCGGGCGCCGAGCTTCATAACCCTTCCCTGAGGGCATAGCCGACGCCGCGATGGGTGAGGATGGGATCAAGGTCCGGGCGGATCGCCCGCAGCTTGGCGCGCAGGTTTTTGATGTGGGCGTCCACGGTGCGGTCCATGCTCGCGTCCGGCTCGTCCCAGGCCTGGGCCATCAACTGATCGCGGGAAAAGACCTGGCCCGGCTTGCGCAGAAAAACGATCAGGAGGTTGAATTCGTAGCGCGACAGCTCCAGGGCCTCGCCGTGGAAGGCAATCGAGCGCCGCCCCTCGTCAACCCTCCAGACCGATGCGGCGGCAGAGGGGCTGGAAGATGCGGCAGCAGGCGGCGCGGATTCCGGCCGGCTGCGCCGCAACACCGCCTTGACTCTGGCGGCCAGTTCGCGCGGGCTGAAGGGTTTGACCACGTAATCGTCGCCGCCAAGCTCCAACCCCACCACCCGGTCGATCTCGCTTGCGCGGGCGGTGAGGAAGATGACCGGAACCGTCGAATCGCGGCGGATCAGTTTGAGCAGTTCAAAGCCGCTGATGTCCGGCAGACCGACGTCAAGGATGATCAGATCAATCCGCTGCTCGGCCAGTAGTGCCGGCGCCGGAGCCCCGGAAAAAACGACCAGGGTGTCGCAGCCCTCGGTTTCCAGGGCGTACTGGATGGCGTCGGCTATGGCCGGCTCATCCTCAACAATGAGTATGGTTGGTTTCATAGGCGCTGTTGTGGTTGTGACCGCGTTGCCGCTTCCTGCTCCAGAGCCGCGCCGCCAGCCCCACCATCAGGCCCAGACCGCCGCTGCACAGCAAAACCGTGAGGCCGTGTTCGACAAACCGGCCAGGGTGCTGCCGGTAGGCCCCGTTGAGCAGGGGCAGCCCCAGGGAGAAAGCAAGGTAGCAGACCAGGGGCCAGAGCGCGGTCGAGAGGGAAAGCCGTTTAGCAAGCACCGCCGCCCCTTTCTGCCTCGCTGGTGCTGGGTTCAGCATAGTGGAAAGCGCCGCAGAAAAGAAGCAAAGAAAAAGATAATAGATCACAACCCCTTCGACCCGGTGCAGCCGCTCGCGGGTGAGCAGTTCCCCGTACACGTCGAGCTGCAGAAGTTCGATTGCCAACAGGATGCGGCCGGTGTTGACCAGCAGGGTCAGCAGATAGGCGCTTGCCGCGATCAACAGCAGCCAGCCGAGTTGCCCGGCCAGCGACCGCAGGCGCAGGAGGCCGGGCAACGCGCCGGTGACCAGGCAGATTGCTAGGAAATTGACCCCGGAACAGGTCGGGGCGATGAGCACATTGCGGGCGGCGTTGTGGAATCCCTCAACCCCTTGGGAGACGAACTCAAGCCCCGAAAACAGCGCCACCAGGGCGGCGGTCGGCCGCAGCAGCCAGGCCAGTTGCAGGCCGTCGGCCTGGCCAAAGTACAACTTGAGCAGACAGGCCCCGCCCACCGCCAGAATCCCGAGCAGGACCCTGGCGAGGGCGGAGGACTGCAGGTCGCGGCCAGATTCCGGCCTCATTGCCGGCCCCTGCACATGGCGCGGAAAAGCGCGCGCAGGCTGCTCAGAGTGACCAGATGTGCGAACCGAAACCGGATCCCTGCCAGGGCCAGCAGCAAACCGGCCAGCAGCCAGGTTTCCGGTTCCGGGGTTGCGGTCATTGGCGTCATTCCCCCGCCGCCCACCGCCAAATTGGACACGCCCTTGGGCAGGGGCAAGGGTTGCTTGACCTCCTGGCCCTGACCGCCGGGGTTGCGCACCACCTCATCCACCGCCACAAAAGAGGTGTGCGCCGTCAGCAGGTTGTAGGTCAGGCCCAAGTTGACAATTTCGGCCCGCTGTTCCGGGTCGTTCTGGCGGGTGTTGTAGTCCGAGATGCGGGCAATCCGCTCCCGGGCCCAGAGGTGGCGCAACCCCTCGTTGGCCGGCTGCGGCTCGACCGTGTCGACCTGAAAGGACTGGGTGTAGGGGCCGGCGCCGTTGACGCCTGAAACCGTGATTGCGCCGGTTCGTTCGCCCCGCCACTTGCCAAAGACGATCAGCGGCCGCTGGGCAAAAAGGTCGGGAATTTTCACCGGCTCGACGTCATAGGCGGAGAAGCCCTGATATTCCACCTTGACGTCGGTCAACACCGGCGCGGCGACGTATTCGCAAAACCGCCGGGCAACCGCCGGGGCCTCGCCGGGGTCGGTGACGATGAAGGGCTCGCCCTGACCGGCGCGGGCGATGCCCTCGATCAGATGTCGGTTGACCGAACTGCCAATGCCAAAGGCAAAGACATTGGTTGTGTCCAGATTTTCCTCAATGGTGCGGAACACCTCCTGTTCGGCGGCAATAAAGCCGTCGGTGATCACCAAAAGCGAGCGGGCGACCGATTCGCCGCGCGGCAGAGCCAGGGCCTTGTGCATGGCCGGAACCAGTTCAGTGCCGCCGCGTCCCTGTTGCCGATCAAGCAGGGCCAGAGCCCGCCGGATGTTGTCGGCCGTGGCCGGAACCGAGGTTGGGGCCATGGTCTCCGAGTTGCCGGCAAAGAGCAGCAGGTTGAAACTGTCCTCGGGTTTGAGCGAACCGACCAGGTCCTTGAGCAGCCGTTTGGAGGCGTCGAGCGGAAAGCCGTTCATCGAGCCGGAAACGTCGACCACGAAGATGTACTCGCGGCCGGGAATCTGCGCCGGTAGCGGTCGGGCCGGCGGCTGGGCCATGAGCAGGAAGAAATTCTCCTCCTCGCCCTGGTAGAGCAGCAGGCCGGAGGCGATCTCCTTGTCCGCCAACCGGTAACGGAGGATGTAGTCCCGGTCGCCGCCAAACTCGGAGGTGGCGAGGGTGATGCGCGCCTTATCCGGCGAATCGTAACCCACGGTGGCGGCATGGGAGGTGCAGATCACCTCCTGCAACGGCATGCCGGCGGCAAGGGTGACGTTGAGGTCAAAGGCGGTGCGCGGCGCGCTGCCCGTCTTGAGGTAGGGATTCTGCACCCACTGCTCGCCGGCCGGGGCGCCCTGCTCGGGTTGGTTGCTGTAGCGCGGCCCGACCACCGTGGGATAGACAAATTCATAGACGCCTTCGGTGGGGACCAGCAGCTCGGTATAGTCCAACTCCACGTCAATGTTGTCGCCGGGCAGCATGTTGGCCACCTCCATGCTGAAGACGTTGGGCCGCTGCTGCTCGAGCAGCGAGGCGTTCTTGCCCTCGTGCTTGGCTGCCGCAAAGATCTGCCGAGCCGCCTCCTTTTCCTTGATCTGGGCGACGACGACCCGCTCGCCAATGGTCATTTTCAGGCCATGGACCGCCGCCCGGGTCGAACCGGGGAAGATGTAGCGGGCATG
Source organism: Desulfobulbus sp. (assembly GCF_030824455.1). Lineage (GTDB taxonomy): Bacteria > Desulfobacterota > Desulfobulbia > Desulfobulbales > Desulfobulbaceae > Desulfobulbus. The sequence continues at coordinate 4,712 of NZ_JAVBXR010000058.1, forward strand.
GATCGGCTTTGAACCACGGTTGGCGTACTGCTGCCGCACCTTGACCTTGGCGACGACGCCGCTGACGGCAACCTCGACCTTGGTTCCCAGCAGGGGAAATTGCTCGCCGTCCGCCTCTCCTTCAACAAAGAAATAGGGCGACAGGGTGCGCTCGGCCGGTAAGGGCTCGGCCCCCAATGGGGGCGCGAAGGTTACAAAAAACAGCCAAACAAGAAGAAAGATGGGTTTGTTCATGACGTCTCCAGGGTTCAGGGAAAGAAAGGATGATTGCATCCATGCCTGGAGAGAGCAATACCCGCGCTCTGTGAAAGGATGATGAATCCACCATGAAAAGTGAGCGAATTGGTTTTTTAGCCGGCGGGGCTGAAACCGTTTGACCCGACAGTCCGCAGGCCGCAGTCATCTTTCCCTTGGTGGCGGGGGGAAAGTATGGTAGGGCTGAAAATCAACCCCTGTGGCCACTGCCGGAACGCAGCCTGTCGATTGTCCCGACGCCGCACATCAACCAACAACCCCTCCCCCAACCCGACAACCCATGATGTTGACGCGAATTTTTCCGAACTTGCTGCGCCGCCTGCCCTTGCAGCTCGCAGCCTTTACCGCATTTACCGCATTTTCCACACTTTCCGCATTGCCCGTGTATTGCGCCGGCGCAGCCGTTGCCTATGGCGCCGACCCGGCCGCCGGAACCGGCAAAACCATGATCCTCAACCCAGCCACGCCCCAACCACACCGCTTTGTGGCGCGCGACGGCGCTCTGGTTGACCTGAGCAAGCCGGAGACGCCGGTCTTTTTCCGGGGCATGGGCTACTCGCCCTTTCTCCCCGGCGAGACCCCGATGCAGGGCGCGCAGCCCGGCAACGACGGTCGCTACGACAGCCATTTGGCCCTGATCAAAGGAATGAACGCCAACTACGTTCATGTGTTTCCCCGCCTGATGCCGCCCAATTTCTTCAGCGCCCTGGACAAAACCGATCTGGTCTACAGCCAGGACGTCTGGGTCTGGGCTTATGAGGAGGATTTTCTCGCCCCGGCCTTCCAGGAAAAAACCTTGAACGACATCAAAGAGGTGATAGATCACACCTACAAGGTCGGCCGTCCCGACCGACTGGTGCTCTTTTCCATCGGCGACGAACTCCAGGCCAAATGCGTCACCGCCACCGACGCCCGCCATCCCGAGGTCCGCAACTATCAGGGCAAGCACCTCAGCGTGACCAACCGCACCCCCACCGAAGTGGCGCTGGCCAAGCTGGTGGACGGGGCCATGGACTACGAACTGAGCCGCTACGGCCGCCGCCATCTCTACTGCCACACCAGCTGGACCCACATCGGCCCGATCAGCGACCGGCCGGACATCGAGGTCAGCCAGGAGAGCGTGCTGGTTCCGGACATGGGTGATCTGCTCTGCCTCAACGTCTACACCTACGCCAACGGGGTGCGCACCTCCAAGCCCGGCTCGGTGACCGGGACCACCTATCAGGGGTATCTGGAGCAACTGGCGGCGGAATCCAAACAACCTATCCTGGTGACCCAGGTGGGCCTGTCGACCTCGCCGATTGCGCCCAAGCCGGAGATTCCTGGTTTCGGCGGACACAAGGTTGAGGACGTGCCGGCAACTTTTGCGTCGGTGTGGCGCGACATCCGCACCGCCAAGGGCAAGGAGCGCTTCAGCGGGATGGTCTTTTTCGAGTTGCAGGACGAGTGGTGGAAGAGCGCCAAGGACACGGCAGGAGCCCTGCGCCAGGATGCGGACGACCCGGAACAGTGGTTTGGCGTCTACAGCGTCGATAAAAACCACACGCTGACGCCCAAAGGACCTATCCCGGCGACGATCAAGGGGTTGTTTGCCCAGCCCTGAAAACAAAAAACAAGCAGCCGGCAAAGAAGGCCAAGGCGTGTCCGAGAGATTGCGGACACGCCTTTTTTATTGGAAAAATTCGAGGATGTACTTGAGGGAGGTAAAGAACATGATCACAACCAGCATCCATTTGATGCCTTTGGCGGGCACGAATTTTTGACAGCGGGCGCCGAGATACATCCCGCCCATGCCGCCCAGACCAAAGAGGACACCCAGCAGCCAGTCTGGGGCCACTGACACCTGCGGATAAAACGGGGCAATGGCGGTGTAGAAGGCCACCCCGGCCACGGAGGTCACAAAGGTGCCCATCAGGGCCGCGCCCGCCACAGTGTAGACCGGCAGGCCAAAAAAGGTCACCAGGAAGGGAGCAATGATCGCCCCGCCGCCGATGCCGTAAATGCCGCCGATGATGCCGACAATGAAGCAGAGGATGAAAATCCCCAGCACCGAAACATCAAAGCTCTCGCCCTGAAAGGTGTAGCCAAACCGCCGCAGGTTGCGGTGGGTAATGGTCACCGTGGCGGCGGGGTTGCCGTAGGAGGCGGCCAGGGGAGCTGCGCCTTTGGCCGCGCCTGTTGCGGTCGATGCGGCCGCCGACTGCTTGCGTAAATCCTTGAACATCTTGATCGCGATGTAGAGGATCACGGCGGCGGCAAACAGCTTGAAGGCGCGCGGATCGCGCAGGCCTGTCACCCGCACCAAGGCCCCGATGAACACGCCCGGCAGGGTGCCGATCACCACACTCCAGGTCAGGGGCCAGACCATCCGTCCCTCCTTGCAGTAGCGATAGACGCCGGAGGGAATGGCGACGATGTTGTAGAGCTGGTTGGTGGAACTCACCGAAGGATGGGTGTAGCCAAGCACCGACATCTGAAAGGGCAGGAGGAGAAAGGCCCCGGAGATGCCGCCCATGGAGGTAAGGAAGGAGACGACAAAGGCGACCAGCGGGGGGATCCAGGGATCAACGGTGACGCCGGAAACGGAAAACAGCATGGGCTCCTCCTTGGGGTGAGGCAATAAAAACAAGCACGATGTTTTTTATTTTCGTGTCAATATAATCCCTATCACCAAAATTTCAAGCAAAGAAGTCAGCAGGCGCTTCAATATGGGGCGGGGATGCAGAAAAAGGACGAAGGCGCTGGCGCAAAAAGGCGGCGCCTTCGGCAGACGAAAACCCGGCGGCGACAATCTGCCGCAGCCGGGATCAAGGAGTGGGCGACTAAAGGAAGCGGGCGGGGCTCAGGCGCGGAAGCGGCTGACAATGGCCTTGAGTTCGCCGGCCATCTGTTGCAGGTGCTCGGCCTGATCGCGCATCTGATTGCTTGATTCGGTGATCGCGCCTGCAGCGTGGCTGACCTTGCCGATGTCGACGGCAATGCCGCCGGCCACGGTGGAACTTTGCCCGACATTCTCATTGACCGCACGCAGCCCCTTGGAGGCGATGGCGATGCTGACGGCGATCTCGTTGGTGGCGGCGCTCTGCTCTTCCACGGCGGTGGTGATGGTGGCCACCAGCTCGCTGACCTGATTGATCACCGCAGCAATGCCTTCGATTTCGCCAACCGTCGCCTGGGTGGCCACCTGCATCTCCTCAATCTGGCTCTTGATGTGCTGGGTGGCCTGGGCGGTCTGCTTGGCCAGCTCCTTGATCTCGTTGGCGACCACGGCAAAGCCCTTGCCCGAATCCCCGGCCCGCGCCGCCTCGATGGTGGCGTTCAAGGCCAGCAGATTGGTCTGATCGGAGATGTCGTTGATGGTTTCCGTCACCTTGCCGATGGCCGCAGCGACGCCGCCAAGCTCGCCCATCCGCCGCGAGGCCTTGGCGGCCTGCTCCACCGCGTCCGAGCTGATGACGTTGGCACGCTCGGCATTGGCGGCAATGGCGGTAATGGTCTCGGCCATCTCGGTTGCCACCGAGGCCACCATGGCGGTGTTCGACGACGATTCGTCCATGGCCGCGGCCACCGCCTGGAGGTTGTCGCTCATCGCGCCGGCGCCGCTGGCCACGTTGGTGGCGGCCAGCGAGGTGTCGGTCGCCCGACGGCTGATCTGGCCGGACAGTTCGGTCAGGGACTGAGCCGACTGATTGACCTCGAGCGCCTCGCCGGCAATTTTCTTGATCATCTCCTGCAGATTGGCAAGAAAGCTGTTGAACAGGTTCCCCAACTCGCCTAGCTCGTCGCTGGATTGCACGTCAATGCGCTTGGTCAGATCGCCCTTGCCCTCGGCCACGTCGCGGAAGCTGCGGATCAATTGCTGCAGCCCGGAACTGATGCCCAAGGCGATAAAAAAACTCAAGGCGCCAATGCCGAGAAATATCAGGCCAGCGACCAACTGCATCTGCCGCGATTTTTTGCCGGCCAGCTGGTTCATCTCCGCCCGCAAGGCCTGGCTGGTTTTTTCAATATTGTCGATGTAAATGCCTGTTCCGACCCACATGTTCAAGCCGGGAATCATCTCGGCGTAGCTCAGCTTCGGGGTGTCGCCGGCCCCGGGTTTGGGCCAGACATACTCCACATAACCGCCGCCCTCGGCCGCCTTCTTCTGCAACTCGCGAATAACGTAGACCCCATTCTTGTCCTTGAGGTCGCCCAGATCCTTGCCCTGACTTTCCTGTTTGACCGGAAAGGCGATATTGACGTTGCCCTGGTAGATAAAGAAATACCCGGACAGATCCTCCTCAAAACGGGCCGGATTGACCATGGCCCGCAACAAATCGTTCACTTCGTCCGGCGCGCTGGCCCCGGATTTCTTGACCGCCTCGGACAGAGCCACGGCCATGGCGTGGCTGGCCAAGCGAATTCTGGCCTTCTGGTCGTCCATCATCACCTTGGCGGTCGCCTCAGCGCCGAGATCACGAATTTTCCCGACCGTGTTGACGTTGAACAGGGCCATGACCGCAAACAGCGCCACAATGCCAAGGAGAATAAGCAATATCCGGGTCTTAATTCGTATTCGCTGCAGCATGGGGCAACCTTTTTCCTCTCGTTATGGGCGCTTGCGGCACAAACAAACCGATGGCCCTGGAAGCGCTGACGCGCTGTGGCTCTTTATCCGCGCTGGTTATGTTCAGTTATGTTCAGCTATGTTTAAGTATAGGCCGTTCTCTTCTCCCCTGTCCAGTGCGCGCCGGCAAACAATCCGGCCCCATGACACGAATAGAGAGGTGCGCGGGTTTGAACGAACACGAACGAGCCCCCACGGACTCTCATCACCGCAGGCACCCATCGGCCCCGCCCAAGCAACACTCACCAACAAAAATGAAGCAAAATGGCAAAAAATGAGACACTGTCAACAAAACCACAACACAGTCTCATTTTTTTTGCAGCAAGCTCCTGCAAGCGCTTGACACATGCATTCTTTTCCAGTTTATTTCAAGACTTCGCAGAAAGGAGGCAGTGCGGCCTCCGGCTTTTCCCGTGCGCCGATCCGTCTCCCCTTCTTCACCGGTCGCGCCGGGCAACCTTTACCGCAACCTTTACCATCACAGGCAGGCAACATGGCATTTTGGCGAACACCTCTTGACGCCCAGGAGATCCAGGTCACCCGGGGCACGGTGTGCATCATCGACGACCGGTGCAAAGGCTGCGGCTACTGCATCGCGTTCTGCCCCAAAGACATCCTCCAGTTTTCCGACAAGTTCAACCGCAAGGGCTATCACCCGCCGACGGTCACCAAACCCGGCGAGTGCGTCAACTGCCACTACTGCGAGATCATCTGTCCCGAATTTGCCATCTATTCGGTGGAAACGGACTCTGCGGCGGCCTCCAAATAATCCCTCAACGAACCAAGAGCGTGTTATGAAACCTGCTGTTTTCACCGGCGAACATTACATCACCGGCGACGTTGCCTGCGCCGAAGGCGCCATCGCCGCCGGGTGCAAATTCTTTGGCGCCTACCCTATCACCCCGGCCACCGAGATCGCCGAGCACATGGCCGAGCGACTGCCCGACGTCGGCGGCACCTTTATCCAGATGGAAGACGAGATCGCGGCCATTGCCTCGATCCTCGGCGCCGCCTGGACCGGGGCCAAATCCATGACCGCCACCTCCGGCCCGGGCTTCAGCCTGATGATGGAAAACTTAGGTCTGGGCGTCTGCACCGAGACCCCCTGCGTGATCGTCAACGTCCAGCGCACCGGCCCCTCCACCGGCCTGCCCACCCAGACCGGCCAGGGCGACATGATGCAGGCCCGCTGGGGTTCGCACGGCGATTACGAACTGATTGCCCTGGCCCCGTCTTCGCCCCAGGACTGTTTTTACCAGACCATTCGCGCCTTTAATCTGAGCGAAAAATACCGGGTGCCGGTTTTGATCATGGCCGACGAGATTGTCGGTCACATGAGCGAGAAGGTGGTCATTCCCGATGCGTCCAAGATCAAACTGGTCGACCGGCCCAAACCCACCGGCCGCAAGGACCGGTTCAAGCTGTACGAACCCGGTCCCAACGGCGTGGCCCCCATGCCTTCCATCGGCGACGGCTACAACATTCACGTCACCGGCCTGACCCACGACGAGCGCGGCTATCCGGCCATGACCGTCGAGGCCCAGGAAGAGATGATGACCCGGATCAAGGGCAAGATTCAGAACAACCTCGACGACATCATCGAAACCGAGAGCTACCGCATGGAGGACGCCGACATTGTGATCGTTTCCTATGGCATCTCGGTGCGCACCGGCCTGGCCGCCGTCGATCAGGCGAGAGCCCTGGGCTACAAGGCCGGCCTGCTGCGACTGGTCACGGTCTGGCCCTTTCCCGAGGCCATGATCCGCGAGATCGCCGGCCGGGTCAAAGGCTTCGTCACCGTGGAGATCAATCTCGGCCAGATCCATTACGAGGTCGAACGCTGCGCCGGCGGCAAGGCCAAGGCGTTGCTTGTCGGCAGCGCCGGCGGCAAAATCATCCATCCGGACAAGGTGCTGGAGTGTATACAGAAGGAGTTTAGTCTGTAGGCGGCTAGCTATTTGGCGATTTAGTTTGTAGCTATTTAGCTTTCGAGCTACGACAAGATATCGAACAGATCCAACAATCTACAGATTGCAGCAACCTATTCATCTACCGGCTAAACAACCTACAGACTCAACAACCTAAACAACCTACTATGACTTCCAATCCGAAAAAATTAGCCAAGCAGCCGGAACATCCGCTGGACGACCTGATCCGCACCGAGCGCATCCCCCACATCTGGTGTCCGGGCTGCGGCATCGGCACGGTCTTTTCCTCCTGCCTCAGCGCCATCAAGGCCACCGAGATTCCCTACAACAAGTTCACCATGGTCTCGGGCATCGGCTGTTCGGCGCGCGGCGCGGGCTACATCAAGCTCGACTCCTTTCACACCACCCACGGTCGGGCCATCCCCTTTGCCAGCGGCATCAAGATGGCCAACCCGGAGTTGAAGGTGATTGTCTTTTCCGGCGACGGCGACCTGTTTGCCATTGGCGGCAACCACTTCATCCACGCGGCCCGACGGAACATGGACCTGACCGTGATCTGCGTCAACAACCTCACCTACGGCATGACCGGCGGTCAATGCGCGGCCACCACTCCCAACAAGGCCAAGTCGACCACCACGCCGCTCGGCAACCCGGACGCGCCCTTTAATCTGCCGCTGCTGGCCTACGCCGCCGGAGCCTCGTACGTGGCCCGCTGGACCATCCTCCAAACCCGCGACCTGACCACGGCCATCAACGAGGCCATTGTCCGCAAGGGGTTTTCGTTCATCGAGGTGCTGTCGCCGTGTCCGATCAACTATGGCCGCCGCAACAAGGAAAAGCCGCTGGACACCCTCAAGCTCTACCAGGACCGGACCATCATTAAAAACGGCGCCAACCCAGCACTTGCGGACATTGATTTCGACAAAGGCGTGGTCATCGGCAAGTTCATCGACATTGACCGCTCCACCTGCGACGACCGCTACGCCGAACTCCACCGCCCCTGCAGCGACGACTGATTTTCCCCATCCCTCACGCTTTGGTAACGACCACGACCATGAGTACACAAACAACAATCAACCGGACCGAGATCATCGTTACCGGCTTCGGCGGCCAGGGCATCATCCTTGCCGGCCGCATCCTCGGCATGTCGGCCTCGCTCGGCGACAAGAAGGAAAGCACCCTGGTGCAGGCCTACGGCCCGGAGTCGCGCGGCGGCGCCTGCAACGCCCAGGTGATTATTTCCGACGTGCCGATCCACTACCCCTACGTCAACACCCCCAAGATCCTGGTGGCCATGTCCCAGGCCGGGTACGACAAATTCGCTCCGGCCCTGCTGCCCGAGTCGGTGCTGCTGGTTGACCAAGATCTGGTGCATCCGGAAAACGTGCCCTGCGACCACTTTGCCATCCCCGCCACCCGTATGGCCGAGAACCTGGGCAACAAGATGATGGCCAACATCATCATGCTGGGTTTCTGCACCGCCATCACCGAGGCGGTGTCGAGCAAGGCTGCCCAGGCGACCATTGCCAAGTCTGTGCCCAAGGGCACCGAGGAGCGCAACATCGAGGCCTTTACCAAGGGATTTGATTACGGCCTCTCCACCCTCAAGGGCCGGGAAAAACGGGCCGCCGGCCAGACAGGAGCCTTGGCGCAATGAAACGACAGAAAGAACGCCTCTACCGGGTGATCGTCGCCGGCGCCACGCCGGAAGGGATCGCCGCCACCTGCAAGCTGGGCGAACTGGGCATCCCGGTCACCCTGATTGATTCCGACCCCGACCTGGACCGCAAGCTGGCCAGCGACGAGTACCGGTTGGCCTCGGGCCTGAGCTTCAACTCCGCCCACCGGCCCGGCCTGATCCGGATCATGCGCAACAGCTCGATTCGCACCCTGTTGCCGGCGCGGATCACCGCCATCAAGCACACCCCCCAGGGATTTAGCGTCCGCATCGATCAGGAGCAGACCTTCATCGACGCCGACCGCTGCGCCCTTTGCGGCAAATGCGTGGCCGTCTGTCCGGTGGAGCATCCGGAAAACGGCAAGGCGCTGCGCTACTATGCCCGCACCAGTCTGCCCGGCCGGCCCTACATCGACAAACGCAAACAGCCGCTCTGTCAGGAAAGCTGCCCGCTGGGGGTCAACGCCCAGGGCTACATCGCCCTGGCGGCGCAGGGCAAGTACGACGAAGCCCTGGCCCTGATCCGCAAGGACAACGTGCTGCCCGGCATCTGCGGCCGGGTCTGCACCCACCCGTGCGAAGAAGCCTGTCGGCGGGGCGGGGTCGACGATCCGGTGGCGATTCGCTCCATCAAACGGTTCCTGGCCGACTTTGAAGGCGCCGACGCAGCCCGCCAGGCAGCGGCCCACACCGCGTTGGCTCAAGCTGAACCGACCCGGTCTGAAAAAATCGCAATCATCGGCTCCGGTCCGTCCGGCATAGCCGCAGCCGCCGATCTGGCGCGCAAGGGCTACGGGGTCACGGTGTTTGAGCAACACGCCGAGATCGGCGGGCTGCTGCGCTACGGCATCGGCGCCCACCGTTTGCCGGCGGACATTCTCGATCGGGAGATCAAACTGATCGAACAGATGGGCGTTGCCTTTGCCCCGAACACGCCGATTGATCTGGCCGGCGACCTTGACCGGTTGACCGGCGAATACAACGCCCTGGTGCTCTCCACCGGCGCCTGGCACGACCGCAAGATGGGCGTGTCCGGCGAAGACCTGAACGGCGTTGAGGGTTGTCTCTCTTTCCTGGCCCGTCGGCAATGGGAAAACCTGACCAGCCTGCCCGGACGGGCGGCGGTGGTCGGCGACGGCAACTCGGCCTTTGATCTGGCCCGCACCCTGGCCCGCATGGGGGCGCAGGTGAGCATTGTTTCCTGGTTCGGAGCCGAGCACATCCCGGCCGATCCAGACGAGGTGCGCGAAGCCCTTGAAGAGGGCGTCACGATCATCGACGCCAGCCAGGTGGTCGCCTTCCGGGGCGAAAACGGCAGGTTCAGTCACGTTGAGTGCATGCGCACCGTGCCCGGCAAACCGGACGCGCGCGGCGTGGCCTGGCCGGTGGTGGCTGAAGGCGAGCAGCCCTTTGCCCTGGCCTTTGACCGCGCCTTTGTCGCCATTGGCCAGGTCGGCGGTTTCACCCAGGAGAGCTTCGGCGGCCGGATTGCGGTCAGCGAGCGCGGCTTCATTGAAACCGACGACGATCTGCACGCCTCGGCGGCCAAGGTCTACGCCGCCGGCGACACCGTCTCCGGGCCCTCCTCGGTGGTCAAGGCCATGGCTTCGGGCCGCAAGGTCGCCCGCACCATCCACTTTGACCTCAGCGGGATCAAGGAAGAACAGCCGGTTTCCCGGCCGGAGGCCAAGGATTTCCGTTGCATCCCGGACGACCTGCCCAAGGCGCCGCGCACCGCCGTGCCCGAGCGGCAGGCGGCCGAACGGGCCAGTAATTTTCACGAGGTTTCCCTGGGCTTCAACAGCCTGCAGGTGGCCGCCGAAGCCAGCCGCTGCCTGCAGTGCGGGGTCTGCTCCGAGTGTCTGCAGTGCGTCGCGGCCTGCGGCGCGCTCAAGGCCATCGACCATTTCCAGGAAAAAGAAGAGATCGTCGAGCAATGCGGGGCGGTGATTGTCGCCGACCCCAACATGGCCCCAAACATCAAGGGCGACGACATCATCCGCGCCTACGGTCCCAAGGCGGCACGGCCCGACGTCAACGACATGATCGTGCGCGGTTTTGACGCCGCCGCCCGCACCATGCTGCTGCTCGGCGGCGCCTCGCGAAAGACCAAGGGCCACGGCCTGTCGCTCTCCATCCCGGACGCCGGCCTGTCGCCGGAAATTCGCATCGGCGTTTTTGTCTGTCGCTGCAACGATTCGCTCGGCTGGCTGGACGGCATGAGCGCTCATCTCGAGCAACTGAGCAGCGCCAACCCGGCCATTGTCCACACCGAAATGCTGACTTCGGCCTGCGTCCAGGAAGGCTCTTCCGCCATCATCCGGGCGGTGCGGGAAAAAGGCATCACCCGGCTGGTGCTGGCCTCCTGCGTCTGTTGCCCGCTGAACTTTGTCTGTAGTTCCTGCACCGACCAGCGCAGCCGACTGAAAAACAATCTCTTCCACGGCACCGGCATCAGCCGCTCCATGGTCGAGACCTGCAACCTGCGCGGCGAGATCCTCCGCCTGGTGGAGGCCAACCCGACGCTTGCCCTGGAGCGGTTCAAAGGTCTGCTGCAACGTTCCATCAAGCGAACCCTGACCCTCAAGCCGCTGCTGGCGGTGGACCGCAACTACAACTTTGCCGCCGCCGTGATCGGCAATTCCCTGGCCACCACCACCAGCGCCCTGACCCTGGCCGACACCGACCATGAGGTGTTCCGCTTCGGCACCGTCGAGCAGCCGCTCAAGGATCTGGTCGAGCATCCCAACATCCACAATTTCCCGGACTGGAACGTCAAAGGCATCCGCGGCACCATCGGCGACTTTCAGATCCTGATCGAATCCGAGGATCACAGCCAGATCCTGCGGGCCGGCACCGTCATCCTGGGCGAGAAGGCCCGACGGCGGATCGCCTACACTCATCAGGAAGGGCTGCCGAGCTACACGGTTGAACCGCAGATCCAGGAGCGCGGGGTCAACGGCATTCCCTTTGCCTACCCCTGCACCACCTCGGTGCCCGGCCTGTATCTGGCCGAACCGCAGGACATCAACGTCTCCAAGCTGAAAAAAGGCACGGCGGCGGCGGTGATGGTGGCGGCGGCCATGCCGCGCGGCCCGCGACAATCCAAGGGCTTCACCGCAGCCATTGATCAGAAACTGTGCCGGGGCTGCGGCCGGTGCGCCAACGTCTGCCTCTACCATGCGGTGACCCTGCAGCCCAATGCAATCCAAGGCTGGCACGCCCACATCGACGAGGCCCTGTGCAAGGGATGCGGCAACTGTTTGTCGGTCTGCCCCACCGGCGCCGCCGACAGCCCCTACCGCAACCGGGCCTATCTTGAACAGGCTCTCGAGGAATTGCTCGCCAAGGACAGCGCCCATGAATAATCCAACCAACGACAATCCATTGAATATTCTTCTCTTTCTCTGCAACTGGGGGGCGCATGCCGCCTTCCTCACCCTGCAGGACCAGCGGCGTCCGATCCCCAATGAGATCCGGATGGTGCGCACCCCCTGCACCGGCCGCATCGACCGGGCAATGATGCTCAAGGCCTTTGCCAAGGGGGCCGACGGCGTCGCCCTGGTTGGCTGCGAGCCGGGAACCTGCCGCTACGGCAGCGGCACCGCCACCTCGCAGCGCAACACCCAGGACGTGCAGGAGATCCTCGACATCATGGGTCTGGGCGGCGAGCGGATGCGCTTTGCCGCCTTTCTCCCGGAACAATCCGAGGAGCTGCTCGCCTTCCTTGAGGATTTCAGCGCCAACGTCCGCAAACTCGGCCCGGCCGGCATCGCCGCCGCGCCGGTGGTTCCGGTTCCGGATCTGGCGGCGCGCAAGCAGGAACTGCAGCAGTTGGTCGAGACCTACGACATCCACGCCTGTCAGGACTGCGGCAAGTGCTCCTCGGCCTGCCCCCTGGCCCTGATCGGCAAGCCCTTCTCGCCGCGCGCCATTGCCTCGGCGGTGATCACCGGCGGCATCCACGCCCCCGGCGTCCAGGAAAACGCCTGGTCCTGCCTGACCTGCGGGCTCTGCTACGACCGCTGCCCCTCGGCGGTCAATTTCCCAGCCTTTATCAAGGATCTGCGCCACCTCTACCGCCAGACCGCACTGCCCGGCCATGAGGTGCACGGCGGCTTTTTCCATTCGCTGATGCGCTCGATGACCTCAACCGCCATCACCCCCAAACGGTGGACCAGCCTGCCCGAGGAGATCCGCATCGATCCGGAGAGCACCACCCTGTTCTTTGGCGGCTGCGCCCCCTACTACGACATCTTCTTTGGCAAGCGCATGGAAGTGGAGACCAACCGCATTCTCCTCGACAGCCTGCGACTGCTCAACTTCTTCGACGTCGCCCCCCGACTGCTGGCCGACGAGCGCTGTTGCGGCCACGACCTGCTGTGGTCCGGCGACAAGGACAACTTCATGCGGCTAGCCCGGCTCAACGTCGACAAGCTTAACCAACTCGGCATTGAAACCGTGATCACCACCTGCCCGGAATGCTACATGACCCTGCACGCCACCTATGCCGAGCAGGGGTTGAAGCCCAACTTCAAGGTGGTGCATCTCTACGATTTTCTGGAGGAACAGATCGACAAGGGCGCAGTCGGCTTCAAACCGCTGGATCGTTCGATCACCTTTCAGGATTCCTGCCGGCTGGGCCGTCTGTGCGACCGGACCGATCTGCCGCGCAAACTGCTCAAACGGCTCAAACCGGTACAGTACACCGAGATGAAGGAATCCGGCGGGGCCGCGATCTGCTGCGGCAACAGCGCCTGGACCGGTTGCGATTCCTACAGCAAGGCCCTGCAGGTCAAGCGCCTGGAACAGGCGCACGCCACCGGCAGCGACCTGATGGTCACCGCCTGCCCCAAATGCCAGATTCACCTCAAATGCGCCATGGAAGACCCCTTCCGCCGCGAACAACTCAGCATTGAACTGATGGATCTGACCAGCGTCATCGCCCAGACCATCCGCTGGGAATGAGATGAGGTTGAGAGTTTGGAGCGGTTGAGTCTGTCAGGCAAAACCCTCCAGACTCAAGAGCTGCAGACTACAAAGCTAAAGAGCTACAGACTAAACAACGAACAAGCCAACCAGCTCGTTATTGGAGAACTACCATGTCAAAACCAACCAAGGATCCCCGCATCGGCGTTTACGTCTGCCACTGCGGCCTCAATATCGCCCAATCCGTGGACTGCAGTCGCGTTGCCCGCACCGTGGAGAACGAAGACGGCGTCGTCGTTTCCAAGGACATTGTCTACGCCTGCTCCGAGCCGGGACAGCAGCAGATCAAGCAAGACATCATCGACAACGGCCTGGACCGGATTGTAATCGCCTCCTGTTCGCCGCGCCTGCACGAGTCCACCTTCAAAAAAATGATCGACTCAGTGGGGCTCAACCCCTACATGCTCGACATGGCCAACCTGCGCGAGCAGTGCAGCTGGGTGCACATGAACGACCACGCCGGCGCCACCCTCAAGGCCGAAACCCTGGTCAACATGTCGATTTCGCGGGTGCGTCACCTGCAGCCGCTGACCGAGGAAACTCTGCCCTTGACCCCAAAAACCCTGGTCATCGGCGGCGGCATCGCCGGCATTCAGGCGGCGCTTGATCTGGCCGACAGCGGCTACGACGTCACCCTGGTGGAGAAGAGCCCTTCGGTCGGCGGGGTTATGGCCCAGATCGACAAAACCTTCCCCACCATGGACTGCTCTATTTGAATCTTAGGTCCTAAGATGACGGATGTCGGTCGACATCCACGGATAAAGCTGTTGACGTTGAGCGAAGTTGTCGATGTGAAAGGGTATGTCGGCAATTTTAAAGTTAAAATTTTAAAGAAGGCCCGCTATGTCGATGAGACCAGTTGCACCGCCTGCGGCGAGTGCGCCAAGGTCTGCCCGGTGGTGCGGCCCGATGAATTCAACATGGGGTTGGGCTCGCGCAAGGCGATTTACTCGCCCTTTCCCCAGGCGGTGCCCTCTTCCTATCTGATCAACGCCAAGGAGTGCCTGGGCCACAACCCGGCGGTCTGCTCGAAGTGCGTTGAGGTCTGCAGCAAGGGATGCATCAATTTTCACATGTCGGACGAGGAGATCATCGAGGAGGTTGGCACCATCATCGTGGCCACCGGGCTTGTGCCCTACGATCCGACCGAGATGGACGAGTACGGCTACACCCGGTTCGACAACGTGATGACCAGTCTGGAGTTCGAGCGGATGGTCAACGCCAGCGGTCCCACTAAGGGTTCGCTGGTGCGGCCTTCGGATCGGGAGCACCCGAAATCGGTCGGGTTCATCCAGTGCGTGGGCTCGCGGTCGGCTAAAAAGGGCGCCCGTTACTGCTCCAACGTCTGCTGCATGAACACCATTAAATCGACCTTCATCATCAAGGAGCATTATCCTGACGTCGAGGTCAAAGTGTTCTACATCGACATCCGCGCCTTTGGCAAAGGGTTCGAGGACCTCTACACCCGCAGCCGCCGCATGGGCGCCCAGTACATCCGGGGGCTACCCGGCTCGGTTGAGGAAACCGGCGAGAAATCCCTGCGGGTGGCGGTGGAAAACGCGGCCACCGGCAAGCTCGAATACCACCACCTCGACATGCTGGTCCTGGCCCAGGGGATCAAACCCGCGCCCTCGACCCAGCGGCTGCAGGAGATCATGGGCTTGCAGTTGACCGCAGACGGGTTCTACCTTGAGGCCCATCCCAAGCTGCAACCGGTCGACGCCGCCACCCGCGGCATCTTCTTTGCCGGTTGCGCCGAAGGGCCCAAGGACATCAAGGACAGCGTCACCCAGGCCTCGGCTGCGGCCATGCGGGCGATCCGGGTGATGCACAAGGGTGAGATCACCACCGAGCCGATCACCTCGGTGATCATTGCCGAGAAGTGCAAATCCTGCGGCAAATGCGCCGAGGTCTGCCCGTATGGCGCGATCACCGTGGACGTGAAGAACAAAAAACCGGCGGTGGTCAATTCGGCGGCCTGCGCCGGGTGCGGCACCTGCTCGGCCGAGTGCCGGTTCGACGCCATCACCATGAACCACTTCACCGACGCCCAGATCCTCGGCCAGGTCGACACCATGCTCGACACCGCCCCGGAAGCAAAAATCCTGGCGTTCGCCTGCAACTGGTGCTCCTATGCCGGGGCCGATTACGCCGGCGTCAGCCGGTTGCAGTATCCGGCCAACGTGCATCTGATTAGGGTGATGTGTTCCGGCCGGGTGGATGAGAAGTTCATCTGGGAGGGATTCCGCAAGGGCGCTCCGGTGGTGCTGGTGAGCGGCTGCCATATCGGCGACTGCCACTACATCGACGCCAATCATTGGACCGAGAAGCGCGTGGCCCGCATCCACAAGAAGATGGAGAAGATCGGCCTGCGTCCGGAACGGCTGCAACTGGAATGGATCAGCGCCGCCGAGGGCATCCGCTTTGCCGAAACCATGAAGCGGATGGAGCAGGTGCGAAGAAGCGTCACCGCCGAGGAGATTGCCGAAACGATCAATACCCTCAGCAAACTCTGATTGCTTTACACACAGCGTGCAGCAAAAAAGCCAGGTCTTTGACCTGGCTTTTTTTATGGCAATCGCTCTTCCTGCGCAGCGAAGCCTGCGCGGAACGCATCTGTTGATCGCACTCTGCAAAGACAGCATGGCGCACCGAGGCCAATCGGGTTCAACCATTCCACCGGGCGGTCTGCCACGGGCATTGCTGACCGACGTAGAAGTGACGCAGAAATTGTTGCGCTCCGCCGGAAATATTTTTTGGCGATACTGCTTTTCGTCCTATAATGAAACCACATTGTCATTCACCACCCAAAAACGAAAGGAGAGCGCATGTTGAGACACAAAGGACGACTTTTTTTCAAAGCTATGGTTGCGGCGGCATTGATTATGGGGATGGCCTCCGCCTCCTGGTCCGAAGAAATTAAAATTGGAACCGGGGCGGCGGCGGCAGAGAACATCTTTAAGAAAATAAAATTTCAGTTGGCCAAGAACCTGGACATCAAGCTGGATATTGTTGACAGCGGACCCGTTCAGGCCCTGAAGGATTTGGATGCCGGCAAGATCCACTGTGCCGTTGGCGGCGTTGCTTTTCCTGATTGGATGGAAATGATGGCCAAGGAAGGGTATCCCATTGCCGACCCGTCGGTGTACAAAAACTGGGTCATCGGCGAAGACAAAATCAAAATTCTTACCAACACGGACGTGCCAGTCACGTCGCTTTCCAAAGAGCAGCTCGTTGCCATCTTCACGGGCAAGCACCAAAATTGGCAGCAAGTTGGGGGGCCCGACAAGCCCATCGTGGTCATCCTGGGCAGCAAAGTCCCGGGGACTCAATCGGTTTTTCGCCGGCAAGTCATGGGAAGCGCCGAATTCACCCCAAAAGCAATGGCGGCAACCACGGCTGAAGACGTAAAAAGCAGGGTCATACGGAATCCAGGCGGCGTTGGCCTGGGAACCCTTTCCCAGGTGGATTATCTGGTCAACAGTCCGACGACGCCCGACATCGGCAGGCCCATCACCTTGATCACCAAGGGCGCGCCGTCCGAGGGCGTCAAAAAAATGCTCGACTATATCAGCGGAGACGGACAACGATACATTGTGAAATAATCCACCCTCGCCTTTTGGCCGCAGAACTCCCACTGCGTGGGAGCAGAAAATTTAAAGTGTGCAATAACGCCAATGCGCTCAGGTATTGATTGAAGTTTTTGTCATAACCGGATTTGTTTGATGCAACGCACCATGCACCCGTTGCCACATCATCTCCACAAGGTTATGCCCTTGAACACCTCGCTCCGTTCCTTTCCGACGATCAGCAAAAGTTGGCCCTCCCAACCGACCAGGGCCGCCGCCCGATGGGCCCTGGCCTATTTGGGTATGGCGGCCCTCTGGATCGGCTTATCCAATCAGGCCATTGCGGTTCTCTTGCCGCACAGTCCCAGCCAATCTGTTGCCCACGTTTGCAAGGACTGTGTTTTCGCGGTCGCCACCGCCCTGCTCCTGTTCGTCTTGTTTCGCAAAAAAACCGGTCGGATTTACCAGGCCCAGCAGGCCCTCAGCACAAACAATCAGTATCTCGGCTCCATTTTCCGCGCCGCGCCCATCGGCATCGGGGTGATCGAGGACCAAACCATCGTGGCGGCCAACGACCGCCTGTGCGCCATGACCGGTTATGCCCGCAAGGAATTGATTGGCCGGAGCGCCCGTATGCTGTACCCCTGCGACGCTGACTACGAGCTCGTCGACATTGAAAAACACCCTCAAATCATCCAGTACGAATCACGAACAATAACAACGAGGTGGCAAAGAAAAGACGGGACACTCATCGACGTGCGCCTCAACTCCTCGCCTCTGAACGCCGAGGATCCGGCGGATGGGATCACCTTCACCGCCCTTGACACGACCGCCTCCAAGCAGGCGGAGATGGCCCTGCAAAACAGCGAGGCCCACTATCGGGCACTGATCGAACTGGCGGTTGACGGCATTCTTCTGGGGGACCATAACGGCGTCATTCTTGACGGCAACCACCATATGTGCCTCATATTGGGCATGGAACGGGCTGACTTTGTCGGCAAGCACATCAGCGAACTGCCCTTTTCCCGGGACAGCCTGGCCGCTACCCCATTGCGCTTTGATCTGCTCCAGCTGGGAGACATCGTGGTCAGCGAACGGACCCTGGAACGATCAGACGGCAAGACGATACACGTCGAAATGCGCACCAAAATGATGCCGGACGGCTCCTATCAATCGGTCTTCCTGGACGTCACCGAGCGCAAACGAACCGAGCAGGCCCTGCGCGAAAGCGAGAAAAAATTCGCCCTGGCCTTTGACGCCAGCCCGGACGCAGTCAACATCAACCGGCTCGCAGACGGCCTTTATGTGGCGACCAACAAGGGGTTCACCGACCTGACCGGTTTTACCCTCCAGGACGTTGCCGGAAAATCCACCCTCGACATCAACATCTGGACCGATCTTGCCGACCGCCAACGGATGGTCGACGCCCTGCACTCCGACGGCTATTGCGAAAATCTCGAAGCCGTGTTCCGCAAAAAAGACGGCAGCCTCGCCACCGGCCTGCTGTCGGCGCGGACCCTGATGCTGGACCATGTGCCCCACATCATTTCCATCACCCGCGACATCACCCGCAAACGACAGGCTGAAGCAAACCTTGAACGACTCAAGGTGGCCATCGAACAGGCCGGCGAGGTGATCGTCATCACCGACCCCGACGGCAACATCCAGTACGCTAACCCGGCCTTTGTCCGCGTCACCGGATACGCGGTCGACGAGGTCATCCGCCAAAACCCGCGCATCCTCAAAAGCGGCGAGCACGACGAAACCTTCTACGAAACGCTGTGGCAAACCATCACCGGCGGCCAGACCTGGACCGGACGGATGGTCAACAAAAAGAAGGACGGCACGCTATACACCGAAGAGGCCACCATCTCGCCGGTGTTTGACCACCACGGCGCCATCGTTAACTTTGTGGCCATCAAGCGGGACATCACCGCCCAGCTCAAGCTCGAAGCGCAATATCTGCAAGCGCAGAAAATGGAGTCCGTCGGACGCCTGACCGGCGGCGTGGCCCACGATTTCAACAACATCCTGGCGGTGATCATCGGCTATGCCGAAATGGCGCTCGATAAAATGGATCCCGACCATCCGGTGCATGCGGACCTTGGCAGAATTCACGAAGCGGCCATGCGGTCCGCCGACATCGTCCACCAGTTGCTGGCTTTTTCCCGCAAGCAGCCTATTGCCCCGAAAATCCTCGATCTCAACGCCACCGTCGACGGGATGCTGAAGATGCTGCGGCGGCTAATCGGCGAATCCGTTGAATTGCACTGGTCGCCGCAACCCGAGTTGCCGCTGATCAAAATGGATCCGGCGCAGATCGATCAAATCCTGGCCAACCTCTGCGTCAACGCCCGCGACGCCATTGACGACGCCGGCGCCATCACCATCGCCACCAGCCACACCTGGCTTGACGCCGCCTTTTGCGCCAATCATCCCGGCCTTGAGCCTGGCGCGCATGTGGTGTTGAGCGTCGCCGACAACGGCTGCGGCATGGAACCGGGATTGATCGAAAACATCTTTGAACCGTTTTTCACCACCAAAGGGGTGCTCGGCACCGGTCTGGGCCTGGCCACGGTCTACGGCATTGTCCAGCAAAACCAGGGCGTCATTGTCGCCGAAAGCGCGCCGGGCGGCGGCGCAACCTTTCGCGTCTACCTGCCGGCGCAGGGGCCGGGCGTCGCCTGGACCAAGGAAGTGAGGCCAGAGCCCCCCTTGCCGGGTCGGGGCGAAACCATTTTGGTGGTGGAAGACGATCCCAGCATTCTTGAACTCAGCCGAACCATGCTGACAACCCTGGGGTACCGGGTGCTGAGCGCGGGGTCGCCGGGCGAGGCCATCCTCCAGGTGGAGCAGTTCACCGGTCGGATCGACCTCCTGATGACGGATGTGATCATGCCCGAAATGAACGGCAAGGATCTGGCGCGCCGACTCACACTCCGCCGCCCGGAGATGCGACTGCTGTATATGTCCGGGTACACGGCCGACGTCATCGCCCATCACGGCGTGCTGGACGGACACATCCATTTCCTGCGCAAGCCGTTTTTCACCCACGAGCTGTCCCAAAAACTCCGGGAAGCGCTGGACGGTCCCCAGACGCCAGAGCAGCAAAACCCCAACGCGTGAAAGAAAGGCTGTACCCGGGCCCGCTTGCGATGCTATTATACCGACACTTCGGAGAAGTTGTTCGGCAGGCGCGCCGACCGCTGCGTCATCCTTTGTCCGAATGGGATCCGCGCTGCGCCTGAAGGCCTGCGGCTCCTGCATCTCCGCAACGCAGATTGCAAAGGACGCTCACCCATGAATGAAGTCGAGGCGATCAGGAGGCATCTCAGTCGATACCAAGCGGTCCTTTGTCAGCAGATTGAGCGGCTGTACAATGCCCTGGAAGAGTTGCAACGCGCCTCGCTGCTGCTGTTCTCGGTGCACGCCGAGACCGACGACGAAACGATCAACGCCTGGCTCAGGGCCGAAGGATTTGCAGTCGACCCCGACGGGTTTTTCCAAAGCCAGCCGCTGCTGGCGGCTTTTCGCGAAGGCGCCGCCCCGCCCGAGGCGATCAGCGTCTCCTGGGGCCGCAACCTGCTCGACGACTCGGTCGCCCGCAAACGCCTCTTCGCCCACCGCGCCATGGGCCCGCACCTCAAACACATCCACGACCGACTCGGCGACGTGGGCTGGATGTACTACCAGGACGCCAGCAACGTCGCCCTGCAGTTCCCGTTCATCGACCAGGCCAAGGCCATCCCCTGGGACTTCGACTGGACCGGCTACCACACCTACGTCTCCGTCTGCCCGGCAAACAATCCTGAACGACGGATCCGCTGGACGCCGCCCACCATTGACTACGCCGGCGAAGGGCTGATTCTCTCGGTCTCCATCCCGGTCTGGCAGGACGACGCCTTTCTCGGCCTATGGAGCATTGACTTGCCGCTGCGCTATCTGTACCGGGATTTTGCCGGATCAAAGGCCTTTCCCGACCAGGAGCAGTGGATCACCGACCAGCAGGGGCTGTTGCTGCTCCATGATCGTCTCACGGCGGAAATCGATCAATCGCGCGGCCACGTTGCGCTCCATCCGCTCCGCGACCTCGGCGGCGAGTGGGCCGAACTGGACTGGCCGGCGACGCTGGCGCAGGATGCCGGTGAATTGCGGATCAAAGACGCAAACGGCGTGCCCTGGCTCGTTTTTCACACCCGGGTTCCGGAGGTTGAATGGCGGCTCTTCTGCGGTCTGCCGGAATCGTCCATGGAAGAGGCGGCGGCGCTGCGCTTGAGCAAGGCGTTCCAGCAGGTGGCGGACGGCAATTTTTCCCACCGCGTCACTGCGACCTCGTCGAACGCCCTGATCGCCGCCCTGGTCGACGAGTTCAACAAGATGAGCCAGCGCCTGGATCAGGCGGAACAGGAGCGGGAACGGGTTGAGGCGCAGTTGCGCCAGGCGCAGAAAATGGAAGCGGTCGGCAGGTTGGCCGGAGGCGTGGCCCACGACTACAACAACATGACCAACGTGATCATGGGGTATGCCGAACTGGCCCTGGAAGTGGTCGACGCCCGGAATCCGCTCCACGGCGACCTCCTGCAGATTCAGGAGGCCGCTCGACGCTCCATGGAAATAACCCGCCAGTTGCTGGCCTTTGCCCGTTGCCAGGCCATTGCCCCCAGGGTGCTGGATCTCAACCAAACCGTTGAAGGCATGCTCAAAATGCTGCGGCGGCTGATCGGCGAGGACGTCGAACTGATCTGGCGTCCGGGCGAAACGGTCTGGCCGGTGAAACTCGATCCCTCGCAGACCGACCAAATCCTGGCTAATCTTTGCGTCAACGCCCGCGACGCCATCGACGGGGTGGGCGCGATCATGATCGAGACCTCAAACACGGTCTTTGACGCCGACTACTGCGCCCTGCACCAAGGGTTCGTCCCCGGCGAATACGCGCAGCTCGCGGTCAGCGACGACGGCTGCGGCATGGAGGCCCACACCCTCAACAAAATTTTCGAGCCCTTTTTCAGCACCAAGGCCCTTGGCAAGGGCACCGGCCTCGGCCTGGCGACCGTGTACGGTATTGTCAAGCAAAACAATGGGTTTATCAACGTCTACAGCGAGCCCGGCAAGGGAACGGCCCTACGGCTGTACTTCCCCCGGGCAGTGGGCGAGACGGTCGAAGCGCCAACCGAGACGCTCCCTGCCGCGCCCCTGTGCGGCCAGGGGCAGACCGTGTTGCTGGTGGAAGACGAAATCGCCATCCTCAACCTGGCCAAGCGCATGCTCGAACAACTGGGCTATGACGTTCTGGCGGCCAACACCCCCTCCAAAGCCGTCGAAATCGCCCGGCGGCATCACGGAGCCGTCGACCTGCTGATCACCGACGTCATCATGCCGGAGTTGAACGGCCGCGATCTGGCCGCCCGGATCAGCGCCCTGTTCCCCACCGTCAAGATCCTTTATATGTCGGGCTACACCGCAAACGTCATCATCCACCGGGGCGTGCTCGACAAGGACGTCCACCTGATCCAGAAACCTTTTTCCACCAAGGAATTCGCCGCCAAGGTCGACATGGTTTTGCGCTCTGCGCAGTCGACCTGAACCTGCTGCCTGCTGCTGGCCGACGGACGGTTCCGTTGACTCGCCAACCGGCGCCATCTTCTTCACAACCAGTTGCAATCACCAGGGTATAAGGCTGTATCCCCGACCAGCGGCGGCGAGGGATTGGCCTTCTGGACCGCGCGCCCCGACATCCGCATGGTGAGCACCCTTCTCGACGACAAAAAATGCCTGCTGCGCGCGCTGGGAGTGACGACTTTGTCGGCAAACCGGTGCTGCGTGCGGCGCTTGATCTGCGCCTGCAGAGCCGCTTTTGTCGGTTCAGGTCGGCCCGATGATGATGAAGCAAAGGTTAAACAACGGCGGAGGAACACAAAACACAGCAAAAAGGGGAGAAGCGGCGCGAGGGCGACGCGCAGACCGGCCCCAGGATTCCAGGGCCGGGCGGAACGACGCGGGGCGGCGCGACAGCTGCCCCGCGAGTTTTTTTCAGACCGGAAGCACCCGGTACAGGATGCCGGCGATGACCATGCAGACTGGAATGGTGAGCACCCAGGCCATGACGATGTTGCCGACAATGCCCCATTTGAGGGCGTGAATGCCGCGGGTGCTGCCCACGCCCATGATCGAGGTGGAGATGATGTGGGTGGTGCTGACCGGGATGCCGAAATACGAGGCGCTGAGGATAACCGCCGCAGCCGAGGTTTCGGCGGCAAACCCATGCACTGGTTTCAGCTTGATCATCTTGGTGCCCATGGTGCGGATGATCCGCCAACCGCCGCCCATGGTGCCCAGCCCCATGGTCACCGCGCAGCCCAGGATGACCCAGTACGGCACTTCAAAGGTGGGCAGGGCGTGATAGCTGACCAGGGCCAGGGTGATGATGCCCATGGTCTTCTGGGCGTCGTTGCTGCCGTGGCTGAGCGCCATGATCCCGGACGAGACCAGCTGCAGCTTCTTGAAGTATTTGTTGACGCTGTTCGGGTTGGCCTTGGCGCAGATCCACAGGATGCTCACCATGCAGAGAAAGCCAATGGCAAAGCCGATCAGCGGCGAAGTGATCATCGGCAACAGCACCTTTTTGGCCACGCCCTCGAAGTGGACGACGTGATACCCGGCCTTGGCGATGGTCGCGCCGATCAGACCGCCGATCAGGGCGTGGGAAGAGCTCGAAGGAATGCCGTAATACCAAGTGATCAGGTTCCAGATGATAGCTGACAGCAACGCGCAGAGAATCACGCCCTGGGTGACGCTGTCGGTGGCGACAATGCCCTTGCCAATGGTGCTGGCCACATGGGTGCCCATGAAGGCCCCGGCAATGTTGAGCACGCCGGCGTAGAGAATGGCGGCGCGGGCGGTCAGCACCTTGGTTGAAACCACGGTGGCGATGGCGTTGGCGGAATCGTGAAAGCCGTTGATGTATTCAAAAATCAACGAAGCAACAACAACAAAGATAAGCAGGGTCAGAACCATTTAGCACGTCCTTTTTTCCGTGACACACTCGCAAACGGCGCGGGCGGCCGCTGCTGAGCAAACAATGGCGCGCTCAACTGTGCTTGAGGGCGATATTGACAATGAGATCGGAAATGACCGAACAGATGTCCAGGGCGTTCTCGATGCCTTTGTAAATATCGCGCAGCTTGAGCACATACAACGCGTCGTATTTTCCGGAAAAAATCTCCTCGGTGGCGGTGAACAGGATCTCGTCGCCCCGATTTTCAATGTCCTTGATCCGGTAGTTGCACGCGGTGACGTCCTTGAGCGGCGCGCCGTTCTTCAGCATCGAGATGATTGTGCGCAGTTCCTCCGCTGACTTGATCAAAATCTCCGCCTGTTTCTTGACGATGTCGTTGTAGGAATCGATTTTGTAAATGCGCAGGTTGACGCAGGCCTTGAGAATGACCTTGGTGCTTTTGTAGAGGTAGGAAGAAATCAGCTGGATGTCTTCCCGGTCGATGGGGGTGACAAAAGAGGCGTTGAGCAGGGAAAGACTTCCCTCCATGGCCTCGACCGCCCGCCGTTTATAGGTCTTGGCGTGGATGAGATATTCTTCCCGCTCGGTCAGATCGGAATGCACGATCTGATAAAACAGTTGGGAGGACAGCTCGCAGACCTCGGCTCCATTTTCAAAATGTTGGTAAAATTTATTTTCCGGCGGCGGCAGCAGTTTAGCGAGAAAACCAAGGCTCATAATCGTTCTCTTCTCCTCAACAAGAATTCAAATCGGTAAAAAGCGGCTCAGGCGCCCGTCTCTCTTGAAACAGGTTTGCAAAGCGCCCCTTGTCGCGCCCAGCTGCAGGCCCGACATTCCGCAGCTGCAGAATGTTTGGGGGAAGCCTTAAGCCGGACCGACTTTACCTTCCTAACATGATTATGACACCAAAAAAACAGCCTGCTAACAGTTTTCTAACAAAAACATCGACTCAAAAATATATCTATATATTTCAGATTGTTATCAATGACCACTCAGTCCTTGTCAATGCCGCGGTCAGGCCGCAAGACCAATGGTGCGACGGAATCGGGCCAGAGACAGGCCAAAGAGGAGCGCGCCGATCAGGGCCAGGGCAAGGAACCTCGGCCAGACCACGTCGAACCCGGCCCCTCGGTACAAAATCGCCTGAGCCAGGGCCACATAGTGGGTGGTCGGCGCAGCCTGCATCACGGTTTGGACAAAGACCGGCATGCTTTCCCTGGGCGTGACCCCGCCGGAGAGCATCTGCAGCGGCAGCAGCACCAGCATCATCAACAGGCCGAATTGGGGCATGGAGCGGGCCAAAGAACCCAAGAAAATCCCCATGGAGGACGAGGCGAACAGGTGCAGCCCGGTCCCGGCGAAAAAGAGGAGCAGCGAGCCCTCGATCCGCACCGCCAGCAGCCCCTGAACCACCAAAACCAGCGACAGTCCGCTGGCGACCAGCACCACCAGCCCCATGGCCCAGACCTTGCTCACCATGATCTCAAAGGGCGTCACCGGCATGACCAGCAGATGCTCGACCGTGCCGTGTTCGCGTTCGCGGATCAGCGAGGCTCCGGTAAGGATAATGGAAAGCATAGTGACGTTGTTGATCACCTCCATCACCGAACCGAACCAGGCCTGGGTGAGCGACGGATTAAACCGGGCGCGGATGTTGAGCTCCACCGGGGTTGCCGCTATGCCCCGATAACGCTGGACAAACTCGGCCACCTCGCTGCTCACGATGGTCTGAATGTAGCCGTTGCCGGTAAAGGCCTGCGACATGCGGGTGGCGTCGACATTGAGCTGAATGGTCGGACTGCGCCCGGCCAGGACGTCGCGCTGAAAATCCGGCGGAATGTCGAGGGCAAAGGTGTCGAGTCCGGCGTCCATGCGCGCGTCCATCTCCGGCTGGCTGATCAGCGACGGAGCGAGAAAATGGGGCGGATAAAAGGCGCCGGCAATGCGGGCCGACAGCGGCGAACCGTCCTCGTCGACAATCGCGACCGGGGCCTTGTTGAGCGAATCGGGCATGGCCGTTGCGGCGGCGTAAACCCCGACGGTAAAGGCATAGACGACCAGAAACGCCAAAATCGGGTCCCGCGCCAGGCTGCGCAACTCCTTAACACCCAGGCACACAATATTGGCGGCGCGCATGCTCAACCCTCCTGTTTTTTCAACAACGCCGCGCACAGCCCGAGCAGCACCGGAATAGCGAGCAGCAGGGCCAGATAGTTGCCCTGAAGATCGGCAAATCCCAGGGCCTTGGCAAAGACGCCCCGGGTGATGGTGAGAAAATGCGCGGTGGGGTAGAGCGTGCCGATCACCCGGCCCAACCCCTCCTGCGAGGCGACCGGATTGGTCATACCGGAGAAATTGACCGAGGGCAGGATGGTGAGGATGGCGGCGCCGAAGATGGCGGCCACCTGGCTGCGCATGAACGAGGAAATCAGCTGGCCCAAAGCGGTGGCGGCGGTGACGTAAATCAGCGCGGCCACGGTCAGGGTGAAGAAATCGCCCTTGATCGGGACGCGAAACAGCAGCGCCGCCATCAGGGTCAGGAGAAAAAAATTGACCATCGCCAAACCGATGTAGGGCAGCTGCTTGCCCAGCAGAAATTCCATCCGGGTGACCGGGGTGACGTAGAGGTTGACGATCGAACCCAGCTCTTTCTCCCGAACCACGCTGAGCGCGGTGAGCATGGCCGGAATCATGATCAGTAGCAGGGGAATCACCGCCGGGACCATGGCCACCAGGCTTTTGACGTCCGGGTTGTAGCGGTAGCGGGTTTCGATGTTCGCCAGAACGGTTGCGCCGGCGCCGCTTGACTGGCGCGCGGCCCGGTTGGACAGCCACAGGCTGTGCATGCCGCTCACATAGCCCTGGATGGTCTCGGCCCGCTGGGGCATGGCCCCGTCGATCCAGGCGGCGATGACCACGGACCGGCCGCGCCCGAGATCGCGGCCAAATCCCGGCGGGATCTCGAGGGCCAGGCTGATCTCGCCCGAACGCATGCGCCCGTCCAGGTCGGCGTAGTCGACAATCGGCGGATGTTCAATGAAATAGCACGAACCACTCAGATTAAGGATGTAATCGCGGCTGACCGTGGTCTGGTCGCGATCCAGCACCGCAAAAGACAGGTCTTCGACGTCAAAACTGATGCCGTAGCCCATGATCACCATCAGAATGACGCTGCCGACCAGGGCCAGGGTGGCCCGCACCGGATCACGGCGCAGCTCCATGGACTCGCGCCGGGTGTAACTGAGGGCCCGGGCAAGGCTGAACCCCTTGCCGAAAAGCCAATGCGGCGCGCAGGAACGAGCGCCGCCCTGACCGCGGGCAGGAGGAGGGGCAACCTGTCCTTCAATCAACGGCTCGGTGGATTCGTCCTGCGCGCCAGCCTCTGCAAGATAACTGATGAACGCCTGCTCCAAGCTGGCAACGCCGCGCCCGGCCTTCAACGCCTCCGGGCTGTCGCTGACCAGCACCCGACCGGCGTGCATCAGGGAAATGCGGTCGCAGCGCTCGGCCTCGTTCATAAAATGGGTGGAGATGAAAATAGTGACCCCGTCATTGCGGGCCAGGTCGATCATGCTCCGCCAGAAACTGTCGCGGGCAATGGGATCAACCCCTGAGGTCGGCTCGTCGAGGATCAGCATCTCCGGTTTGTGGATCATGGCCACGGCCAGGGACAACCGTTGCCGCTGCCCCAAGGGCAGATTGCCGGGAAGAGCGTCCAGCACCCCGACCAGATCGAAACGCGCGGCCATCTCGCTCACCCGCCCTGCAATCTCCGCCGGCGGCACGCTGAACAGACGGGCGTGCAGTTGCAGATTCTGGACCACGGTCAGTTCAGAATAGAGCGAAAACGACTGGGTCATGTAGCCGACCCGCCGCCGGACGGCAACGTCCCTGGCGTCCACCGGTTGGCCAAACAGCCGGGCCTCGCCGCTGCTGGCCGGCAGCAGGCCGGTGAGCATCTTCATGGTGGTGGTCTTGCCGCAGCCGTTGGAACCGAGGAACCCAAAAATCTCGCCGCTCTTGATGCGGAAACTCACCCGGTCGACCGCGACAAAATCGCCAAAACGCATGGTCAGCTCTTGGGCCTCAATGGCGGTCG
Source organism: Desulfobulbus sp. (assembly GCF_030824455.1). Classification (GTDB taxonomy): domain Bacteria; phylum Desulfobacterota; class Desulfobulbia; order Desulfobulbales; family Desulfobulbaceae; genus Desulfobulbus. The sequence goes on from NZ_JAVBXR010000058.1 coordinate 32,854, forward strand.
GCGCCGATGCGTCGTCCCCGCGCGGCGGAATCACCACCGGCTGGTGGTCGCGGCGGCGCTCCTCGGGCAGAAGGGCGATAAAGGCCGCTTCAAGCGTGGCGGCGCCGGTCCGCGCCAGTAGTTCCTTCGGCGTTCCCGTGGCCAGCGCCCTGCCCCCTTCCATTATTGCCAGCCAATCAAAACGAGCCGCCTCCTCCATGTAGGCGGTGGCGACCAGCACGCTCATGCCCGGCCGGGTGGCGCGGATGCGTTCGATCAGTTCCCAAAACTGGACCCGGGACAGGGGATCGACGCCGGTGGTCGGTTCATCCAGAATCAACAGGTCCGGATCGTGGATCAGGGCGCAGCAGAGCCCCAGTTTCTGCTTCATGCCTCCGGAGAGTTTGCCGGCCGGACGTGCTCGAAACGGGGTCAGACCGGTGCTGGCCAGGAGACGATCAATCCGCCAATTGCGTTCGGCCTGGCCCTGGCCAAACAACCGACCGAAAAAATCGATGTTCTCAACCACCGACAGGGTGGGATAGAGATTTTTCCCCAACCCCTGGGGCATGTAGGCAATCCGCGGGCAGACTGTTTCGCGGTGGCGGCGCCGGCCCATGTCGCCGCCGAGCACCTCCACCCGTCCATGCTGGACGGCGTGGGCCCCAGCCACCAAGGCAAACAGGCTGGACTTGCCGACCCCGTCCGGTCCGATCAGGCCGGCCATGCAACCAGACGGAAAATCCAGGCTGACCTTGTCTGACCTTGTCCAGCGCCAGGGTCCGGCCATAGCGCAGACTGACCCCGGTCAACCGGGCAACCGGCGGCGGCGCTTGCCGATTCATGGCTGCGGCTCGCTTTCAGGCGGCAGTCGCACCTGCAGTTCGGCCGGCCAATCGATCTTCTGGTCCAGCCGCACATAGGCCATGCCGGGCACGCCGGTTTTCACGTGGGTGATGTGGGTTTTCAACAGCTCGGGATCGATTTTGGCCTTGACCCGAAACATCAGCTTCTGCCGCTCGCTGGCGGTTTCCACCGTCTTGGGCGTGAACTGGGCGACATCGGCGACAAAGGAAACCCGGGCGGGAATGACGAATTGCGGGGATGCGTCGAACACCAGCCGCACCTCGGCGCCGAGCCCGAGTTGGCCCGCCTTTTCCGTGGGCAGGAAAAAGGTCATCGAAACGTCTGCCAGATCGAGCAGATTGAGCACTTTGCCGCCGCCGGCCAGGACCTCGCCGGGCTGGGCCACCCGGTACTGGATGCGGCCGGCGGTCGGGGCCTTGAGCACGCCGTCGTCAATGTCGACCTGCAAACGCTCGATGGTGGCCCGAGCGGCATTGACCGCCGACTGGCTGCCCAGCAGTTGCGATTTGGCGGTGATCACCGCTGCCTGGGCCGCCGCGATCTGGGCCTCGGCGGCGCTGACCGCAGCCTGCCCGCTGAGATACAGGGCGCGGTTGTCGTCGAGATCCTGCACCGAGGTGGCGCCCTTGCGCGACAGAACCTCAAAGCGCTCCAACCGCTTGCGGGACGCCTCAAGCTCGGCCCGGCGCTGGGCCAGCACGGCCTGGGCCGCGTTTTTCTCGCTCAGCCGTTGCTCGACCTGACTTTTGGCGGTCTCCACCGCGTAGCCTGCCTGCTGCAACTGGGCTTCGGCCTCGCGGCGCTGGGCCTCCAACTGCTGGGTGTCCATACGGGCCAGGATCTGGCCTTGGGTCACGAAATCGCCCTCGCTGGCCAGGATCTCCTTGATCCGGCCGGCGCTCTTGGCGGCAACGTCAATCTCCACCGCCTCAATCCGGCCGTTGCCGCCGACAAACCCATCGGCCAGCCCCTTGGGCCGCAGCAAACGCCAGGCCAGAACCGCGGCCGCGATCAAGAGCGCACACCCCATCCACCCCAGCCATTTCTTCGTGTTCAGGCCCATTGCCGCCTCCTCTCATTTCGTTGCCCGGCGGCAGGCCCGCGCCCTGCCCCGTTTGCGCCCTACACCTCTTTGTAGCTTGCCGCGCCTGTGCCGGTTCCGCCGCTGACAAACCGCCAGTTCAAAAACAAGGTGAGTTGCTTGCCCGGATCGCCGCTGACAAGCCCCGAACCCGTCCCGGAATGGAGGGTCCAACAGGATGAAAGAAAATGAAAATGCAGCTCGATGTGATCGCTGGCGACAAATCTGCCGAGCAATTGCCCAGCCCTGACGTCGCCGCCGCGAAAATCGCCGCTGATGACAACCCCGGTCTGGTGAAAAACGAACACCACCCCGGTTTGAGGCAGCCCTTCACCGCTTTTCGCCATCACAAAACGTCGATTGTCCAGGCTGTATCTGGGTTGCGAAACCGCCAACTCCGCCTGACATCCGGCGTGTCCCAAAGCGTGTCTGAAAACGAAACCGCTGATTGCCGCCGGCGCAGGCGCAGGCGTCTGTCTCTCTTCCATGGGCTGATGCTGTTGGCATACTTGATTTTTCAGCGCAACCGGCAAGGCCTGCAAGAGAATGCGGCCGCCGCGCGGATCATAGAGAGAGGCGAGAACCATGCCAGAAGCATCTCATCGATTTTTCAATAAAAAGACAACCATCATGGCAAAAATTACCATATATCGAAATTCATATTCCCAGATAATGGAATACAAGGTATTTTTACCAAATACGGTAACAGCAATCGCTGCGTCGCCTCGGACAAGGATCTTTTATGGTGCAATGGGACGATTTTTTTCGCGAAACCACGCTGCGCATCTGCGGCAGCCTGCAGATTGCCACCGCCGTTGCCAGCGTCTTTGAGTATTTCAAGCTCCATTTTCCCCTGATTGGTCTCAGCCTGACCATCCGCGACGAAGACCTGGGGGCCATCCGCCGCATCGCGCTGGCCACCGATCACCAGGAGGCCTATCCCGAGGAGATTCTGCCGGTTCCCGGCGCGCTCTGGACGCAGGTCCAGGCCATGGCCGCGACCTTGCGCGAGCCGCAGATCATCACCGCCGATCACAGCGAGCTGGTCCGCCGGCTCAGCCCGCTGTTCAAACTGCAGGACAAAAGCGACCTGATCGTGCCGCTGTGGATGGACGACCAGCTGCACGGCGCGCTCACCCTGCGGGCGTCCACCGCAGGATGTTTCACCGAACGTCACCTCAAACTGCTCTCCGGCGTTTCCCGACCGGTGACCATCGCCCTGACCAACGCCATTGCCCACGACAAGATCAAGCGCTACCGGGATCTGCTGATCGAAGACAACCGCTTTCTCAGCCAGGAGTTGACCTCACAGGTCGGCGACGAGATCGTCGGCAGCGAGGGCGGCCTAGCCAATGTCATCCAGATGGCCAGGCAGGTGGCGCCGCTGAACAACACCGTGCTGCTTCTGGGCGAAACCGGCACCGGCAAGGAGTTGATCGCCAACGCCATTCATGCGGCCTCCGCAGCCAAAGACGGTCCGTTTATCAAGGTCAACTGCGGCGCGATTCCGGAAAGCCTGATCGATTCCGAGCTTTTCGGCCACGAGCGCGGGGCCTTCACCGGCGCGGTCAGCGAGAAACGCGGCCGATTTGAGCGGGCTAACGGCGGCTCCATCTTTCTCGACGAGATCGGCGAACTGCCGCCGCAGGCCCAGATCCGTCTGCTGCGGGTGCTGCAGAATCGGGAAATCGAACGGGTCGGCGGCCACAAATCCGTGCCCGTCGACATCCGGGTGATCGCCGCCACCCATCGCAATCTGGAAAGCATGGTGCTGGAAAATCGGTTCCGCGAAGATCTCTGGTTCCGCCTCAACGTCTTTCCGATCATCATCCCGCCCCTGCGGCAGCGGCTGGAGGACATCCCGGCCCTGACCATGCATTTCATCGCCAAAAAATCACGCGAAACCGGCATGAAGAATCTCCCGTCCATCGCCCCTGGCTCCTTGGAACGACTCCGGCGCTACACCTGGCCGGGCAATGTGCGCGAACTGGAAAATCTGGTGGAACGGGAACTGATCCTCCACCGGGACGGATTGCTGAGTTTTGCTTCTCTGCCCTACGATCCTGCCGGCCGGCGCCGCCCGCTTTCGCCGGAAGAGAGCGACCGCCCCGGCGCGTTGCTGCTTGACGAGGTGATTGCCGCCCACATTGCCCAGGTCTTGCGCCTGAGCGGCGGAAAAATCAACGGTCCGGGCGGCGCCGCAGAATTGCTCGGAATCAACCCCAACACCCTGCGCGCGCGCATGGACCGGCTGGGACTTCCATATGGCCGCCGCAGCGATCACAACCGCTGACAGCCGCCCGCTCCCGCGACCGCCGCGCCTCGATTGCGCTCGGCTGCCAAAGCCTTGCCCAACGGCTTAAACGCATTGTCAAAACAGACTAATTTGTTTATCGTGGCCGCTTGCCAATCGTGTCGGCGCACCCCTCAATCCAGGATTGACCATGGCTCCACAACGCCCTCTTTTCCTTCGCCCGACAACGCGGCAGAGCGCCCCCTTCGAATGCCGCCGCCGCGACTTCGCTCTCCCCCCGGGCAACCTCCTATGATCTTCGCAAAACATTGTCCGCCCAAGCTGCGTCCTTGCCTGCTGGCCCTGGGATTGACGACGCTCGCCGCCTGTTCCCCGGTCGGCCCGGATTACCAGCCGCCCCAGCCCGAGACGCCGGCGCACTGGAGCGAAGCGGCGGCGACGGTGCAGGAAGGCCAGAGTGCCGCCCTGCGGCAATGGTGGTCGCTGTTCAACGATCCGCTGCTGGATTCGCTGATTGGCCGCGCTTTCAACGCCAACCTCGATCTCCACATTGCTGAAACCCGCATTCGCGAGGCCAGGGCCCAGCGGCGGATTGCGGCGGCGGCCGGTCTGCCCGCAGTTGATTTCGGCGGCGGCTACGTCAACAGCGGTCGCAGCAAAAACGTCCCCTCCGGCGGAACCAAGCAGGAATTGTTCGAGGCTGATTTTGACGCGGGCTGGGAACTCGACGTGTTTGGCGGCGTGCGCCGGCAAACCGAGGCCGCCGAGGCAACCCTGGCCGCTGCGGTGGAAGATTGGCGGGACGTCAGCGTCTCCCTGGCGGCGGAAGTGGCAAGAAATTACCTGGAGTTGCGGGCTAGCCAGCAGCGACTGGCCATTGCCCGGGAAAACAGCCGCACCCAGGAACAGACCGTGGACCTGGTGCGCAACAAACTCCAGATCGGCCTTGGCGACGAACTTGAGGTTGCCCAGGCCGAAACCCTGCTGGCCCAGACCCGGGCCCAAATGCCAGAGCTGGAAAGCAGCGGAGCCCAGGCGACCCACCAGTTGGCCCTGCTGCTGGGCCAACAACCGCAGGCCTTGAAAGCGGAATTGTCGCAACCAGGCAAGACCCCGCCTCCGCCGCCGCAGTTGCCGGTGGTTCTGCCCTCGGAACTCCTTCGCCAGCGGCCCGACATCCGCAGCGCCGAGCGGCAGCTGGCCGCCGCAACCGCCACAGTGGGCGCATCCACGGCCGAGCTCTTTCCCCGCTTTTCCCTGGCCGCCCTGATCGGCCTACAAAGCGTCTCGTTGCACGATCTCGTTGCCCAGGGCAGCCGTTTCTGGTCGGCCGGCCCCACGGTGCAATGGTCGCTGTTTGACGGCGGCAAGGCCAGGGCAGGCGTCGAAATCAGCGAGGCCCGTCGCGAGCGCGCCCAGGCGACCTACGAGAAAACCGTGCTGGCCGCCCTCGGGGAAACCGAGAGCGCGCTGGTCGCCCTGGACCGGGAGCGGGTCACCCAAAAAATCGTCGGCGAGGCCGTGACCGCAAGCCAGCGGGCGGTGCTCATTGCCCGCGGCCAGTACAAGGCCGGCATCACCACCTTTCTCAACGTGCTGCAAAGCGAAAACTCGCTCTTTCAAACCCAGGACAAGCTGGCGCAGAGCGAGCAGCGCCTGGCCCTTGATATGGTTGCCCTGTACAAGGCGCTGGGCGGCGGCTGGCAAAATCGGCCGTTTCCGGTCGCAGCCGCCGCAACCGCCGCGCCCGACAACCGTTCGGATGCAGCCCTCCCAAGGAACACCCCATGACCCTGCCTTTTTCTGTCCGCGCCACGCCC
>NZ_JAVBXR010000005.1 GCF_030824455.1 Desulfobulbus sp.
CACGAACGGGCCAGCTGCATGGACGTCAATCAGATTGTCGGCACTGAACGCTGGTAAATTCTTGATCCTTTATCAATAGATACGCAATACACAAGAGGAGAACGTCATGGAATTCACAGAAAGAGACCTTGGAGTCAACTCGGTGGGATATGAGTCGTTGGTTTGGGTGCGGGACAACAACGGCAAGGAATTCAGTTGCTCGTTGGACAACGGCCGCAGCGGGGTGCGCAACATCAGCGACCTCACCGATCACGAACGGGCCAGCTGCATGGACGTCAATCAGATTGTCGGCACTGAACGCTGGTAAATTGTAACCTGCCTCCCTGGTGGTTTTGCCGCCGGGGATTTTTTTTGCCCACAGACACCATTCGACAATCATAGGAAACACCGCGAATTTCACGGACCGGCGACGGCGAAAGATTGTGTATGCCTGCCGGCAGGCTGTGCGCCTGGGAACGCGGTGGGAGTGTCCTTCTGTCTGGGCTTGGCGCGGGATTTTTCCGGCGCCGCACAACCTCATCAAGAGACGGGGAAAACCATGGAGCGCATCAACCAACACAGCCGGGCCGCAGTGGTGTTCACTCTCACCTGGAACAGCGACCAGGCCAGCCACACCGAACAACTCTGGGCCGATCCGGTCAGTTTCTGGCGGGATGTCCTGGACCCGCAACTGGTCAGGGATTTATTGGACAAGGAAGCGGGCGACCGGGCGAGCGTCAAGATTCCGGCGGCCAACTTTTCCACGCCCTATGACGAGCGCAAGCGCATCCGGGTGCGGCCGCGTCAGTTCCAGGGTGTGGACAACCGAGGCCTCCCTTTGCAGCCCAGTCCGGGCCGATTTTATCCCCAAGGATTGCTCAGCGGCGTAGGCGGCGTCTACAAGACGTCCACCAGCCCCTGTCGCTGTCTTGGCCAGGAGGGAGAACAGCTGGTTTTTGATCTCAACCATCCCTTGGCCGGTCGCGATCTCCGCCTGGAGGCCGAGATCGTCGCCCTCCATCCCCCGGCCAAGAAAGAGCGGGGCGGCCGCTGCGAGGACTGGCTGGAGCGAATCAGCAGCGATGGGCCGGGAATGCAGGCCGGCTTCACGGGCGAGGGCGGCGCGCTTTTTACCCTGGGAAATTTCACGCGCGGCGACGAGCAGCCGGACAGCCTCTTTTACCGCCAGCCCCGACTGGTGCATCACCTCGACAACACCGCCCGGGCTGAAATCAGCCACCGCTACGGCGAATTGATTCGCCCCGGCAGCCAGGTGCTGGACCTGATGGGCAGTTGGACCTCCCACCTGCCGGACAGCCTGGAACTGGGCGGTCTCACCGTCCTGGGCATGAACGAGGAGGAGTTGCGGCACAACACGCGGGCCGCCGCAACCCTGGCGCAGGATCTCAACGCAGACCCGATTCTGCCCTATGCCGAGGCCAGTTTTGATGCGGTGATCTGCACCGCCTCGGTGGAGTATCTGACCGATCCCCTGGCAGTGACGGCGGAAATTCTGCGGATTCTCAAGCCCGGCGGACTGCTGGCCTTTGCCTTTTCCAACCGCTGGTTTCCGCCCAAGGCCATCCGCCTGTGGACGGAAATGCACGAATTCGAGCGGTTGGGCCTGGCGGCGGAACTCTTCCACACCTCCGGCGGCTTTAAGGACGTGTCCACGCTCTCACGGCGCGGGTGGCCCCGGCCGCTGGACGATCCGCATCAGGAACTCTGGCTAAGCGATCCAGTCTATATGGCGTGGGGAACAAAGGCGTAAAAGCCAATAAGGAGAGACGCGATGTACATTCTGGAGCGACAGCAGCGGGTGACCGGAACCAAGGATCAGGCTTGGGCGTTTTTGCAGAATCCGGCCAATCTCGACCGGATCACCCCGCCGGACCTGCAATTCCGCATCGTCACCGACATCCCGGCAATCATGTACAATGGGCTGATCGTTGCATACCGGATCACCATTCCCCTGATCGGGACCCACAGCTGGGTGACCGAAATCAAGCACATCCGCGAGGGGTTGAGCTTTGTCGACGAACAGCGGCTCGGGCCGTACCGCTTCTGGCATCACTATCATGAAATTCGCCAGGAAAAGGGCGGCGTATTGCTGATTGATCGGGTCTGCTATCAACCGCCCTTGGGCGTCCTGGGGCGACTGGCGCACCGGCTCTACATTCGGCGGACCTTGGAGCGGATTTTCGATTACCGCCGGCTGCGGCTGGAAGAATTGCTCTCCGGTCCGCAGGCCGCAGGCTAATCGTTGAGTTTGCGCTTGCGGGCCGCCAGCCGGGAGCGGAGGAACCAGCCGATGCCAACAATCGCCACGACAATGATGACGATGTCCACCTGGTGCGAATACTTCTGCACCACGGTCCAGTGCTCGCGCAACCGCATCCCCAGATAAAGCAGAAAGCCGTTCCACAGGGTCGCGCCGACAACGGTGACCAGCATGAACGGCAGCAGCGGCGCCTTGCCCATGCCGGCGGCGATGGAGATGAAATGGCGGACCACCGGGATGAACCGGGCGACAAAGACAGTGAGCAGTCCCTGGCGTTGGTTGAAATAGCGCTCGGTCAGCTCCAGGTCGCGGCGGTTGAGCAGCAGATACTTGCCGACCTTGAGCACCAGCGGCTTGCCGCCGTAGGCGCCCATCCAGTAGGAGAGCAGCGAACCGACCAGCGAACCCAAACTGGTGGAAAGCAGCGCCATCCAGAGGTTCCATTTGCCGTCGGTGACCAGAAAGCCGACAAAGGGCATGACGGCTTCGCTCGGCACCGGGGCAATCATGCTCTCCAGGGCCATGAGGAAAAAGGCGCCGGCATAGGCGGTGGCGTCCAGAATCCGGACGGCGATGGTACTGATGAATTCGGTAATCATAACAGATCTCAGCGAAGGAAATAGACCAGGGCGATGGCCCCGAAAACAACCCGGTACCAGGCGAAAATCTTGAAATTGTGATGGGCCACAAAGCGGATCAAACCTTTAATCGCCAGCAGGGCGCTGAAAAAGGCGACCACAAAACCCACCGTGAAAAAGGCCAGATCCTGTTGAGCCAGGCTGTGCCAGGATTTATAGACGTCGTAGCCGGTGGCCAGGAACATGGTGGGAATGGCGAGGAAAAAGGAAAATTCGGTGGCCGCCTGGCGCGACAGGCCAAAGAGCATGCCGCCGATGATGGTCGCGCCGGAGCGGGAGGTGCCGGGGATCAGGGAAAGCACCTGGGCCAGGCCGAGTTTGAGGGCGTCGGTCCATTCCATCTGATCGACGTCGGTGATCCGCGGGGTGCGCTCCCGCCGCTCCACCAGGAAGATGATCAGCCCGCCGACGATCAGAGCCATGGCCACCACCACCGGGTTGAACAGATGGGCCTTGATCAGTTTGTGCAGCAGCAGGCCAAACACCGCCGACGGAAAAACGCCGACGATCAGATTGATCACAAACCGTTGGGCGCTGGCCTCGCGCTGCAAACCGGCAATCACCCGCAGCAGCCGTTCACGGTAATGCCAGCAGACCGCCAGGATCGCCCCGAGTTGAATGCAGACCTCAAAGGTCTTGGCCTGCTCGCCGGTGTAGTGCAGCAGGTCGCCGGCAATGATCAGGTGGCCGGTGGAGGAGATCGGCAGAAATTCGGTCAGCCCTTCGACCACGCCGAGCAGAACGCTTTGGATCAGCGCAAAAAAATCCATGGAAAAAACTCCAAATCAAATGACACAAGGGAATGTTCTGTGGGAAGAAGCGGCCCAGCGCCCTGGCGGCCGCCGCGCGTGACAGACGACAGGCCTTTACTGCACCCCATTGACGGTCGGGACGGGTTCGAGAAACCTCCTGCTGTTACCTGAAAGATTGTTCCATGTCAAGGAGATACGTCGAAAATGCCGCCCATGCCGCAACTTCGGAATGTCGCCGACGGGTTTCAGTTGCCGTTTTCATCCTGGTTTTCGAAATAGGGCTGATACTCGCAAAAGTACATGTCCGCGAGGGTGAGGAAGGCGGTGAGCGCCAGCGGTCCGTAGATGATCCCCATGATGCCGAACATGCTCATGCCGCCAATGATCGACAGCAGCACCAAAAGCGGCGGCAGATGGGCCTGACCGCCGACGAATTTTGGTTTGAACAGGTAATCCACGGAAAAGGAGAGGGCCAGGTAAAAAAGCAGGGTGACCAGGGCCTGCCCGCCAAACCCCTTGAGATAGAGAATCAGGGCTGTTGGCAGCAGAACCAGGCCGATGCCGACAATCGGCATAAAGGCGACCACCGCCATGACCGCGCCCCAGAGCACCGGGGAAATCAGTCCCATCACGGCAAAATAGATGCCGCCGCACACGCCCTGAATCAGGCCGCTTAAACTGTTGCCGATGAGGATGGCCCCGGAGATCGTGGAAAAGCGTTCAATCAGGAAGCGGTTCTGCGACTCGGGCAGGGGCGAGAGGCGCAGGAGAAAGTTGGTGAGGCGATCAAATTCGATCAGAAGAAAAAAGACGCCGATGATGACGATGCAGAACTGCAGGATGAAGCGCATGATGTCGGCGGCCCAACCCGACACCTGATTGTAGATGAAGAGCCCCACCGTGGTGGAGAGTTCGGTGATCAATCCGGGCAGACGGTCAATGTCCAGGTGGATGCCAAAACCCGAGAGAAAGGCGTCGGCCCGATGGACCAGGCTGTTGTTTTGCAGACTCTGTTGCAGCAGGACCAGGACGTCGTTCTTCTTGGCCAGTTGAATTACTCCCGGAATCTCGGCCGAAAGCGCGCCGATGCTAAACAGCAGCGGCAGAAACACGCACAGGGTGATCAGCACACAGGTCAGGCAGGCCGCAAGCCAGGGCCGGGTCCGGGTGCAAATCCGGGAATAGGCGGGGTGGAACACGCTGGCCAGGAGAAAGGCCAGAAACAGTTGCGTCCAGAAGGGCCAGAGCACCCGGCCAAGCATCAGCGAGGCCACGAGAAAGAAGAAAAGAAAGGTGATGCGCTGAATCGGGGGTGGGGGCGACGCCATGGATGCTCCAGAGGCTGCTTGTGAACGTGGCCGGCAATAAACCGGAGGAAGAATCATTCACGTCATCCTAAAGGGCATCGGCTCTTTTCGCCAGCCCAATGTCAGGACCCGGCACAGGAGAGGGCGTAAAGCGGATAGGCACGGGGCAGGAGGGAAAACAACCCTGCATAAGGCGGGATTTCCGCCCTTTCCGTGGTTGTTCGCCGGGAAAAGGCTTGCAAGTGCGAACCGAATGGTGTAGATAATTTTTCCTTCAGTCACACAGCGACAACCGTCGGGGCGTAGCGCAGCCTGGTTAGCGCGCCTGCCTTGGGAGCAGGAGGCCGAGTGTTCGAATCACTCCGCCCCGACCATTAGAATAGAACAAAAAAGCCAAACACCTACACGGTGTTTGGCTTTTTTGTTTTGTGCTCGTTTTCATTTTTGGTGGCGGGTGTTGGCGGCGTTTTTGTTCTCTTCGGTTGGAAATTGTCCCGCCAAGCCCCTCGTGCCGTTCCTTGCGAATCCCCAATGGAATGCCGACTCTGTCCCCTACCATCGCCCCACGCAACGGTCTGGCGTGTCAGTGCAAATAGGCGGCCCAGAGCCAGGACAGGGGCATGACCAGGATCAGGGCCGGGATCATGTTAGCCACGGGAAATTGCTTGATGCTGCAGATGCGAAAGCCGGTGGCCAGCATGATCAGGCCGCCGCATGCGGAGAAGTCCGCCAGCATATCCGGCGTGGTCAGCGGCATGATTTGTGATGCGCCAAGATAGAGCAGCGACTGCACGGCAAACTGGGGAACAACGAGCGCGCCTACGGTTAGTCCCATGGTCGACGCAAAGATGGGCGCAGTGAAAAAATCCAGAATGGCCTTGACGATCAGCAAGGTCGGGTCGCCGGTCATGCCTTCGCTCATCGCGCCATAGACGCCGGTGCCGCTCATGCCGAAAAGCACCAGCAGGGCGACGAATTTGTCCAAGAATTCTTCGTGACTTATCTCGCCCGTAGGCTTGATGAATTTTTCGATCCATTTTTTGGAGCGGCCGGCCGCTTTCTGGATACCGGTTTCCAGCTGGATCAATTCACCCAAGACAGAGCCGACGACCAAGGCCAGAACCACCGGCGCAAGAAATTTAACCTTGACGATCATGGCCACGCCAAGCCCCATGGACGCACAGCCAAACACCAGGGGCATGCGCAACTTGAGGTTGGGATTGAGTTTGGGGCCGAGCAACGCGCCAATGACGCTTCCGACCAATATCGCCGCTCCGTTGACATAGGGACCGATCATTTTATTTCCTTGTGCGATACGAATTCGTGTCGCGACATGCTGCATTGCAACCAAGCGAACGCGTTATGGTTGATGAATCTGCCGCGCGGCGGCCCATCGCATCATCGCGTCCAGAGCGACAATCCGAGTGACAATCCACGACGGATGATGGCTCAAGAGTCCGAGCTGACGCCAAACTCGGTAGCTGTTTTGGTAAAGAAAACCACAAGCTGTTTCTTTTTGACGGCCGCAAACAGGCGTTCGCATTCGTCGTCTGTGAGCACCAAGATGACCTGCAGCGGACGGTCTTCCAAGTCGAAAATGCTCTCGGAGTGAAAGCGGCCGTCATGACCAAAACCTTCTTGGCCGGACAACAGGGTGGCGCCGCGGATGCCAAGTTGCTTGGCTGTTTCGACAATCCAGTTGGCCACGGATACGCCATCGTGCTCGCGGTTCTGCTGGGTAAAAAATGTGACGATATATCCTTTCATACGATCCCCCCTGTGTGCGTGTTGCCCAATGTTGCGGAGAATTTCACAGAAGCCGACTGCGCCAGCCCAATTTCACCCGCCCCAAGCGCGTGCCGGTCATGTTGTTGGCGCCGTTCCCGTTATGATCCCGGGGAGATTACGCATGGGCGGCCCGTATTTTTTGCAGGATGACGGTGTGCAGTTGCATCATGACCGCGTGCCATTGTTCAAAAGCGTCCATACCCAGGTCGTCGGCCAAGGCGGCGAACCATGCGGCCAACTCCGCCCGCACGTAGACCACGTGCTCTTCGAAGTCCGGGCTTACGGACAACAGGATCTCCCGGCGGTTGTGCGGATTGAGCTGGCGCAAAACCAGGTTGTTTTCCACCATGCGCTCAATCAGGGCTGATGCGGCGGATTTGGACAGACGCATGACAGCGGCAAAATCCTTTAAGGCGCAGGGGGCGATGGCTTTGAGCAGCAGTGCGGCATGGATATGGTTGCTGTTCAGGTTGGCGAATCTGTCGTCGGCGATGCGCGATTTGATGTCCTTGATGACCACCGAATCGATGTAATCCCTCAGCAGTCCGTCGGTTTCCACTATACAGGCCACTTTGGCCATGAAATCGTCATTGTGCATGCGTGCCTCCTGCTCGGCGACGGCGCCGCCGCTGTCTACGCTGTTCGGTCCAGGATAAGGCCGCGCTTGTTGATTGTCAATATTTATGACTGTTCTTGTTACTGACATTTTGGGTCGAGCGCTCTCCCCCTTTGCCCGCCGTGCTTTGGCAACAAAAAGCTGAGTAAAGAGGGGCAATGGGACCAGTTTTCTGGTCCCAAATTGAATGTTTGAGAGCGTTCATTGTAAATGAAAGCCGTTTTCGATCCCAGACTATTGACGGACTGAGCCCCTAAAAAAGAAAAAGCCGTAACCAGTTGCAATGGTTACGGCTTTGTTATTTCATCATGGCGGAGAAGCAGTCCTTCTAACTAATGTTCCAAAGCCGTCCAACTGGTTGCAAGATGATAAATTTTAGCGCTATTTTTCAGGGTGTTAAAATTAAATGCAGTCCGATGAGGTCCAAGGAAGGTTAATGCCTTCCTGTTTGATAGTGTATGCTAAAGTGTATCTTGAAAATAGGCGGTGCATAGTGTAGCTTGATACCACTTGATCAATTTATACTCTGGGAAATTATGAATAAAAAGATATCAGATACATATTGCAAAAATGAAAAAAAACCTGGGATGCACTCGATCGGAAATGGATTGTACCTACGGGTTCAAGTGTCTAGAACGGACTTAAATCATATTACCAAGTCATGGCTTCTCAGATGGGGAGCTGGCGGCAAATACACCATGGGATTGGGCCCATATCCTGCGATTGGTCTGGCTGAAGCTCGAAAACTTGGTGCAGAAGCGATGCAACGAGTCAAATTAGGTTTCGATCCCAGAGCAGAACGAGAAGCTTTAAGAGAGAAAGTTCAACTCAATCAAGAGGCTTTGACATTTCGTGAAGCGAGCAAGAAATATATTCAAAAAGAGTCACCAAGCTGGAAAAATACAAAACATACACAACAGTGGACAAACACTCTGGAAACTTATGCATTACCTGTAATAGGTGAAAAGAAATGTGAGGAAATAACCTTGCAGCATGTGATGAAGGTTCTTGAACCAATTTGGATATCCAAAAATGAAACTGCCACAAGAATACGATCACGAATGGAAAATATTTTCGATTGGGCTATTACTCATGGCCATCGAAAATCGGCCAATCCTGCCAGGTGGAAAGGACTGCTAGAACATACACTTACTAAAATAAGTAAACGTCAAAGAGTAAGGCATCATCCTGCCCTACCATATAGAGATATACCTGAATTCATACAACTGATCAAAGTTATTGATTCGATATCAGCACGAGCACTTGAATTTACGATATTAACTGGATGCAGAACCGGTGAAGTTCTTGGTTTGAAATGGGAGGAAATTGACTTTGATAATAAAACTTGGATTATCCCAAAAGAACGAATGAAAGCGGGTATAGAGCACAGAGTGCCATTATCTGATCAAGCCATAGGGTTACTCGTTAAAATAAAAAAAATGTCGAAAAGTGAATATGCTTTTCAAAACAACATAAAAATCGCTAAACCAATATCAAACATGGCCATGCTCATGCTTCTTAAAAGGATAAAAAGACATGACATTACAGTTCATGGCTTTCGTTCATCCTTTAGAGATTGGGGCGCTGAAGTTACTAACCACACAAGAGAGGTAATGGAGCATGCTCTTGCACATAAACTTGCTGATGAATCTGAAGCAGCATATCAACGAAGTACTTTTTTTGAAAAAAGAATAGCCTTGATGTCAGATTGGGGGAAGTACTGCTACGGTGGATAAATTTTAAAGTAAAAAAATCAGCTAATTAGCCTGTTTACCGAGAGCCTCAGGTATCACACCATTCCCTTATTTTGCAGAAGCGCATAGATGTCAGAACCTCTCCAGGCAACGCGACCTTCGGACACTTCAAAGGGTTTCGGATATCGCCCTGATTTGACTCCGGCATACCATGTACTTTTTCCAACAGGGATAATCGCCGGGATTCCCTTCTCGCGATTACCTATGATATCTTCCAAGCTAAGATTTCGCATATGTAGATCGGCAAGAGTCTTTAATGGTAGCGGTTCCCTGTCATCTCTACCAAGCGGGTTTGGCACGGCTTTCTCGACAACTGTATCAAAGTTGAGTGGTAATGTTTTTTCTTTCTTTTTATTCGGTTGCTTTGTCCTTTTTGGCTTTTCTGTTTGAGCCATCGAATGACTTTCTTGTTCAATTTCGCTAGCCAGAGGTGGTTGGTTTTCAACTGTCAAGACCACTTCCAAATCTGGACCGTATGAGGAAGCCAACGAAGAGTCATCTATAATTGGCGGGAGATAAATTCCGTCGATGGCGGGCATATTTGATGTTTCTTTCCTCGAATCCATTGGCTTGGAAATATTTTTTTCTTCGGGAGTTGAGCCTATTTCGATTTTAACTTCCCCCACTGCCAAATTGTGCTCAACTATGACCAAGTTTTCAAAATCTTCGCCGTTCTCCTCTAACCTTTTGAGTTCATCTAGGCTCAGGTAAAGATCAGACCTCCTGACCTCCATTAATCTGGGTTCACTGTCGTAATTTCGGTCGAATTTGATACGATCTTTGGAGCTAACAAGAAAAATGTTGCATTCAATTGAATTTTGAGGACTCGAAAAATATTTAAGGTTATCCGACCAGATGAAAAACCATTTTTTCCCCAACCCTGGCAGAGCGGGCACAACGGGCACAAAACAATACAGGTGCAATTGTTGCTCAAACGCCCGTTTAATCAGCTCATCTTCTAAATTTAAATTCTTTATTTTCTTTTTATGCGTAATGTAATTCCATTTCTCAGCCAAACTGATACATTTGTCAGCAACATCACTCAAGAGAATATATCTTTCAGTATCATTATTAATTGATACCATCGCAAAACTCCCATTTTATCATATTTGTTATAGAAATTTTGGCCTTGCAGTCAGTTTGAAAGTAGCTATAATGTTCATTTTTGATTGCGCAGCACCCTGAAACGACAAAACTCTCTTGCGAAAGAGACAGATGATTTTTGATCAATAATTTATTTCAATAGTCCTACAAAGGATTCAATGCACATGGTGGCATAATATTGTTTTGACATGAATAAAACGAAGGATGATGTCAATATATCGTTAAACACTATCATGGTTATAACGCATGTCCAAGAAAGTTTTTTCTTTTTGTGAGCGCTACATCCTTGATAAAGGAACTGACAATTCAGGCATCTTTCCAACGATCGACTCAAATCTATCATGAAAAGCGCTAATCAAATAATTATTTTCGAGACTATTCAATATTTTAAGCATATGAACTACAAGATCATCCATTGACATTTCTTCGAAAATTGTCGCCAGCACAATCCAGTTCTTTTTATCACTCGGTTCTTCCATTAGTAAATCTAAACATGTTTCAAATTTTTTGAAAAATTTCCTATTAACACCTCTTTCTGTATCATTTTTTTTAATATTATCATTAAACACCCCTTCAATCATGGCATTTTTAATGCCTAACTGATTATACAGTGGTGTTATATTAAAATTTTTTCTAAAGTGATTTCTAGTTTTTTGATCACTTATAAATTTTTCTATTTTACTTTTTATTTTATTTAGCTCTCTAATAGTCAAAGATTCTTCTTTGTAATGGTTTGCGTTGATCTTCTTTTTTACAATTTTTGTCGACCCGTGTATTGCCATTAACCTAATTTCTATCCAATCTTCCATTGAAAAACTTTCTATAGATAAAACGTAATTTCTTAGTGATTCATTAAGTTCCTTTTCTTTTCTATCTGTACGTAAAAATGCAATAGCAAGGTCAAAGACACGAATCTGTATTCCCGTGGGTTTGTCTGATTGTCTAAGATAGGCCACGCTTTTCGAGATTAAATGTTCTCTTTCTAGTGCTTCAACCCTTTCTCTCGCCGCTTTTTTGGTAATTCCCAATGCCCGAGCTATATCATTATAAGTAGTATTAATTATTTTTTTTCTAAACCCGACCAGATGCAACAAGAGACGTATTTGGTTTGGATTCAGTCTTACATTGATTTGATTTTTGGAGTTCATTTCTGTTCACAATTATTGGTAAGAATATCTTTAGCGTGCCCTTGTGCCCTTATTTTAAAATACAATATTTCAATAAGTTGTCAAGGTTACTATCCGCTAATACGCTGTCCCAGCGCTTTGTGACCCGGCTACAAAGGCCGACGGCTTCTGCGTATAGATCCTTAATATGGGTGCCGACGAGTTGCCTTGACACAACAAAATGCATGGGTCGCGTCTACCGTTCAAGAGTATGCGACCGTGAAGAATCGTAACCCCTGATAACCTCAGTGGCTGCGACCACATTCGGTCAAACGCAGACGGATCAAAACTGTGATCCAAGAGTTGATTTACCTAACCAGTAGGTTGATCAGCAACGGTCGCTGCCTGGGCTCCGTTTCAGCCGACATTCCCCGGCTTTTTTCAACTTTCAATGCTTCGGTGTACGCAAAACTGCTGCGGAAAACGCCTAGGACTTCACTGATTCAGGAGGAAATTAATTTAGACTGCTTTCCCTCATGTTGCCTACTTGTCAGATAAAAAAAATTGAAGACCTGAAAGAAGCGATTTTTTTGTCATGTCTGATCAGTGCCCCTTAGCAATAATCCTTTTGTTATCAGTCGGTTGGATTTGTTGGATTGTAAAAAATTACAACCATGGACAACATTATGAACCAAGGATTGACTTGGGCGAAAATTAATCCAACAAACTGAGGAGTCAAAATTATGAGCAAAATTCTTTCACTAGGCGAGCACAAAGAAATCGATCTTTCTAATAACGAGTTTTTAGAAGCAATTTTCGGAGATGCGGCCGGAGATCAGCGCCCTTTGTGCTGTAGTTTTATTGGCCATTCAGGAAAGGTATCGTCAGAGAAATGGGCCGCTATTCCTTGGCTGAAGGAGAAGTCGACAGTTGCTTCTCAGGGCAATAATTATTTTTCTCTAGCCAGTTTTAACCCTTGTTCTGAAAATAAATACCGACGACAAAAAAGGTATTTCGCAGCCCAGCATGCAGTTATGCTTGATGATGTCGGCACAAAGGCCGTGAGTCTCGATAGGTTGACCCTTACTCCATCTTGGCTGCTAGAAACGAGCCCTGGGAATTTCCAAGCCGGGTACATTTTCAGGGAACCTATAACCGATGGCACGATCGTTGAACGACTGATGAAGAGCATCATCTTCGCTGGACTATGTGACCCCGGGGCGGATGGCCCTCTTTCCAGACTCGCCCGCTTGCCCGTTGGGAATAATGGCAAGCATGACCCACCATTTAAATGTCGTTTAGCAGAATGGCATCCTGAACGACGATACAGTATTGAAGAAATTATCGATGGATTACAGTTAGATTTCAGCTTGGTTGGGGACCGACACTTAGCCGTAACTAACCAAAATAATCAAAGAAAAAATGGTACTGATGACGAATTGTACATCCCCCGGTGTTTGGAAAATCCAGTTCTTGCGAAATTAAAAGAACAGGGCCTCTACCTGCGGCCACTGGGTAACAAAACGCACGATATCGATTGTCCATGGCAACATCAGCACACAGATGGATTGGGAGGAGGAACAGCTTATTTCGAGCCAAGCGAATCTTATCCTATTGGCGGATTCAGTTGTCTGCATGGGCATTGCCGTGACCGACATATGCGAGATTTGCGGGAATACCTGGGAATCAGCAAGGCCGAAGCGAAAAATCGGTCTACTATTCGTATGCCAGCTGGTCATCTGGGGGAAATCGTTGATCATTGCGAGAAGGAGTTGGCCAAAGCTGGCAGTTTTTACAATCAAGGTGGATTAATTGTTAACGCTGTCGCAGATAAAGAATCGAATAATATTATGTTTTTAACTTTATCTTTGCAATCGATTGTCAGGCACCTATCGAACCTTGTCTGTTTTGAGAGACCTGATCAACGTAGGGGATGGACCCCCTGTGATCCACCTGAAAGATATTGCAGAATACTATACGATGCCCAAAATTATCCACATCTTCCAGCTTTACGAGGGATTGCCAAACAACCGTATTTGCGGCCAGATGGTTCCTTGGTAACTCAATCTGGATATGATGAGACCACTGAAATATTTGGCCTGTTTGATAATAAGGAATTTAAAATCCCTGGTTCCCCCTCAAAAAAGGATGCGGAACATGCTTTGGAAATTATCAATAACCGTCTGGAAGAGTTTTGTTTCAAAACAGAAACCGATCACTCCGCTGCTTTGTCAGCGATTTTAACAGCGGTTGTTCGTCCATCACTCCCCTTCGCACCAATGTATCATGTTAGAGCCACACAGATATCAGCGGGGAAAAGCCATCTGATTAAGCTGTTCACGGCCTTTGCCACCGCCAAGCCAGCATCAGCGGTTTCTTTTCCTAGAGATGATGAAGAATGCCAAAAGTTGCTGCTGGCACACCTTCTAACTGCGCCAGCGGTAATTAATTTTGATAACATGACGACCGACCTGGTCCCCCACAAGAGCCTTTGCTCAGCCTTAACCGAAGAATCCCTGACTGGCCGAATTTTGGGTGTATCCAAAATCGCAACAGTTGGCACTAGAACCCTGATCCTTTCAAGTGGCAACAACGTCGGCCCAATCAAGGACATGACAAGGCGAACAATTACTATCCAGCTCGAACCAGATTGCGAAAATCCTGCTAACCGGAAATTCAAAGAAGATCCTGTCGACACGGTTTGTTCTGATCGCGGGCATTTTGTTAGCCTGGCTTTGACAATTATTATGGCTTGGATCGCTGCAGGGCGCCCCCGCATAGATGTTCCAACTCTAGCATCGTATGGAGAATGGTCCGATCTTTGTCGGCAACCATTGCTCTGGCTGGGATGTGCTGACCCTGCTAAAAGCATCTTCCATGCCATTATTCATGATTCAGAACGTGAAATTCTGGGACTTTTGCTCCATCTCTGGCATGGCCAATTTGGGAGTCAGCCGTTAATGATCCGTAAAACAGTCAGTAAGTGTGATGACGCACTGCTGGAGGTCTTTATGGATATAGCTGGTGAGCGTGACTATCTGAATAAGCACCGTCTTGGCAAATGGATTAGTAGACATGCCGGTCGTCCCGTCGATGGGCTTAAATTTGAGAAAGACTCCAGTACCCGTTCTGCAGAAGCTTGGAGAGTTATATCGGTTTCATCGGTTTCATCGGTTTCATCGGTTTCAGAACGTCTTGATGCTGAACCCGTCGTGCCATCTTTTGGATGTTCAACACAGAAGGTGAAATGATTCAGCTAGGCAATTTGGGCCTGAAAGGCGGGGATTTTAAACCTTCTTTTCCGGACGAATAGTAAAGGTAGTAATTTTAACGCCTGAGCTTAATTGCTGCGCACTTGAACCTGAAAATCTCAGAAGGAGATAAACCTACTTAACCTACTTAACCTACAATTTGTTTTGGTAAATAAACCATTTGGTCGCGGTGGGGGTGAGGAGATCTCGCACGATCTCTTCACCCCCACGTTTCTTTTTCATCAATTTCTATCACTCTGGGTGCCGAAAAAATGGTGAGGTTAATCCATCGCTAAATCAAGGTCACCTTGCCTTTTGAGTGCATCCTGCCTGCTTGATCTGGTTAAAAAGTCACGCATGGAATGAGGGTTCCATGCTCACCACGTTACCTTGCGAGATGATGAGCTCGCGGTCATTGGTTCTGCGATATTGAAACGAGATGATTTTTAGGCGCTATTCACTTTTATCTCCCTGATTATACGCCGAATCAGTGACCGTGAGTAAATTTACCGGTATTGATTTATTTACCATGGTGCAGTAGAGGGCAATAGTGCCACTTCATCTACCCCATCAATGGGAGATTGCATGCAACGCTCAATAGCATTTTACCTCAGTCTTCTCGCTTTTTTTCTTCTCATCACCTCCCCATCCAAGAGTTTCGCATGGCCAGCCAAGGTGCTTTCTGTCACCGATGGCGACACGATCAATGTGGAGAGGAAGGGACGCCAACTGAGGGTTAGGCTGTACGGGATCGATGCTCCCGAAATGAATCAGAGCTTTGGCCAAAAGGCGAAGGAATTGACCAGCAGCCTGATTTTAGGAAGGAATGTCGATGTCGAGCAAAAGGATATTGACCGATATGGACGAATAGTTGGATTGGTTAAGATCGACGGCCAGGGGCTCAACGAATTGATCATCCAGAACGGCTACGCTTGGGTTTATCAGCAGTATTGCAAAGAGAATTTTTGTTCCGAGTGGAATCAATCAGAGGCTGCAGCTCGCAAGCAGAAAAAAGGGCTCTGGTCGGATCCTGTTGCGATTGCACCCTGGGATTGGCGACATCATAAAAGTGCTCCACAGCGGCCCGGTGTAGCGAAGGATAATTCCCCTCTAATCCTCGTTGGAGGGGATATGCGTATAGATGGTGGAGTGTCGGGCGGTCAGTCCAAATGCGACGGAAGAACCTCTTGCTCACAGATGACTTCATGCCAAGAGGCAACATTCTTTCTGAATAATTGCGCCGGTTCAAAAATGGACGGAGATGGGGATGGGGTTCCCTGTGAAAAGCAATGGTGCAAGTGATTTGACGAACGAAGATCAAGAGGCAAGATATATTGGAACAATGTTGAGTGCGGCCGGGCAAGGTCGTGTATTTCAGCGGGTGTGAATCCCGCCCCGGAAGGCTGGCCAACCACCGGGTAGCGAGTCCTTGGAGGCTTCATGGTAACATGAAGCTTTAAGCGTAGGATAGCGAGCAGGCAGGCCGTAAGCCGAAAGGTTGAAGGGATTGAGCCCCGTAATTTTCCGGCTCCTCGACATCTCGAGTGGAATTTGCCAGGAAATGGCTGGCTGCATGGGCTGAGATTATGATGCCGCTCAAGGCGCAATATCTCTTCGGCGCTATCTATCTATCTGTTCTTACAATGCGCAAAGGGCCGCCTCCTGAGGAATTGGCCCTTTCGCTATGCCTGCAGCCATTTTGACACAACAAACTGGTTTTATTGTTATTTTTGTCGTTTTGTGTGGGTTTGATCCCTCGGAAAATCAAACCCACACAAAACGACGAGGAGCCAATTTTCCTAGTCGGAAGGACGACATTGTTTAACAGATGGAAGTCAACACAGTCAGCGCCGCTAATGGCAAGCAGCTGGCTGCTTCCCGGGGTCGGAGACCATGGCATGTCTGACATTGGGAATGCACGGCAACCCGGGAGACCCTGTGTCTCTTTCGGAGTATCGAGAGTATGCCTGACAACTGAAAAAGGAGGAAGGCAAACAAGGCACAGTGAGTCGGATATTGCATGCGTGGACACGGTGGATTTGAAGGGAATGGCCAAACATTAAGAATATTATCAAAATTAGAGGCTCATACACCGAAATACGGATTAGATTTAAGCAGACGTGCACTTCTTGGCGTCCTGAAATATCCTGTTAACTATGGAAAATTGGAAAAAACCGGGATAGTTCCCACTGGAAATTATTTAATGATCAAATCGTCGGATTGGAAACCTCCTAAATGTTATCATAATGAAGAAACAGATGTCGCTGATTGGATATTTAGCCCATTTTCGTACGTCGATAAAATGATATTTACCCATCATTCTGATCCAAAAGATGACCAACACGGAAAACCTACAGAAAAGGCTCTTGATACCTCTATCATGGAGCTAGCTGACGATATAGCATATGGAGTTCATGATTTAGAAGATGGAATAGCTTTACACCTAATTACTCGTGAGATGTGGAATTCTGTTGAAGAACAATTTGACAAAGAGTGGATGAAAGAAAATGAAATAATAGATATTGGGTCAAGTTTATTCGGAGACTCTTCACAGAGAAAACGAGCAATTGGCGCCCTAGTTCATACGTTTATGACGAATGCAGAAATTTCAAAAAAACCTGATTATAAAAGTCTCTTACTTGCATACAACGTTATTCTTCCTGAAAATACTAAATCAGCATTAAAATTATTAACCACGTTAGTTTACAACAATGTAATAAACATTCCGGAAGTTCAAACACTGGAATTTCGAGGACAGCAAATAGTAATACAGATATTCAATGCTTTTGCTTCTGATCCAAAGCGTTTTCTGAAAAATACTTTCAAAAATACTTGGGACAATGCTTCTACAGAAACCGAAAAATTAAGGGTAATATGTGATTATATATCTGGAATGACAGATGAATACGCAACGCGCATCTATGAAAGACTCTTTTTGCCTAGGCATGGAACAGTATTTCAAAGATTGTGAATATAATTAACTAATTAGCCAATGAACCTGACCGGAAATAGCCGTGTTCTTAAAAAGAGGGCAACACCTCGGCCGGCAGGTTGTTTAACCGTTAGGGTGCATTAAATCCAGGAGACACAGTGTGAAGAAAATCCTTGTAGTCTTCGCAAATCCACGGGGAACCAACCTTCTTCGCTTGGGCGAAGAGCAGCGCGTGATTCAAGAATGCATAGATCGGAGTCGAAAGCGTGCGCGCATCAAGATTGACTTCAGGACAGCTACAAGTGTTGATGACCTGGCGAGAGCAGTCTTAGAGACGGGATACGAGATTGTGCACCTCTCTGGACACGGTAGCGGTAAAGGTTTTGTGTTGGAGGACGAACGTGGAGATCCGTTCATCCCACCTCCGGCCGCTGTTGCCAAGCTCATGCACGAGAACTCACCACCGATAGAATGCGTTGTGCTAAACAGTTGCTATTCATTGACCCAAGGCGTTCTGACGGCGCTTGGCGTACCGTATACGGTAGCTTCCGAGCGACCTCTTGCGGATGCCGCAGCAATCGAGTTCACCCGAGGCTTCTATGATGCCATTGGTGCAGGCAAGGATATCAAGAGTTCATATAAAGCGGGTGTGATGCGATGCCTATTGAAGGCATTCGATCCGCGTCGGTTGCCAACACTCTTGCCGAAAGATGAAGTTGTTCAATGGCCATCCGAGAGATTGCCCATCCCTCTCGATGACGGCTCGGTCATTCTCCCTGAGCAGATAGCCGCAGAAGGGTTCTGTTCCTGCGAGCGCCAAATGTGCGTCGATGCTAATGAGAAACTCTATTGTTACTGGGTCAAAGGACTGTCAAAATGGGTGATCACCAAGAGATTGTACAAGAGGTGCTACGACGAACTGATACGATGTCCCAGATGCAGAAAAAAGCATAAACGAGGACACATTGGGCGACGCGGATACTGCTCAAAACCTTACAACCACCAGATCCTCCAACGGGATTAGTTTGAGCGCGTCTCATTCGGGTAAATAGCTTGCTGGATTATTAATGAGGTATCGATATATGCGCTTAAACACACTAAGCTACATGGTACCATTTCTACCTTTACTCACCAGAGGAATACTCGGTATTGTATTCAGAAGGTATATGCTTGAGCAGCTAGATGAAGAAGAGAAAGATCGCCAGAATATTAGATCTTTAATTTTGGCAATGATGGGGTTCAGCTTTAGTGGATCTTTAGCGCTGTTCTTGGTCGATGGAAAAGTAGAAGCCAGCCTACAGCTACCAGCATACTATTTACTCACTAGCTTCTTATGCTACCTATTCGTGCTTAATCTACAAGGCCATAAGGACTTCCGTTGGGAAGACAATATATTAGGTGATGGCTTAATGGAAGCGGCATCTCTGTCGTTGATAGCTTCGCTCTTGGCTATCGTAATAGAGTCAAAGTTTGACATCGTTTATAAGGCCTTAATAACTACACTGGCTTTGGCTACCTGGGGTTATGACCATATTATCAGGGTGAAAAAATTATCTTCTTTCCTTTCATCAAAGCAATAGATATCACACATTATGCCTAACCGGAGGATGAAAAATGAGTAAATCTAAGGATAAAGAGCAAAAGACTACTCGCAAAGACACGACGATCCGTCCTGACGATTATGAAAAAAGAGGCCTTGATTTTATTCGTTGCCCTCGCCACGGTGTAAGCTATCCGAGAGGCAGTTCTTGTCCAAGATGCAAATCCGAATAGCCGGCAATACCAGCGCTCAAGAACCCTAACGATGGCCTGAAACGGGATAAGGGATTTATGTGTGCCACGAGGCTGCACGAAAGATGAGGGTAGGCCCTCGGGGTCGGCTTGCAGGAGCAGGCTTCAACATAACTCGCTGACAGATCCAATTAGGGGAATATGGAAGTGCACGAAAGAATCATTCGGCGCGATTACGGCCTGACTTGGAAATCCCGTCTTGACGAGGCGCGTGCTCGAGCCGCTGCCCCAGGCCCACGTTTAAGTCGTGAGCAGATCGCCAACCTGCAAAGCGAAGTTTCTTCTGTCGACATTTCGTCGCCAGAGAACATGGCCCTTCTGTGGTCGGGGAGAGATATCCTGACGGGAGTCTCCATAGATGAGGCTACTCCTGATGGTCCGAAATGGTGGGACAAACTTTCTTGCCGTGAGGCTGAAGTATTCCGGGAACTTGGAATCGCATGTCGCCTGGAAGATACGACTGGAGGAGAGTTCTTGATCAGCTTGCAACTGAATTACCCAGAGAACGATCTGCTATATATGGTTGCTCGAAACTTGTGGGATGTCCTTTCCAGTCGTTTCGCCAGCGCTGCGACTGGACGTATTGAAATCATCGCTGAAGGCGCGTTCAACGATAGTGTGTTTAGAACAGTCGAACTTGAGACACTTCTTTCTAATGAGAAAATAACAACCATAAATGGATTAGATCGAGATTATTTTCCATCTAACGTTGTTGATGCATATTCCCTTCTCCGACGCTGGGACGTCGAGCGCAGTTGGCGATATTCGGAGTTTATCGTCTCGGCTACCGACGCGACGCCTCATGAGCACGCAACGGCGCTTGATGACTTCCGAGAAATACAACTCTGGTACGAACAAGATTTCTTTGATCACCTCGGACCAAATCGCGAACTCCCAGTCTTGCCCAACGAGGTGATTGACGCCGTGGACCAGTGTAAAGTGGTTGGTGCTTGGAAGTACTCTTCAGAATGGCGGGAATTCATTCGACAGACGGAAGGCGAGCAGTAAAGCGCACCGTACTGCACTCGCAAGATCATTAACCACCGAAATGGAGATAAAAAAAGTGACTGATAATAAAGTGATTTTTGTAGCATTTGCTATCGAAGATGAGCGGCAGAGAGACTTTCTAAAAGGCCAATCACTGCATACAAACTCACCATTCGAGTACGTAGACATGTCCGTGAAGGATCCTTATGACTCCAATTGGAAAGATCGGGTTCGTACTCGTATCCGGCGGTCAGACGGCGTTATTGCACTTGTGAGCAAGAACTCGCTGAGTTCGAGCGGCCAGAAGTGGGAGATCCAGTGTGCGCGAGAAGAAAAGAAAAGGGTTATTGGAATATGGGTGTATAAAGACGACCGAACAAATCTTGTCGAAGTCAACACAGTAGTGTGGACTTGGGCGGCAATCGAAAAATTCATCGACAGCCTCTAGTCGATAGGAAGCAGACACTATGCGTATCGCATTGGTTGTAGGAATTAACTATTACCAGTATGGAAATCCTCTGTATGGGTGCGTTGATGACGCCCATGCTGTCAAGGCAGTCTTATCGCGCCACGATGGCGGAGGCGTTAACTTCGACTGCATGTTGCTCACTGGAACGGGGCCAAGTGATCGCGTAGATCGCAGCGATCTAAAGGATCATATTGAGAAGCTGTTCAAGACCGAATCTGAGATTGCTCTGTTTTATTTCGCTGGCCATGGCCATATTGAAGCGACCGGCGGGTATCTCCTTGCCACCGATTCAAGACGCGGCGACGATGGCGTTTCTTTGTCAGAAATTTTGACGTTGGCGAACAACTCAGCAGCCAAGAACAAGGTGATCGTCTTGGATAGCTGCCATTCAGGAATCGCTGGAAGTTCGCCAACAGAAGGGCAGCTAGCCACATTGGCAGAGGGGCTCACGGTTCTCGCTGCCTCAACTAAGGATCAGTATGCAACCGAGGAGAATGGAAGGGGTATATTTACCATCCTCTTCATTGATGCACTCAATGGTAGTGCGGCAAACCTTACCGGCGACATAACACCGGGTAGCGTCTACGCCCACATAGATCAATCGCTCGGGGCTTGGGAGCAGAGGCCCGTCTTCAAGACGAACGTGAAGCAGTTTGTTTCCTTAAGAAAAGTGTCGCCCCCAATCCCCATTCAGGATCTGCAAAGAATCACAGAGTTTTTTCCAGCACCAGGGTTTGAGTTTGCATTAGACCCCTCGTACGAGCCAGAAATGAAGGGGCGAGATGCAGGCATGCCTCCTCCTGATCCTGAAAGGACAAGAACATTCGCTATTCTGCAGAGGTACAACCGACTCAATTTGCTTGTACCTGTCGGTGCGCCTCACATGTGGAACGCTGCAATGGAGAGCAAGTCTTGCAGATTGACAGCGCTGGGTGAGCATTATCGGAGGCTTGTAGAGAAGAACCGTATTTAGCAGTCCCCCAACCACCTCCTCACACGGACCCGGCAAAAGGCGGGGGTCCGGTGAGACGGAACGTCGGGCATCGCGCCAAGCTTTTCTCCTTCGCTAATACCTGGGAATGGAATGACTACTGTCTTCCTGAGTTATTCAACCAAAGATCATCACTTTGCCGAGTTTTTACCATGCTGACAAATTTGATACATTGAACAGATTTATGCTAAGCTGTTTAAATAAGCATAACACCCAATCAACCTGACCGGAATGAAGCACGGCTTTTCAAGGGCAGTTATCGCGCCGGCCGGTTATTTTTATAGATAGACGCTCAGGGAAGCGCGAGCATTGACCAAAAAAAGGATCGAGTTTTGTCAATCTTCTTGAACGCATTTCCGCTTAAAATCCCCGATGTGGAGCTTAAAGCTCTCCAAAACCCCTATGAAAAGGAGACGCTGGATACTCTTCGCGCACAATACGGATCAACGCATTCCTTTCGTCGTCAGGGCGACAACATCCTGATCTTTTCGGGGGATGGCACGTTCCCCATATCCGGCACGCCGCAGACAATCTCGTTCAAGGATAATTTTGGCATCTTTTGCTCACTGGTGAAGGACGGTCTGACGAGGCATCTCTCCGGACTGGGCCGCAATCCCTCCGGCTTCACGTCCATCCAACTGGTGAGCGCAAAACCGGAAGATAATCTTCTGGTTCCGATTCTCGGCGATGCTTACCCGTTTAAGGTCTGTGCCAAATACACAATCGACACGCGCACCGTTCAAGGCCATCCGTGCCTCGTCATTGATTGCACAACGCGCCGGGTGCTCAAAGAGAACGGCCTACACTTTCTGAGCGCTGGATTCGATCTCATGGGCCGCTACGTTGTCACTGAGCAGGACGACGGATACCGCAAATTCCTGGGATCAGTGAGCGCATGTAACGACGAAACGCTCAATGTCACGCGACCTGACGGGCAGATCGTGCAGGTCGACGCGAAAGACGTGTACCTTGAAGCCAACCGGGCAAACTTCGACGATTACATCCTGCATACGCATGGCGGGAAAAAAGACGCTATCGTCGAGCGCATCCGACAAGCTGTCTCCACATTCAATGGCGGCGAGAACAAGAAGGCCCGCATCGACATGCTTAAGAATTACATTCAGTCGAGGACCATTGCGCTGATCAACGGAACGCGCATTGAGATCGAGGACTCACCGGACATTCAGTGCGAGTGCGGGCAGATGCAAAAGCCGGTGTTCGTCTTCAACGACAACGGCGAGGCCGATTGGGCTGAGAAGGGCCTCACGAAGTACGGCCCCTATACGAAACGCACCTTCGATAGGAACGATCCGTCGATCTGCGTGATCTGCGCCCAGCATGACAAGGGGCGCGTCGAGCAGTTCGTCCGAAAGCTCTTGAAAGGCATTTCCAACAGCAAGTATTTCAGCAGCGGTCTTGAAGGAAAGTTCGCGCTCGGAACCAGCCGCGTTGAAGTATTCACGACCACCACCGACAGTTTGGACGCATACAAGAACGCCATCGAGGCCGCGATCCGAAAGAAAGCCGATGACGGCGGGTGTTGGGACCTGGCGCTCGTTCAGGTCCGGCAGTCCTTCAAGAAGCTCAAGGTCACGGAGAATCCTTACTATCTTGGCAAAAGCCTCTTCTTCCTGCATCAGGTGCCGGTACAGGATTTCACGATAGAGCTTCTGGGGCAATCCGATTACTCGCTCGGATACTCGCTTAACAATATGGCGCTGGCCTGCTACGCGAAGATGGGCGGAGTACCGTGGCTTCTCAAATCCTCTCCGACCCTTTCCCATGAACTTGTGATCGGGATCGGCAGCGCGAATATCGGACAGGAACGCGGTGCTGACAATCAACGGATCATGGGCATCACCACCGTTTTCTCCGGGGATGGCAGCTATATCGTCTCGAATACTTCGAAGGCGGTTGTGCTGGAAGCCTACTGCGAGGCTTTGACTTCGGTTCTCGGTGAAACCATCCAGAAAATTCAGAAGCGGATGAACTGGCAGAAAGGCGACACGATCCGCCTGATCTTCCACGCGCAGGTCAAGAAGTTCAACAAGGAAGAGATTGCAGCCGTCCGGGCCGTCATAGATAAGTACCGCGAGTATCAGATTGAGTATGCGTTCCTGAAGATCTCGGAAGATCACGGCCTGCATATGTTCGACTCCGCGACGGCCGGCGCGCAGAAGGGAAAGCTCGCGCCGCAGCGAGGAAAGACGTTCAAGTTCTCCAAACATGAAATGCTCGTCTATCTTATCGGCCAGCGAGAGTTGCGTAACGACACGGACGGTCACCCGCGCGGCCTAATTCTCGATGTTCATAAGGATTCGACGTTCAAGGACATCAAATATCTGAGCGCGCAGCTTCATAACTTCGCCTCGCATTCCTGGCGCAGTTACTTCCCCAATCCTCTTCCTGTGACGATCAGCTATTCCGACCTGATCGCGCGGAATCTCGGTTGGCTGAACCAGCTTCCGGGCTGGAACGACTCTGTGATGATCGGAAAGATCGGGCAGTCCCAATGGTTCCTGTAGAGAAAGAGAACGCCTACCAACTGCGCGAACACCTTCACAACAAGGTGATCGAAGGCGCGAACGCCGACCCTTTCAAGTCTTGCTTTCTGCATTTCCTGGGATTGTCGATGAGCGGCGTCCCGTCATTCGACTTTGCGGCGCTATCCTTGTATCAGCGATGCGCGATTGCGGGCCTCGGTGTTCTGGATGAAATCGTTTCAAGCCAGGATGTTTCACGCCTGCTCGGGCAAGCCGCCAAGATCGACTCCACGCCGCTCCCGTGGGTCTCCGATATATTCGGGGTTATGGCCGTGAAATGGCTCGCTGAAAAAATGACCGAAGCGCGCATCGCCCGCGAGTTCGAGAACTGGATATCAGGTTTCCTTGCGCAGCAGGTGAGCGGCGACCATCTCAATCTCTTCGAGAAGGATATCGCGGCGTATGTCCGCAGCGGCGAATCCGCTATTTATGCGAGCGCGTGCGTGCCGCTCTTCCTTCATTACCTGCAGATACGGCAGACTGACGATCATCAAATGCGCCTTTCCCTAATCGGCCGTTTCATGGGCGAGTTCCAGTCTCAGACGCAAAGAGATGTTTCGACAGCGCTCCTGAGCCTGATGGTCTACGTCTTCGATCAGGTCAATCAGGATATGGCCGTGGTGCCGCCCAAAGGCTGGAGCCTCGACGATCTTCTGGGATTCCTTGAGCATATCCCCGTCGGCCTCAAGCGGTGGACATGGGAGGACGCTGGTCGCACGAGAGGCGCGAAACCCGTCAAGTGGCCCGTGGAGAACGAATACCATGTTCAGAACCTTCTCTATGTCCTGCTCGCCCCGATCTTCAACGACATCGCTGACGAAGTGAATCTCCAGCCCGTAGGGCAGAAAAATCCACGAATTGATCTCTACCTGCCCTCGCTGCATACGATCATCGAGGTCAAGTACCGCAAAGATGTGAAGAAGTCCTTCCCCGCACTCATTGGCGAGATAGCCGAAGATGCGTCTCTTTATCGTGCCGACGCGAAATACAAGGATGCGCTGATCGTCAACTTCCTGTGGGACTGCACGCGTGGGACACAGGAACACGCGAAATTTAAGGAAGGCGTCCTGAAGATCGACGGGATCAACGGCTGTGTCGTGGTCAGTGCGCCCTCAACAATGGATTGCCGGCCACAGGGTTAGATTAAGGAATGCAAACTGAACCGGACCTGCACTTAATTGGAGCAAAGTGTTTGCGAAATGAAAAACATCGTGAGAGGGGCGTCTAACAAGGCGCTGCTGTCGGGCGAATTTTACGCTACGCTCCAAATTTGCCGCAGAACACGGCGTTATGAATAAACATATCTCTGAAAAATTTTGACTCAAGTTCATCTTGTTTTACCCGCGTAACTCAACACAGCGAGTGTTGGTGATTTTCGAAGAAAAAACACAACTCAAGGAACTAATCCGTGTCCTAGGCAAGACAGATAGTGGCTTAGTGATGTGTTTCGCATTATATTTTTAGTACCAACTTATTCTTTCAAGTAAAGGGGGACGGCCATGCCAAAATACGTTATCGAACGAGAAATTCCAGGAGCCGGAAAGCTTTCACCATCGGAATTGAAGGCTATTTCTCAAAAATCATGCGGAGTGCTCAATGCAATGGGGCCGCAGATCCAGTGGGTGCAAAGCTATGTCACTGAAAATAAAATCTATTGTGTATACATAGCACCAAGTGAAGAGGCCGTTCGAGAGCATGCTCAGAAGGGGGGGTTTCCAGCCAATAGCATTTCAGAAATCAAATCGGTTATTGATCCGACTAGCGCAGAATAATCCCAAGTCCTTCTGGCCGGTAGCTTTGCCCATATTGCGGTAATTCTTTTGGGTCATTCTCGACTGCTTCCGCAGACAATGACGGCTATCACCGTGACCATCATGATCGAGTGAGCTAAAAGCGCGCATATGGGCAATTCTCATGATTATCGTGTGGTAGTCGTCGTTTTCAACAATGCATGCATCGTCAAGGTTGGTAAGTAGAAACAAATTACCGTTATTCAGCATTATTCAGCGGCCGGTTTGCTACCCTTTAAAAAGGATAGGTACGGGATTGGATTGCCCGTGTCCTAAGTGGGGATGGCCTGCAGGTTATTGAAACCCTCAAAGTTACGATATCTCCTGTAAATCATGACTATTCCTGTTAATCCTAGCTTTCTATTAACGAGATAATGAAAACTGTTTACAGTGCCGCCAACATATCGATTGTAAGCATTTTTCAGAACATTCTGGAAGGGTATGGGATTCACTGCTGGGTCAAAAACGAATTTCTCCATTCAGTAATCGGTGAGATACCTCCGATTGAATGCTGGCCACAGTTATGCGTTGACGATGATGATTATGAAGAAGCGAAACGCATTGTAGATGAAGCGCTTTCTGAAAAAAATCTGCCTGTTTGGAAATGTGCCTCATGCAATGAAGTCATCGAGGGACAATTCTCAGAATGCTGGAATTGTGGAAATAGCCGGTCTTTGCAATGATGGATTACACCAAAATAAAGTGCCCAAAATGTGAACAGCGGTTGCGATTACCAAAAAATATTGGTGGGATGGTCATGGTATGTCCGACGTGTGGAAACAAATTTCATTCTGACTTTAAATTGGGTGGCATCAGAAGGAGTACACGTGCTATTATGTTAAGGACTATCTTTGAATGGCCATACGCAACCTTAAAACGCATTGCTGGATTACTGACTGCAAGAAAACGGCAATGAGTAATTCTATTTAGTTTAATTAATACAAACGAGGAATTTAATGGGTAAATCACTTGTAGAGATGACCGCTGAAATCATTCAGTCTCAAATCAGTAGCAAGCAGATGAGCACTGAAGAGGTCAAAGCAGCACTCAACGAAACCTTTCAGGCCCTGAAAGCACTTCAGGACTCCGAAGCATGCGGAACCGATGTTATTGAGGCTGATACCACGGCCGGTTCTCCTGCGATTGACCCCAAGAAATCCATCCAGAAAAACAAGATCG
This sequence comes from Desulfobulbus sp., assembly GCF_030824455.1. Taxonomy (GTDB): domain Bacteria; phylum Desulfobacterota; class Desulfobulbia; order Desulfobulbales; family Desulfobulbaceae; genus Desulfobulbus. The sequence continues at coordinate 27,259 of NZ_JAVBXR010000005.1, forward strand.
TCTGCCTAGAATGCGGCCAAGAGTTCAAGATGCTGTCTCCGAAGCATCTGAAGTCTCATGGGCTTGATTCAAAAGTATATCGCAAGAAATACGGCTTTTCCGCCAGGCAACCGCTTTGCGCAAAAGCCCTTTCCGAGAAACGGTCTGCATCAGGAAAGGAACGCGGCATTCCGGCCAATCTCCAAAAAGCCATAATCGCCCGAACCAAGAAAAAACCCATTGCGGACGAGTCGAAATAACGAGATTTTCGCTGAAATGAACAAGAAGAATGTCACGCGCAAAGAATTAGCACTCTCGGTCACTGCAAAGTTGAGTGTATCTCATCGGAATGCAGCGGAAATCGTCGATACCGTTTTTGCGACCTTGAAAAGCACCCTGGTCAATGGAGAATCAATCAAACTTGTCCAATTTGGCACCCTGAATGTCCGTGATAAAACCCCTCGCCGGGGCCGTAATCCGAAAACCGGCGAGTCTATGACCATTGCAAAACGACAGATGATCACTTTTCGTCCCAGCAGACAATTGCGCGAAAGGTTGAATGCCTGAAATTTATTCGACAGTCCGCTTCGGGCGAGATCTTTTTGTCAAAACGCCTGCCTCTCAAATGAGTTGTGCGGATGAAAGAGGAAACGACTTGCAGCATGGTCCCCGTTAATCCGAAATTATCCCTTGAGAATCTCCTCCTGCCCACACCTAAATTTTTCAATATCCCATATCCTGATTTGTCGGAATGAACTTTGCGACTGAGAACGTCGTAGCTGTATAGTGTATCAGGTAAGCTGTAAAAGATGCCGCTATAGACGCAAACAAGCGTCTATAGCGGCATTGTATTTTGCATTTTATCTTACTGCATTCTAGCTGCAATTCAAATATATATTACAGTAATGATGCGTCATCTAAATAGATGCACAACAGTGCATTCTGCATAATATAATACTATAAAATGAATTTAATTTTTTAAATCATGGAGGTCTCGATAAAGATGATGATAACTAATTAGTCTTTTATGTTTATACCTTTCAAACAAGGAACGACTATGGCAACAAAAAAACAGAAGATTCACGCGATCATTCATACCGCAACACTAACTGCAGGAGGTGTTGGATCAGGTTTAGCACAAATACCCGGGGCAGACATGCCTATCCTCATGGCTTTGCAAACAGCCATGATTGTCGCTATTGGGGCTGAGTATGATTGCGCCATCACAAAATCTAACGCCAAAAGTATTTTACTTACATTCCCCGCTGGTTATGGAGGCCGAGCACTCTCGCAATATTTGACCGGTTGGATTCCTGGATTCAGCAACGCCATTAATGCAAGCACCGCCATGGTTATTACTGAAACTATCGGCTGGGCCGCTAGCGCCTATTTTGCAAGTGACAATATCGACAGCTCATCTGATTCACCTTCTTAACCAGCACCCATCCCCTTGTTCATAAACGACCGTTTCTGAACACCTTCCAAATCGATTCATTTTTCCGTTCAAAAATTAGCCGCCAGCCTTTTGAACATGTCCATAACTCTCCATGACGTTATTGAACATGGAAAGGGCTCCCTACGTCTAAAATTCAGCGAGGAACAGTATGGCAATCTTTGCTTACGGTCGGGTCAGCACCAAAGACCAGTCGAGCGAAAATCAACGCCTGGATATCGAAAATGCCGGGATAAAAGTTGATTTCTGGTTCACCGACGAGGGCGTTAGCGGCAAGACCCAGGCATCACAACGCCCTCAGTTTAAAGCGTTGCTCAACCAAATCCGTAATGGCGAAACACTCGTGGTCGCAAAACTTGATCGTCTAGGTCGCGATGCCCAAGATGTGGGAGCCACAATTAAAGCTCTCGCTAAACGCAAAATAGAAGTCATCGTTTTGCAACTTGGCAAGCTGGATCTCACTTCATCGGCCGGAAAGCTGATGCTGAACATGTTGGCTGCCGTTGCCGAAATGGAGCGGGATCTGCTGGTCGAGCGTACCCAGTCAGGACTTTCCAGAGCAAAATGCGCAGGTAAGATTCTTGGCCGGCCAACCAAGACGACCGACAAACAGCGCGCAGAGATTAAAAACATGCGTAAGGATGGCGTATCGGTAAGCGCACTCTCCCGGACCTTTGGCATATCACGAGCCAGCATCATGCGGGTAACGGGTGAACTGTGATGTAATACTGGAATATGAGGAGGCTGATACTCTACCCGGCTTGGTCCTTACAAGAGTTCATTCGGTTAATTGAACACCGCCTGGCTGGGCCCCCCTGAACACAATTTCCTCTCATGCCGCCATGCCTCTTTTACAGATGTATGGCGGTTTTCTTTTTCCATCTCACCAACACAGGAAAGCAACAGCATGGCTCCCATCGGTGCCATGCTGTTGTACTCCCCCCAATAATCTACAGGAGGCACATCACCATGGCGCCATTGCAGGAACAGATCCGCTCGATCAACGAACGTTTGCGGTCATTTGGTATCGAGTCGATCCAGGAAATCAAGATGACCGACCGGGAAGGCAAACAGATCGGTCAAATCAAATACGGCTATCGGCCGCAGTACGTCTTTGACAGCGTTAACGAGGTCCTCGGACCAGAGAATTGGCGGTATGAGTTAACCAAGGTAGAGGTTATAGACACCCAAGCGGTTGCTGAAATTCGGCTCTACCTCAAGATTGACAACGATTGGCTCTGCAAAGGATCACACAAGGGTCAGATGCAGATCGTCAAAGGCAATGTCGGTGACGCTCAAAAAGGAGCGATTACCGATGCGCTCCAGAAATGCATGTCGCTGTTGTCCATCGGAAGCGATTCCTATAGGGGTCTTTTGAAAAACGTCTACCTGCAGGGAAATCAACCACCCGCAATCCAACCAGCCAAAAGAAACAGCCAACCAGTGGAGCTGTCAACCAGCCAAGATCATTCACCATCTCTGCCCAAGATAGCCGGCGTCACCTTTGAGAATCGCCAAGGAGTCATTGTGGCCATCGGCGAGCATTTGTTCGACAAAAAAGAACTGCTCAAGGCTGCCGGCTTTCAATGGAACAAGACCGACAAGAGTTGGTTGAAAAAAGCAGCATAACCAAACCTCACCCCACCCTATCTAACCCTGAGGGAGTGCGCCATTCCCTCAGCGGGAATCCGTGCACCCTCCCATCTTTTCCCCTGGAGGAAACACCATGTCAGATCAACTGATGATCACCCTGCAGACTGCCCTTCAGCAACTTGCCGCTCAGCATACCACGGAAACGCTCGGCAACCGATCCAGCTATCTTGGGGCCTCAGATATCGCCAGCTGTCCACGTAAAACCATTCTCAATAAACTCAACACACCGGAATCCGATCTTGTCACACTCTTGCGCTTTCGTCGGGGGCACATGGCTGAGGAGATCGTCGCCGCCGCCTTCGCGAGCGCCGGTTTCACCAACTTCCAACGGCAGGTTGAAGTCCGGCATACCGGCGCTGTCCCGGTCATGGCGCATCTTGACTTTGTTTTCATTTCTGAAGCCCGGAAAACCATGGCAGTGCTGGAGGTCAAATCACCGGAGAACATCCCGGAGCATCCCTATGGTGCATGGGAAACGCAACTCTATCTACAGATGGGACTGTTGGCCGACAGCTATCCGGACTACACCGTGGAGAAAGGGGCCATCCTGGCGGTCAACTTCGGCAACCAGGGAATGCAACTCTTTGGCGGCTACTCGCCACAGACCATGATCTATCAAGGTCTAATGGACCGGGCCACAACCATCTGGAACCAGTATCAACAATACAGCGACGGTGGCTTGAGCACGCCGACCATGGAAATCGGCCCACTATGCGGATACTGCCCCTTTCTCGCTGACTGTCCGAAATTCGAAGCGGAAGAGGTCCAGGAACTCACTGAGAGTGTCGAGATCCTCACCGAACTACAACACCAACAACGGGACCTGGAAACCGAGATCAGCATGCGCAAGAGCGATCTGCTGGCTATCGTTGCCCAACGTGGTCCGCTCAAAGCTCATGGCCAATTGTTGCGCAAAGCTGTTCGGTCCCGAAAGGTGCTGGATACGAATCGACTAGGCCAGTTTCTCGAGGGCTATGGTCAGTCGTTGGCTGATTTCCAGAAGAGCAGTTCTTATTCCTTCTTGGAAATCAAAAAGGCAGCCTAAGCAGTAGCCTTCACTCTCCCCCCCATTTTCCATCTAAGCCTGAATCCTGCACCTAGGGGTTCGGGCTTTTTTTATTCATTCTATCACCTCCAGCAGGAGAATCTTATGCCAAACAATCACATCGAAAAAAGACAAGAGGACGCACCGGAACGAGCCCGACTTGACCATGACACCGCGATCACTCCTTTTCCCTGGACCGTAGAATCTCATCCAGATACCGAAGGGGGCTTCATCATTCATGAAGCCCGCCATGAACAACAAATTTGGTGCGACCGAGGATATGACCTGTCTGAGGAGGAAGGGAACCGGCGCAGTTTGATTGTCGCTCGGCACAACGTCGGCAATATCCGCCTGATTCAGGCCGCACCCGAGTTGTTTGCAGCTTTGCGGGATATGGTCTCCTCACCCATTGAAGCCAGAGACTCAGCAGTCAGGGTTCTGGAAAGCATCAGCCCGTACTGGTGGGACCTGAAAATTACCCGCAACCCCAAAGAGGTGCACCTATGACACAACGAACCGAAAATGCTCGCCAGGCACTTGGTCAAATACTTCCGGATGCAAGAGTGCCCCTTGGATGCGCAGGAGACCGGAAATATCGATCTACTGACCGACTTGATGCACTTGGCCCGAACCGAGGGCATGAATGGTTTCATGCTCGCGCAAACGGCGATGATGCATTTCTTGGTCGAAGCTAAACAGGAACGCTCAAGTCGAAACAATTAAAATGAGGAAAGGAGAACATCCATGGCACGACTGAGTTCACAGGCCAAGGCAGGCTACTATCCGACACCGGAGAGTGTCTGCGGTCAACTCAAACAACTGCTCAACATTGAAGATGGGGCAAGGATCCTTGATCCCTGCTGCGGGGCCGGTATCGCCCTTGCCGCGCTGGTAGAAGGGACAGCTGCCACCACCTACGGTATCGAACTCGATCATGAACGAGCCACCGAGGCCAGAATAAAAATAGCAAACCTGCTCTGGGGCGACGCTCTGGTGGAGATGCGACTTTCTGCTTGTTGTTTCGGTCTGCTCTACCTCAACCCCCCCTACGATTACAGCCTGGCTCCGGACAGTACGTCGGAACGGATGGAGGCACTGTTTCTTAAACGTTTTCACGAGACCCTGCAGAAGGATGGCTGGCTGGTGCTGGTCATCCCCTATACGGTACTGGCCCACTGTGCATCTATCCTGGCCCGTCATTTTGGGAACCTTCAGGTCTTTGCCTTTCCGGAAGATGAATTTCAGAGCTTCCACCAATGTCTGGTTCTGGGGCAGAAACGTGCCCTGGTTGCCAAGGCCCAGGCCGGCAAGGTTGAACAGGAACTGATCGTTATCGCCGGCATGGATCCCGACATCTTTTTGCAAACAGCTCCTCAGTTGGCAAGCTGTACCGAAAGACTGACCATTCCCGGGCCGAGACAGCCGACCTGTACCTTCAAATGCAACCGGATCGATCCCTTGGAGGCGATTCCCCTGGTCCGTAAGAGCGGATTGTTGGAGGAACTCCTGACGCATGACCTGGCACCCGGACAGCGCAACACCATCCGACCCCTGGCCCCATTGAAAAACGGCCACCTGGCTCTGATGTTGGCCGGTGGCTACATGAACGGCGAGATCGAAATGAACGGCCGTCAACTGGTCATCAAGGGGGTGGTCCATAAAACGGAGCAGGTGCACAGCGTTGCGGAAAACAACAAAGGCGAAACCACGGTCACCACCAGGGACCGCTATCATCCCACGGTCAAAGCCATTGACATGGCCAGGGCCGAGATGCTGATCGTCCAATAACCACACCTACCCACACCGGGGAGTCTTCCCCGCATGGGACAGTCTCCCCTTTTTTAAGGAGAGACCCCCATGACCGATTATCTCACGGTTCGCAGCAACGGTTTTGTCACCTATTGCGATGGACTCATTGCCCGGATCACCTCACATCAGGCACAGGCATTTCTCTTCAGTCTGGTCGGCAGTCCTTCTCATATTCAGGCCACCTCAGCCCATTTCTACAACGGCGGTTATTGCCGGGTTTCCGGCTGGGAGAATACCGCCTTTGAACTGAGCCGCTGGACCGGAACCATCCGCTCCATCCGGGCCAAGAAGATCGGCGATATCGTCAACAAGGTGATGATCAGCGCCGATCACTTTGCCAGGAAAGCACAACTCACCGACACAACCCTGTCAGCGGTCGTCTTTGGTCCGGATATGGACACGGTCAAGAACCAGGCCTTTTTGCGGCTGGATAACAGCACCACCATCCCCCTGAAACCCGAATGGCAGCAATGGTTGTGGGATGAAGTCCTGCATCCGGAGAAACTGTTTTCATTCGGCAACCGGCAACTGCAGGAGGCCTGGGCGATCAACTGGCAGGACGATAGCCTGGAAGAACAGGTCCTGGCAGGAATCAGACAGCACTATCTCAATTAACCCCCCCACAAGGAGGAGACGATGGAAATAGCCTTGAGCGCATTTCTCGATCAATGGGGCGAGGTCCTCAAGTCCCAGGTCGTCAACACCATGCACCCGGTGTATCAACCCAAAGCAGAGGATCACTGGGACCAACAGGCAAGAGAGAGGCTCGTTCAGCTCAAACGACCGGCCTTTGAGGCGCAGATCCGCTGCGGTATCCTGCCGCTCGCCCGAGCCCTCTACAAGGAAGATCAGCGAGGAGCCTTTCTGGTGGGCGAGATGGGCGCCGGCAAAACGATCATGAGCCTGGCCATTGCCGCACTCAACCCCAAGCCGGCCAAACGCATCCTGATCCAGTGCCCTGGTCATCTGGTCCGCAAATGGATCAGGGAGACGGAAAAGACCCTGCCCGCCTGTATCTGTTTCAGCCTCAACGGTCGCGATATGGAACTGTTGCTGACTCATAAGCTCAAGTCCGCAAAACCTGTAGGGACCGAGGTCTGGGTGATGGGCAAGGAGCGGGCCAAACTGCACTATCAACGAAAGCGAGCCACCACGATTCGTCAGGGCGCGGAATGCTGCCCCGACTGTGGCGGACCGGTTCTCACCAAGGAAACAGACCAGACCCCGGTCTGCACACACTGCCAAGCCAACATGTGGTCGGCGGATAATAGCCGGAACCGGCGTTTTGCCAAGGCTGAGTTCATCAAGCGGTATCTACCCAAAGGGTTTTTCGATCTGGTCATCCTCGACGAGGTGCATGAACTCAAAGGTGGCGGTACAGCCCAAGGTCAGGCGATGTCCTGCCTGATTGCCCGTTCCCGTAAGGTGCTGGCCCTCACTGGATCCCTTATGGGCGGGTATGCGAAAGATCTGTTTTATTTACTCTGGCGGATGTTTCCCCGGCAGATGGTGCAGGCTGGTTTTGAATATGGTCGCACCCTGGGATTTGCCGAACGGTACGGCGTGGTTGAACGGACCTATAAGGCTGATGAACTTGGCCCCAACTGGAATCAGGCCAGCATTGGCCGCAAGACGGGTAAGGCTCGGATCAAGGAAGCGCCGGGTATTTCTCCATTGCTTCTGCCGGATCTCCTTCTGGAACGGTCGACCTTTGTCCGCCTAGCCGATGTCAGCCAAGCTCTGCCGGAGTATGAGGAGATCATTGTATCCACCCCGATGAACGAGGAGTTGCAACTTCACTACAACAGCTTGTCAGCAACCTTGGTCGCTGCTACCAGAAAGGCCTTGGCCTGTGGTGATATGCGGCTCTTGGGCAAGATGCTGCAAAGCCTGCTTGCCTATCCCGACGGTTGCCGGTTTGCCGAACAGGTCTTTCTCGAACGCGGCGGTGTGGAGGAGTTGATTGCCTCAGCCCCTGCTCTGGAGGTCAACCTGTTACCCAAAGAAGAACGTTTGCTGGAGATCCTGGCAGCGGAACGTAAACAGGGCCGGAAAACAGCGATTTTTGTCGAACACACCGGCAGCCGGGATCTGCTCCCCACCCTGGTCGACAAGCTGAATAGCCATGGCTTTTCGCCCCTGGTGCTCCGAGGGCAGGCGGTCAAACCGGAAAACCGAGAAGAGTGGTTGAAGGAACAGTTGGAGACCGGGCAATATGACTGTCTGCTGTGCAATCCCAATCTAGTGAAGACCGGGTTGGACCTCCTCGACTTCCCAACCATCGTCTTTTTCCAGTGTGGGTATTCGGTGTTCACCCTCAGGCAGGCCAGCCGTCGTTCCTGGCGGATCGGCCAGAAGCTGCCGGTACGGGTCTTTTACCTGGCCTATGCCGCAACCATGCAGGATAAGGCACTGAGCCTCATGGCCCAGAAGATGGAAACCTCGCTCGCTGTTGAAGGCGAACTTTCCAGCCAAGGGTTGGCAGCCCTGTCCGAATCGGAAAACAGCATGATGTACGAGTTGGCCAAGGCCCTGACCGGTCAACAGACCGTGGTTGATGTCAACACGGCCTGGAGTCGGTATCGACAACAAGAACTGGCCTCGGTGCTCGATCTCGATGCAGTTGTCCAGGAAATCATCACCGAAGAGCAAACCACTGTAACCACCACAACCACCATCTCCTCACCTGACGGCCAGACCACACATGTCAAGCATGAACTGATCATTCGGGGGCGGGTTTATGTCCGTGGCCAGAGCGCTGTCGCCTATGTAGCCGGCAATAAGTTCAGGCTGCAATCGGGGGACGTCTACTGGAACGACCGTCGGATCGGCAGCTATGACCGGCAAGGTCATGGTGAGATCAACAACAAACCAATCCGCATCTACCGGCCCGCACATCTCAACCATTTTGTCCTGGCCGAGATCCGGCAGGCGGCTTGAAGATGAAAAATAATTTCTGACGGGGCAAGGCGGTGCTATTCCAATCCAGACATGAAGACTGGGCGGTTTAAAGCAGGCCGTTAAACCCCTAACAACATCATTATGATTTCGCGAAGCCTTTCCCGCCGTCTTGGCAGGAGAGGCTTTTGTAATTCACCCCCACAAAATAAGGAGGCATTACCATGTCCCAATCAACTTTGATCGGCAACAATAGAGTAACCGAGGCAGAAGTCATTCAGGTCCCGGCAGTTCCTTTCACCAACTCCTTCCATCCCGTGCATCACCGGCAGGTCCTTGACGCAATTCGTTCTGGTGTGGTGGCCACCGGATTAGAAATCATCAAAACCGAATATGTGTTGGCCAATAACGGCAATCGGATGTTTGGCATCTGGGATTTAAGCGGTGGCAGCGATGAATTGTGCTGGTCCATCGGCATTCGCAATTCCATGGACAAATCCATGGCTCTTGGCATCACAGCTGGCACCCGTGTTTTTGTCTGCGAGAATCTCGCCTTCAGTGGGGAGTTTGTTGAATTCAGGCGGCACACCAAAGGATTAATTTATGACGAACTGGAGTTCATGGCGTATCGGGCCATGAAGAAAATGGTGTCAAATCTGACCAAATTCCAGGCTTGGCATGAGGGTTTAAAGAACTTCTCCTTGACCGAGTGGGACGCCAAAATCTTGCTGGTGGAGATCATGACCAACAGCATCATCCCGCCCAGCAAGTTTGCCCGGTTCAGTGAGTTGTATTTCGGCGGTGTGTATGACCCGACCCTTTGGGGATTTCATGAAACCGTCACCGATGTGCTCCGCGACAGCAATTTGCTGACATTGCCCAAGAAGAACAGGATGCTGAACGGGATGCTGGACACCTATAGAGACGTTAGGGCTATCGACCCGCCATCTTCGTTGGCTGAGTTTTATGCGCAGAGACACCTGCTGTCGCGGCACTAAACATGGCCATCAAGAGCATCAAATCAGCCCGCCGGGTAATCACTTGGCGGGCTTTTCTTTTTCATGGAGAATGCAATGAACAGAGAACAGAAACAGCGGTATCAGGGACCAGAGGTGCTGAAGGAGATCCTCCATCGGGAACTCCACGGGAAGAAGTTCGTGTTGCAGTGTGGCCATCATATCACCTTCGGGGAGATGCTTGGCAATGATCTTACGGTGAGAAATGGCAAGGATTTAAGGGTGATTTGCGCTGTGTGCGGATATTAAAGCAGTTCTGAAATCTATACGTTGCGAGGAGGAATAAATGTTCAAGATTATAGGGGCTACAGTTGTTTATGGATTCGCAATCTACGGATTCCTTGTTTGGGCGAAGAAACACAATCAAGTGAATGAGACGCCTAAAGGTGAACAGCGTCGCGAGGAAAAACAAACCAATTTGGGAGGTGCGGAGGAGTCCTGTTTTCCGCGTCCATAAAATCGGATTTTTTAAAAGTATTGCAAAATTCCACACAAAAGCATGATTCGGAGAAGATCATGCTTTTTTTTGAAAAAAACAATAGAGTGGCGAGAATGGGAAAAATTGCATCAATCATCAAGCAGGCTGAAATGAATCTAACAACTCCTCACAATCGCGAAAGTTTTCAACTTCCAGCTTCTACAAATTTTTCAATGGTTGAAATGATTTCGTCCACGTCACCTGTCAACACTTCGGAAAACCATATTTTCTGTGGATAAATCATCACATTGGAACCATCTGCACAAAGCCCCATGCATCCTGAAGTGGAAACCCTCACCTTCCCTTTCCACCCTTTTTCTTGAACAGCGTCTTTGAGTTTAGCTTTAACCGTCAGGCTATCGCAGTCGGCACACGATTTTCTTGCACCACCACGATCATTAGTGCAAACGAATACATGGGCAATGTAAGGAGATTCATTCTTGCGAGCCATTATCTTTACCAATCAGAAAGACTGTTGAGATTAAAGGGTGCGCGCCAGAAATGGGTATTCCGGATCGGTAAACATAAACAGGAGATATCTTGAGTGCGGCCGGGCAAGGTCGTGTAGTCCAGCGGGTGTGAATCCCGCCCCAGAAGGTAGGCCAACCACTGGGTAGCGAGTCCTTGGAGGCTTTATGGTAACATAAAGTTTTAAGCG
>NZ_JAVBXR010000080.1 GCF_030824455.1 Desulfobulbus sp.
GTGGGCTGGTGGGTGGGTCAGCCGTTGACCGGGGCCACCAATGTCCGCCAATCGGCCGAGGCCAAATTCCGCGCCGGGCTGGTGGAGGCGCAGGAAAACAGCCAAGCCATCGCCCTGATCCATGCCGAGGGGTGCGAGCGGCATCAATTCCGCACCCTGTTCTGCAAGATACAAAAGGTGTGGAACGAGCAAACCAAGGCCTGGCGCAATATTGTGATGTTCGGCACCGGCTATTCCACCCTGTCGATGGCCTTTCCGGTTTTGGTGGTCGCGCCCCGCTACATTCTGGGCAAGATCACCCTGGGCGACCTGATGCAGTCCGCCCAGTCCTTTCAGCACATGACCGGCGCCCTTTCCTGGCCGGTCAACAACCTGGGCGGGATCGCCGAATGGCGCGCCTCGGTGGAGCGCGTTCTCAGCCTGCTGAAGACGCTGGAAACCTTAGACGAGGAACTCGCCCAACCCGACCATTGGATTCAGGTGAAGTGTTCCGATCGGCCGGTGCTGGCCTTCCGCGATCTGAGCATCGCCAAATACGAAGGCCCGGTGCTGGCGAAGAACCTCAATATGGAGATTGCCCCGGGCGAGCATGTGCTGATCACCGGCAACGCCTTCACCGGGGCCAAACTGTTTCGCGCCATTGCCGGGATTCGGCCCTGGGGCAGCGGCGTCATCGAACTGCCCAGCCAAGGCCGGCTGTTCTTCATGCCGCCCCGGCCGCATCTGCCCACGGGTTCGCTGCGCAACGCCATCTGCTACCCCTCCTCCCGCCGGGTGTTTACCCTGGAACAGATCAACGACGCGCTGCGCATGGCCGGCCTGGAGCATCTGATCGAACAGCTTGATCAGGAAGACAACTGGCTCCACTCCTTGACCCGGGAAGAGCAACAACGGTTGGGCATGGTGCGGTTGCTGCTCAACCGGCCCCAGTGGATTTTCCTCCAGGAGGCCTTTGACTCGTTGAAACCCGAAGACGAGGAACGGATGCTGCGGCTGATCTGCGAGCAGCTCCCTGACTCGACCCTGATCACCATTACCCATATGGCCAACGGCGAATCGTTCTATTCACGCCGTTTGGCCCTGTAAAAACCCACACTTCAGGAGATCCTCGATGACGACCCCAACAATGCGTGAACACGGCGGCCCACTGTACGGCGACAAACTGCGCGGCGTCAATCTCGGCGGCTGGCTGGTGTTGGAGAAGTGGATCACGCCCAGCCTGTTTGAAGGTCTGCAGGCCACCGACGAAACCGCCTACTGCGTCGAGTTGGGCGAGGCCGAGGCCACCCGGCGGCTGCATCGCCACTGGAACACCTTTATCACCCGCGACGACTTTGCCTGGCTGCAACGCGCCGGGATCAACGCGGTGCGCCTGCCCGTCGGTCACTGGCTGTTCGGCAAGGACTATCCCTATCACCCCAGCTACAAGGAGATCCAACATCCCTTTGTGGTCGGGGGGATCGAAATCGTCGACAAGGTGTTCGAGTGGGCCTCGGAGTTCGGCCTGCGGGTGCTCCTGGACCTCCACGCCGCGCCGGGCTGCCAGAACGGCTTTGACAACGGCGGCATCCTGGGGGTGTGCGAATGGCACACCAAGGAGGAGTACATCGAACACACCCTGAACGTGCTGGAGCGGCTGGCCGAGCGCTACAAGGATCACCCGGCGCTGCACGGCGTCCAGGCGCTCAACGAGCCGAGCTGGGACATCCCCACCGACCTGCTCAAGCGGTTCACCCTGGAGGCCTACCACCGCATCCGCCGCCATTGTCCGCCCGAACGGGCGACGGTGGTGTTCCACGACGGCTTCCGCAGCTTCCGGGAGTATGCGGGGTTTCTCCAGGAGCCGGAATTCCGCAACGTGGCCATCGACATCCACCGCTATCAATGCTTTGCGCGCGACGACATCGACATGGACATCTTCGGCCATATCCGCAAGAGCGCCGTGGACCTGCGCGACGAGGCGGACGAGATCATTCGCGATTCGGGCTATCAGGTCTATTGCGGCGAATGGAGTTTGGGGCTCGATTTGAAGGTGGTGTCGCTGTGGGCGGAGGGGCCGTTCAACCATGCCCTGGACGCCATGGACGAATTCCAGATGTCGGCGGCGTTTCGCGGCTACGCCTCGGCCCAGGTGCTGACCTTTGAGAAATACGCCGGCTGGTTCTTCTGGACCTATCGCACCGAAACCACCCCGGAGTGGAGCTATCGCAACTGCGTGGACCAGGATTTTTTCCCGGATCTGAGCCGCAAGGAGCAGATGGCGGGCATCCGCAAAATGCTGGATCGGGCAAAATAACAGGCGGCATGGCCGCAGGAGAACCGAGCCATGATCAAGGTGATGAGCTTTAACATCCGCTATGGCCTAGCCGACGACGGGGAAAATCACTGGAACCATCGCAAAGGGTTGGCCCTGGCGCGAATCCAGGCCTTTGCGCCTGACCTGCTCGGTCTCCAGGAATGCCGCGACGACGCCCAGGCGGATTTTGTCCGCTTGGCCCTGCCGGACTACCATTTCTTTGGCGTCCATCGGGGGGGGCCGGGCGACACCGGATTGGAAATGGCCCCCCTGCTGTTTCGCCGCGCGGCATTCACCCTGCTCGACTGCGGCTGCTTCTGGCTGAGCGAAACCCCGGAAATCCCCGGCAGCATCAGTTGGGACAGCGCCTATCCGCGCACCGTGAGCTGGGCACGGCTCGCCTGCCGGACAACGGGCTCGGCGCTGACCTACGTCAACACCCATTTTGATTACCAACCAGCGGCCGTCGACGGCGACGCCGACTGCCTGCGGCAATGGCTCGATCAGCGGGGCAAAGCAACCCCGCTGATCGTCACCGCCGACTTCAACGCTAACAAGCAATCCAACGCCTACCGCCTCCTGACCGGCGACGGCGCCTTAATTGACGCCTATTGCCAGGCACATCCGCACCAAGCGGACGCCCCCACCTTCCACGGCTTTGGCCGCCCCGAGGAGCCGACGGACATCGACTGGATCCTGGTTTCGCCGCATTTCCGGGTTCTGGATGCGCAGATTGATCGTTTTCGCCAAGGGAACCTCTTCCCCTCGGACCATTACCCAATAACCGCCGTGCTCGACTGGAAGGCATAAAAAAGCATGCGAAATGCCCCACGGCCATGCCGGGGGCATTTCAAGGGAATCAATCGCTTGCCACAACATCGTGCGCTTCAACGAAAGCCAGCACCCAACTATTTGTTTTACTGATCAATTAAAAGGCGTTCACACTTTGAATTCTCCAGTGTTAATCCACTCGTTTTTCAGCAGCGACCACCAGTCGACAGCCAATCCTTTCAGGACATACTCAAAAGGCAGCCAGCCATAACCGCCGCTTCCCCATCCTGTTCCCCAAGAGTTTCTGATCAACAAGGCGCCGGTGGTTTCCTTTGCATTATAAGCGGTGTTTTTAATCTTGATGCTGTCGTCGAAACCAACCGCGACAACGGCATGACCGCCGACAATTTTCTCGCCAGAGGTCGGAAATGGAATTTTTCCTGCGTTTGCCGACGCCTGAGTATACGAACTGTAGACGGTAAACCCAAACATGGAGGGAAGTCCTGCGGAAAGGTAGGTTTTGATCTGATTGAGCAACGCGTCCCTGGCAACTCCAGGCGGGTCAAGCCGATAATAGCTGATGGCCTGATAATTTTGGGCAAAGGCGTAGCAGAACGCTGAGGGCTCCTTGTCAAAATCAGCGACCACATATTGCCAATATTCTTCGGGCGGCACGCCAAAGAGCGCCAAGGCGCCCATGGTTGAGCGCAGAAAAGCGCCGGTGTCCCCGGTGGCTTTCATCATGTTGCGCGTGGTTTTATACAAAAAGAGCCGGGAGGCATCGATATGTTTGCCAAAGGCTCTTCTTTCAAAGTACTCGACTATCCCAACGCCGGCGTTGGCCGTGCAGGAACCAAGCGAACCCTGGTTCTCAATGGGAGAACACCAGGGCCTTAAATCAACCGCCGCCGGCAGGGTTGCGCCGGTCGACTTCGTCACTCCAGTTTTGGCAAGCATAGCCTTGACGGAATCTTTTTGCCCCAAGGCCTTGCGGCTTGACGCCACTTCATCGTGTTTCACGGTGTAATCCCTGAAATCAGGATAATCCGGCAACCATCCCATGTGCATCTGTCCACTTGTGTGTTCCATAGCGTCTCACCTCGATTTGGCTCAGGTTATCCGATTGCCTCTTGGAAAATGATATCACTTTCCAGTGCAGAACCATCCTATCAGGGTGTATTAACCCTGATTATTGACGCCAACACAATAAGTTAAAAACGAATATATTCTGTATAGGCAATGTATCAACCCCATGGGTGTCAGCGGCCACTCTGCTAGGGGAATGGGCTGGCAAGAGCACTGCAATAACGACGAGGAAACCTTGCAACCATCCGGTGTGCGCACATTGCCGCTCAGTCTCCGTGCTGACCGACAATGGCACGCTCCATCCCGAGGGCCTCGGTCGACGGCTGTTCTTTTTTGTCATACATGCGTCCAAAATGTCGCTCATTGTTGGACAAAATTGCTCAGCGAAAAACGTCACCCAGCTATTGGCAAAGATCAACAACCACATAACACTTTGTTTTTTAATGTTATTTACATTTCAACGCTTCATTGGCCCTCCGTTTGCTAAATATCAGATAGAGAATCTCCAGGCGCGTCGCCGCAGGCTCGGGGTCATGCAACCACCCTGCAGAAACGACAATCCACTTCCTGGAGCATCGTATTTGCTGTTATGAGCGTTTGAGTCGCGCACCGAGTGCGCATTTTTTTCACCGCACGTTATTCTACTTTTGAATAGCGAGTCAAAGGAGAAACGGTTATGAAAAAGGCGTGTATGATTCCACCGGACTGCTGCGTGATCATCGAAATGGAGCAAGGCGCTTCCCTGGGATACCGAAAAGCGGTTCTTCTGAACGAAATTGAAGCGTTAGGTTCGCTGACCAAGGCGGCCAAGGTGTCGAAAATCGACCGCCAACATGCCCGCGACCTGATTCTGGAGATGAACAGCGTCTTCTCGCAGCCCCTGGTTGATTTCCAGGGCAATTCCCAAAACGCCGACCATGTGGAGTTAACAGCAAAAGGGGCGCGCACGGTCAAATCGTATTGGCAACGATTTGAGCCGGTCTGGCTCTCAATTATCGAGGAACGGGCGCGGCACTACTGAGCGTGGGAACAAGGCGGGGAAAACATCCGAAGGTGAGACATCGCCCCCTTCGTTATTCGTTTAACAAACAACGAAGGGCGGCGACAGCGCGGGGATGAACAGTGTCGGCGTTCGTTGCTCTCCTGGCCGGTTCACAGAGGCAGGGGCGCAGCAAACACCGGAGACGCTCAAGCGTCGATCATTACGCTGGTGGCCTTAATGACAACCCCGACGTCTTTGCCGACGGCCAAAGCCAAGCGCTCCACCGAACTGGTGGTGATGGCGGCAACAACATTGACCCCCGGGGCGACTTCGAGAGTAACCTCAGCCATGACCATGCCTTTTTTGATGTCAACGACTTTGCCTTTCAATTGGTTTCTTGCGCTTAATGCCATGGTGAACCTCCAAAATAAAATTGCAGTGATGGGACAGCAAGCAGATGCCGCCCCGTGTGTCTCTATAGTCGCACCAGACAGGCGGCATGTCAAGCCAACTGGTTATTTTAATTAATAATAACGGGGACCACCATGCAGCCTGGCAAATAGTTAGCGGAAACCCACCAGTTCATTATTTGCTGGTTTCATTGTATTTTATCGAGGCATTTACAGAGAAAAAATCTCCCCGTCATTTAATTTATTTTTTAGAAAAATATTTTGCAATCCGTTGTTCTAATTTTGCATATCGAAGGGACAGGAGCGCACCGCAATCCTCATCAAAACCATGCAAATGAACAGATAAAATCTTCAACATGAGAATAAAACCATGAATATAGCATACACCCCCATCGGATTTTTCAAGACGCCGTTCACTGAAATCAAAGGAATGCCCATTCAGCCCATCGGCGGTCATGGCGTGGAAGGAACCATTGACGTTTTGCCTGAATACAGTGAGGGCTTGAAGGATCTGGAAGGGTTCTCCCACGTGTACGTGCTCTATCATCTGCACGAAATCGTGGGGTTTGACCTCATGGTCAAACCCTTTCTCGACACCGACCGCCACGGCATATTTGCCACCCGCTCGCCCAAACGCCCCAACCCCATCGGCCTCTCGGTCATGCGGCTCAAGGGCGTGTCCGGCAACACGGTACAGCTTGAATGCATTGACGTGCTGAACAACACCCCGGTGATCGACATCAAACCCTATGTGGCTGATTTTGATCGCTGCAACGCCGACCGGTTCGGCTGGTTCGAGGGAAAATCGGCCAATGCCGTGCATCATCGCAGCGACGAACGATTTGCCGCCTAGATTTGCCGCATAACCGATGCTCGAACGCTTCCCTTTCCCTGGCGACAAGGAGACCCTGAAATGATGATTGCTGTTTTGCTGTGCCTGATTGCCTGCTACCTGATCGAGGTTGTCTGCGGCTCTTCGCTTGCAACCTTTAACGCGGAGATTGGCTGCGAAGCAGATTTCGGCGAAGCGACCCAACTGACCAACAGACAATTTTTCCTGCAATTCCTGCCGATTATTTTTTGCAGCGCCGGATTGCTAACCCTGCTGGCGCGACTCTAGCCAAGCGCTATCGCACGCTTGCACTGACTGAACCTGACTGAACATTTCCTGACGGAGGATTGAACAATGGCAACCCTGTTACTGACCCACGGCGCCTTCCAGGGCGGATGGGTCTGGCAAAAGACGGCGCTCCTGCTGCGCGCCCGGGGACATGCGGTCCACGCCCCCACCCTGTCCGGCTGCGGCTATCTCGCCCGGACCGTTCGCCCGGAAGACGACCTGAACGGCTCCATCCAGGACATGACTAACTATCTGGACATGGAGGATCTCAAGGATGTGGTGATCGTTGGCCACAGCTTCTCCGGCCTGATCTGCGGCGCCCTGATGATGCAATGTCCCGCGCGCATCCGTCAGGCTATCTTTGTCGATGCGGCCATCCCCCAGTCCAACCGTAGTTTTGTTGAAATAGCCGGCGAGCAGTTCAGCCAGATGTTGCAGATGCATCGCCTGGAAAACGATCTGGTCCGCCCCTGGCCGGCCAAGGTGTTTGGCGTGGCCGAACCGGAGGCGACCTGGTTTGAGGCGCGTCTTCGCCCGTTTCCTTACCGGGCCTTTCACACCCCTTTTCCCGGCGTCTTTGATCCGGCCAAGACGCCCACCAGCCACATCGCCTGCCTTCAGACCATGAGTCCTTTTATCCGCGAAATGGCGGAAAAAGCCCGGGCCTTTTCCTGGCCAACCTACGAACTCGATTCCGGTCACTGTCCAATGATCACCTGCCCGGAACAACTGGTCGAGATCATGGACGCAATCCTGCAATCAGGCGCCACAAACACGTGATGCCACATCCTGCGGGAAGCGACCTCGGCCTGGAGGCGGTGCTGGTCAAACGGCTGGCCCAGTACACGCTGGAGGTAAGTCTGCGCTGCGCCCCCGGCGCCACGGTGATCCTGACTGGCCCTTCGGGATCGGGCAAAACCACGGCCCTGCGCTGTCTCGCTGGATTGGAACCGATTGACGGCGGACGCATCCGCTTCAACGGCGGATGCTGGGACGACGCCGCCACCGGCCGGCACACGCATCCCCGTGATCGCGGCATCGGTTTTCTCTCCCAGGAATATGCGCTTTTCCCGCACATGACCCTGCGACAAAACATCCGCTTTGCGCTGCACGGGCCGGGTGATTCGGCGGAACTCCTGGAGGCCGTGGGCATTGGCCATCTCGCTCACCAACGGCCGCATCAGATTTCCGGCGGCGAACGGCAGCGGGCGGCGCTCTGCCAGACCCTGGCCAGCCGCCCCAGACTGCTGCTGCTGGACGAACCCTTTTCCGCCCTGGACATGGAAAACCGCCGCCTGCTTCGCGAGATGCTGCGTCACGCCCAGGCAGAGTCGCAGCTTGCCATTGTGCAGGTGACCCACGACCTTGCCGAGGCCCTGAGCGTGCCGGCGCAGATCGTTGCCCTGCGTCAGGGCCGAGAGGATGCCGGCTGGCTGAACCGGCAAAAGGCGCTGCTCATGGACGACCTGCACCGGCTGCAAGAGACTCGGCAAGAAGTTCAGCAAGAATCCCAAGCAGCGGAACCGATTTCCGCCTAACCAACTGTTGCTACATGACAACTTTTCAACATCACTCTGGAGGACGTATGCGTTTTTTTCGATGTGTTGCGGTGTTCATCCTGCTCATCTGCTGCCAGGCAACCACTGTCCTGGCCGAAGACGGGCTGATCATCGCGGCGGGCGCCGGGTACAAACGACTGGTCGAGCAGGCCTGCGCGGCCTTCACCGCCCAATCCGGCATTCAGGTGCAGCAGGTGTTCGGCAACATGGGCCAGATCGTTCCCCAGGTGAAGGAGAGCGGCAATTTCGACTTTATCCTGGGCGACAAGAGCCATCTGGAGACCACGGACCTTGCTTTTTCCGGAGAATTGGTGATTGGCAGAGGCAAGCTGGTCGCGGTGACCGCCAAGGAAAGCAAGCTCGCCAGCCTCGACCAGTTGACCGACCCGGCGGTGACCCGCATTGCCGTGGCTGATTCCAAAAAGGCTATCTATGGCCACGCCGCCGCCGAATTCCTCACCCGCAAGGGCGTATGGGACCAGGTGCAGCCCAAACTGCTGGTGGTCGGAACCGTGCCGCAGGTGACCGCCTATGTGGTCAGCGGCGAAGTGGACGTCGGATTCATCAACCTGACCGAGGCCATGGCCGTGGCATCCAAGGTTGGGCGAGTGCTTCCGGTGGACGAAACCCTGTATTCGCCGGTTCTGATCGTCGCCAAACGGATGCAGCAGAGCCCGCACGCCAAGGCGGCCGACGCTTTCGTCGCCTTCCTGCAGACAGCGGAAGCTCAGGCCCTGATCAAACAGCATGGCTTGTAATGATCGATTGTTCCTGGTTGCTGACCGTTTTCCGGGAACCGGTCACCCGCGATTGCATCGCCCTCAGCCTGAAAGTCGCCGCCATCGCCATGCCCCTCTTGGCGGTGTGCGGCGTTGGCCTGGGGGTTGTGCTGGGGCGCGGCGCAGGCCGCTTGCTCTCGCTGCTTGATTTCGTCGTCACCCTGCCGCTGATTTTCCCGCCGATCGCCACCGGCTTTCTCCTTTTGATGCTGCTGGGACGGCGCAGCTGCATTGGTTCCTGGCTCAAAAACGCCCTTGGCGTTGAGCTGATCTTCAGCTTCTGGGGCGTGGTCCTGGCCGCCTTCATTGCCGGCCTGCCCCTGATCGTCAAGCAGGTGCAGGCGGCGGTTCGCAACGAAACCAACCGCCTGATCGAGACCGCCTCGGTGCTGGGCAAATCGCGAACCACCATCTTTTTTCGGGTTGTTCTCCCCTCGCTGCGCACCAGCATTGCCATCGGCCTGTCGCTGGCCTTTGCCCGCTCTCTGGGCGAGGTCGGCGTCACCCTGATGCTGGGCGGCAACATTGCCGGCAGAACCAACACCATCTCCCTGGAAGTCTACAACGCCGTGTTCACCGGCGAATACGAACGGGCCTTGGCCCTTGTTTCCTTGCTTGGCGCAATTTCCCTGCTGCTTATCGTCCTCACCCGACGCCTGGGCAGGGAATAGCCCAGGTTGCAAGCGGCCTAGCGGCCTGCAGGGTTTGCGCTTTTGCGCATTGATATTGTCCTCCTGGCCGCCGCAGCTCGGCATTGAGCCGTAACCCCCTCGCATCCTCTCCACTTTTCCCTACAAATCAATCTGTTGCCGACGGGCTATCAACACGGGACCTGCTCTTTTCGCTTGCCGCCATCGCTATACTTTTGTAAAAATATCGAAAGCAAAAAATCGCCGCCAGGCGCCTACGCAGTTCCACAATCAATTGAAACAACAAGGAGAAAAATCTATGCGCTTTTCTATTGGGTGCGCGGCCGCGCTTGCGCTGTGCGCCACGTTCAGCGGCTGGGCTGGAATCGCCCGCGCCGACAACGACAAGGGACCGGAACAGGTGGTGATTCAAGCCGCACTGGATGCGGAAAAAGTGGCCAAGCCGGCCTATCTACCACATCAGGCCCATCAGTGGCTGGAATGCGACGGCTGCCATCACGGCAAGGGGCCGGGCGGCAAAATGGCAGACTATGTGCCCGGTCAAAAAATCGAAAAATGCGAGACCTGCCACAACAGCAAGGCCGGCATGCCGCAGATGATCGCCACCCTCAAGCGAGCCAGTCATCTGCTCTGCATGGAATGTCACCTCAAGCAGGACAAGGAGCTCGCCCGCTGCGGCGTCTGTCACACCAAGAAATGAGTGCTTCTCACCAATCCATGATTTCAACCCAAGGACACACCATGCCTTCTGAAAACAACGACACCAACAAGGGATTGTCCCGCCGGCAGTGGATGCTCGGCACAGGGGCGCTGGCCACAACCGCCGCCCTGACGCATCTGGGCGGGCTGCTTCGTCCGGCCCAGGCCACAGGCGGAACCACCGAGAAATGGCCCTGGCCCTACGAAAAACTCGACCCGACCGTCACCGCCGAACTTGCCTACAAAGAGTGGTACCGCGTTTTCTGCGGCTGCGCGGTGATCAGCAGCGTGTTCACCCAACTCAGGGAAAAGGTGGGCGAGCCTTACACCTCCTTTCCCATCGATGCCTTTGTCTTCCTTGAAGGCGGCATTGCCAGCTGGGGCACGATCTGCGGTTCCAACGCCGGGGCGAACATCGTCTCCAACCTGATCATCGGTCCCCGAATCGCCGGCGCCGACGCGGGCCACCAGATCGGCACGGACGTGATGCAGTGGTATTGCGAGTCTGCCCTGCCGGTATTCAAACCGAAAGAACCGAAGATCCACGCCGTCATCCCGCAGACCATCAGCGAATCGCCTCTTTGTCACGTCTCGGTGGGCAAATGGATGGCGGTTGCCGACAAACCCGTGGGCAGCCCCGAGCGCAAAGACCGGTGCGCCCGGGTGACCGCCAGCGTCGCCTATCATCTGGTCGAGTTGCTCAATGCCTGGAAGGACGGCAAATACGAGGAACAGGGCGATTGGACGCCGATCTCCGATCACGGCATCAACGCCCAGCCCAACTGCATGGAATGCCACAGTGGCGGCGTGCCGCAGGCGCCCATGGCCAAAAGCTGATCCTCTTTTTTCAAACAAACGAACCTGATTTGTCATAATCACACACTCACGTCTCCTCCCCGCCCCCGGCCGAGGAGACGTACAATTGGAGATACGCATGTCCACAATTGACTATTCGGAGATACAGGAAATCCTCATGCGCGAGCTGCGCCTTATGCATGCCCCTGTTGCCATAAAATATTTCTTTGATCCGACGGAGCTTGCCGCTTTCCAGGCAAACTCGCCGCATTACACGCCGGCCAAAGCGCTCACCTTCTGCCAGGCTGAGATTGGAGCACGCATGGAAGGCCTTACGGTGCTTGTGGAGCAGGAAAAATTGGGGTGCGCCAACGCTCGCTATGTTTTTGGCTGGAAGGAACTTGATGAAAGCGAGGTGAAAAGCCACCTCAAATACTGCACGGGCCTCGATCAGGCGCAACGTGTGGTGGAAGGCAAGCCTCGGTTAACCAAGCGCAAACTGCTGGCCGTCTCTGTCGGCCCCTTGGCCCACACTGTAGACCCGCCTGACGTGGTGCACTTTTATTGCGACAATATGCAGGCCTACCATATTTTGGGGGATTGGATGGCGATCCAGGACGTCCATCCTTTTCGCCCTTCCTTGAGCGTAAACTCTGCGGCGTGCGGCGGCAATGTCTTTGCTTTTAACGAGAAACAGGCTAATTTGTTTCTTGCGTGCAGCGGCAGCTACAACTCGGGCAAAACCGAACGTGGAGAAATCAATGTCGCCATCCCTGGCGAACACATGCTGGCCGTTACAGAACGGATGAGGTCCCGTCTCCAGGAAAAAGGCGGCATTTCCATAACCCGTCCTGGCAATCCATTCCCAGGAGCCGACATCTGTAAAAATTGTCCTCTCATTCTCTTTAAAAAAAGCGACAAGGGCACAACCCCTGCGATGTAGGGCCGTTAGCCGTTAGATTTTGACGTGACGGCGGCGTGAAAAAAACTGGTGCGGACACGTACATTCTCAATGCACGATGGGGCAGCTCATTCCATTTCTATTTCAACCGTGAAGCGCGCCGTTTCGTCATCGCGACGAGCACAGCGAGGAGAAATCTCGCGAAGGAAAACCTCGTTAAGGCGCGAAATTTCTCACTTCGCTCGAAACGACAGACCTTCGTCGGCGATGTTGTACGCTGTGCACCATGCTTCGCTTGCTTTAAAAATGGAATAAGAATGGAAAAATCCTCACCTCAAACACATGCGGGTTTCGATCAAGGAAACAACGGAAGCGCTCAGAATGCCGACCCCTGCCTGGACACCATGCAACTCGCGCAACTGGAAGCCTCGTTTCGCCAGTGGATCGACGAGACGCCCCGGCGCGACGTCCGGCTGGCCCGCCGCCGCATCCTGATTGTGTTTCTGCTGATCCGCTACACCGGGGCCAAGCTCAACGAAGTCCTGGCCATGGACCCCTTTGCCGACATTGACGGCCAGGCGGTGTGCATCCGCGACCTGGACGCCCCGGATCGCTGCCAGCGCACCATTGCCATTGGCGAACACCTGAGCGAAGAGATCCGCCAAGCCCTGGCCGATCCCGATTTCCGCGATTCGCTGGGCAATCTTTTTTCGGTTGATCCGGCCTTTGTCCGCAGGAAATTCTACCAACGCGCCGAGGCCTGCGGCTTTGCCAAGCGTTTGGGCGGCCCGGAAATGATCCGCAGGGCGCGGGCGGTGGAACTGGTGCGCGGCAACATGCCCCTGCCGGCGGTGCAAAAACTGCTCGGCCAATCCACGCCCAGCCTGACGGTCGCCCATGTTTCCTTTTCCGACGAGGAACTGCAGCGGGCGACCCAGCTGTTCATGGATCGGGAAGCGACCCGCAAAACCAGCGCCCGGAACACCTTTTTCGGCAAGATCGTGGAGATTCAAAACGGCGACATCCAAGCCCGGATCACCCTGCTCACCCTGGGCGGCCACCGGATTTCCTCGATCATTACCAACGAAAGTCTGGAACGGCTGGGACTGCGGCCCGGCCGTCTGGTCACCGCCGAAGTCAAGGCCCCTTGGATCACCCTGCATCAGGGAACGGCCCCCCTGGCCTGCAGCGCCGACAATCGGTTTCAGGGAGAGATCGTCCGCATCAACGCAGGCAAAGTGAGCACTGAATTTGTCGCGCGGATTGACGACTCCACCGAATTGTGCGCCTTGGCCTCAACCAGCGGCGCCGCAGCCCTTGCACTCCAGGCCGGAGAAGCGGTCTGGGTGACGTTCAACTGTTTTGCGGTTGTCCTGCATGCAGACGACTGAGCAACAAACCTTTCGTGTGGCCGCAGCCGGCGGGCATCGCTTGCAGACGGCGGCTTTTTATCGTCTCACCATGAAGAACAGGAGGAGTGTATGAACAAAGGACTGATTTTCAGCGCTATTTTGGCGTGCAGCTGCGCCGTCGGCCTTGGCGGCACGGCAAACGCCGCCGACAAGGGGCCGGCGGAGATGACTCTGCAGGCCACGGTCGACCCGGCCACCACCCCCAAACCGGCGCAGTTCCCGCACGGGGCGCACCAGGCTCGTTTGGAGTGCGGCGCCTGCCATCACGGCAAGGGCGAGGACGGCAAGCGCGTCGCCTATGTGGAAGGACAAAAAATAGAAAAATGCGAGACCTGCCACAACAGCAAGGCCGGCATGCCGGAGAAGATCAACACCTTCAAGAACGCGGCCCATGCCCTGTGTAAAGATTGTCACGCCAAGGCCAAGGACAAGCCGGAACTGGTCAAGTGCACAACCTGTCACAAGAAATGATCGACCACGTCGTGTTGTGAAGATCGGCGGGCCGTCGCGTATAGGCGGCCCGCCGATTTTGTTTGAACCGGATCGATTGCCGCCTACAGCAATCGCCGGAAGGCCGAGGCCTTGATCACCGCCACCACCTCTTTCCCCTCCGCCAGCTCCAACTCCCGCAAGGATTCAGGCACGATCTGGACAATCAATTGCTGCGCTCCGCAATGCAGCTCCACCCGCACCCGGTTGCCCACGGTGAAGATTTTACCCACCGTGCAGGGGAGCATATTTCTGGCGCTGGTGGCCTCGGGGTGCCGCTTGAACAGCAAAATCTCCCTGGAATCCAGCTCAACGACGTTCTCGTCGCTGTCGCTTTCGTCGGTCAGCACCAGCCGCGCATCGCCCCACGGGTAGGCCCAGAGATCGCCGTGGGGTTGCGGCCGCCCCAGACGCAGGAGATTAACGTAACCCTGCCGGGGCGCGACCCAGGCGGATTGGGCCAGTTCTTCGGTGGCCATTTCCCGCTCCACCCTGCCCTCGCCCACCACCAGCACCTGCTCGGTCATCAGCCGCATCTCCAACAGCGAATGGCTGATAAACAGCAGCGGGATGTCAAAGCGGGCAAACACCTTGTTGAGATAGGGGATGATTTGAAATTTCAGTTCCTCGTCCAAACCGGTAAGCGGTTCGTCCATCAGGATCAAACGCGGGCAGGTCAGCACTGTGCGCGCCAGGGCGATTCGCTGGCGCTCGCCGCCGGAGAGCAGATTGACGCCCCGGTCGAGGAGATGCGCAAGGTTGAGCACCTCGATGATCGCCTCGGGATCGATATGGCGATCCGCCTCCGGGGTGCGCCGCCAGCCGTACAGCAGGTTGCGGCGCACGCTCAGATGGGGAAAGAGGTGCGCATGCTGGAACACCACTCCGACCCGCCGCTTTTCCGGGGGCAGATTGACCCCGGCGGCGGCGTCAAAGAGCACGGTTCCGTCCAGCCGGATGCAGCCGCTGTCCGGCTTGAGCAAACCCGCGATCAAGTGCATCAGGGTTGACTTGCCGCTGCCCGAGGGACCGAACAGACCGATGCGTCGCCCGGTGAGGCTGAACTCGGCGTTGAACTCAAAGGTTCCCTGTTGTTTGCGCACTGAAACGTCGAGCTGCATGCTTACTTCCGCTCCAGGCTTTTGCTGGCCGCGCCGCTGGCGAGCAGCACGACAAAGGAGAGCAGAATCGACACCAGGCAGAGCGAAAGGGCCATGCGGTCGCCGCCGGGCGAGCTGGTGTATTCGTAGATGGCCAGGGGAATGGTCTGGGTGACGCCGGGGATGTTGCCGGCGAGAATGATGGTGGCCCCGAACTCGCCCAGGCTGCGGGCAAACATCAGGGTCATGCCGGCAAACACCGCCCGGCCGGACAACGGCAAGGTGATGGTGAAAAAGGCGTCCCAACCGCCAGCCCCCAGGGTTCGGGCCGCCTGCCGATACGAAGAGTCGACCGATTCCATGCCCAGGCGAATCGAGCGCACCAGCAGGGGAAAACCAACCACCGCCGAGGCGATGATCGCCCCGGTGAGGGTAAAGATGATTTGAATGTCCAAGCGGATCAACCAGGCGCCGATCCAGCCCCGGCGGCCGAAGAGCACCAGCAGCAGATAGCCTATCACCACCGGCGGCAGGACCAGGGGCAGGTTGACCAGCCCCTCGATCACAGCCTTGCCGGGAATGCGGGTGTGCACCAGCAGATAGGCGACGCCAACGCCCAGGGGGGTTGCTAGCAGGGTGGCGGTGCAGGCCACCTGGAAGGAGAGCAGGATCGCGTCAAGATCCGAGGGTTGCAAAAAGGACATGGCGTCGCCTTGGGAAACGGTGGCTGCGAATTACTTCGCGGCGCTAAAACCGTATTTGAGGAACACTTTCAGCCCTTCCGGCCCGGTGAGGAAGGCGAAAAAGGCCTTGGCTTCGGCGTTCTTGGCGCCGTCAACGGTCAGGGCAATCGGATAGGTGACCTGCGCGTACAGATCCTGCGGCGTCTCAAAGAGAATCACCGCCTGGGTCGCCATCAGGGCGTCGGTTTTGTAGACAAAGGCCCCGTCGGTCTCGCCGCGGTCGGCATAGGTCAGCGCCTGACGCACGTCCTTGGCCATCACCAGTTTCTGCCCTTCTTCCAGCTGCTTGTAAATGCCGGCCTTTTCCATGGCCTGAGCCGCGTATTCGCCGGCGGGCACGCTTTTGGGGCTGCCGATGGCAATCTGCTTGAGTCCGACCAGATCGGCCATCTTGGTGACCGCCGGATTCTTCATGCCGACAAAAACCAGGGTGTTGGCGGCGAGAATTTTTTCGCTGGCCGGATCGATTCGTTTCTCGTCGCGGAGATAGTCCATCCACTTCTGATTGGCGGAGATGAACAGATCAGCAGGCGCGCCTTCAACGATCTGCTTGGCCAGGGTTCCCGAAGGCCCGTAGTTGGGGGTGACGGCGGCGTGTTTGCCCGAGGCCGCGAATTGGGCGGACAATTCCTTCATGGCGTCGGTCATACTGGCCGGGACCGAAATCCGAATTTCCTCGGCGGCTTGGAGGGAGGCGCTTGCCCACAGCAGGCTGGCGGCAAGCAGAACAAAGATGGTTTGCAGTTTTTTCATGATAATGCTCCTTTGGGTTGGAATAGACACTCCGGCCAAGGCCAGGAGTGCGGGTGTTCGTTGTTTCGGAAGCGCTTGATTCTTAAGAAGATGCGAAGAGCTTCCGGCGAGGAGAAATCTCCCTTGGTTTGCAATGGCTGAGCGTAGATTGCGGGTGAGGAACGAGCCCCAACAACATCAATTGGCCGTTTATTCGTGGGTGGGCGCAACCACCTGCCCGTCCTACGCTAGACTTTCCTTCTCCGCCATTTCGACGAGTACCGCGAGGAGAAATCTCGCGGGGGAAGAGATGACGAAACAGGGAGCGTTACGCGGGTCATTCGCCGCACAGAGCGCGTAGGTTGCGGGTGAGGAACGAACCCCAACAATATCAACATGTTTCCCCGTTGCCCCCCATTGTCGTTTTCGCTGGCGCCCACGCGGGCCGGCATTGCATCCTTTCGGTTTCATGACGCAAGGTTGCAATCCCACCCCTGTCTCCCTGCGGGAGGGGCATTCTTTTCTTTGCTTGCCCAAAGATAAGAAACAAAAGAAAGGGCAGCCCTGTCGCTGAGACTACCCCGTTCGCCAAGGTGCGGAACCGGCGGGGCAATAACTCGCTGCGCTCAAACAGTTTGCCCCTTCATCCGGTTCCCCACCTCGCCGCTCGGCTCAGCGCCAACGGCCCCCCATCGTGCCCGAATACCCCTCAACGAAACAAGCCGCAGGCCGACGGGGCGATCGTCCGTGGCTACCGGGAGTGCGTTGGGGTGAGGAACGAACCCCAACAACATCAATTGACCGTTTATTCGTGGGGGTGAACGCAACCACCTGCCCACCAAAAAATAAACGCCGTCCGCCCAGAATCAGGCAATCGCCAGCAGGACGTCGGAGGCCTTGATCACGGCGGCAATCCGCATTCCCTCTTTCAGGCCCATCTGCCGGACGCTTTCCGAGGTCAGGATCGAGGTCACGGTGTTGCCGCCGGCCAGATCAATGGTCACCTCGTCGTTGACCACCCCGGAGACGATGCGGCTGATCGCGCCCTCGAGAATGTTGCGGGCCGAGATCTTCTGTCGTTGGACCTCAAGCCCCAGCATCACCGAAGGGGCCTTGACAATGGCCAGCACCTCGGAACCGGGTTCCAGGCCAAGACGCTGCACTGAATTGTCGGTGATCACCGAGACAATGGTGTCCTGCCCCTTGAGGGCCACAGTGACCACGCTGTTCACCGCGCCTTTTTCGATATGAGCGACATTGCCCAGCCAGACGTTGCGGGCGCTGATTTTCATTTCCATTCTCCGTAATGTTTTCAAGGTGTGCACAGCCTCTTCCGGCGAAAAATAGAAGAAGTTGAGAAAGCTGGCGAACTCTCGCTGCAGCAGACGGGCCCGCTTGATGAACTCGTGGCCGGCCTCGGTAAGCACGGTGCCGCCGCCGCCGCTGCCCCCAACCTGCCGGCTGATCAGCGGATCGGGCGAGAGGTTGTTGATGTTCTCAATCCGCTCCCAGGCCGCCTTGTAGCTCATCCCAACGCTTTTGGCGGCCTGGTTGATCGAACCGCAGGCGTGGATCTCCTCAAGCAGCGACACCACCGGATTCCTGGCCTCCGAAGAGCCAATCATGTGCTGGAGAAAAACAGAATCCGAGGCGACTGAGGTGGTTTGCGTGTGCTTGCTGACCATGGCGTGTGCTCCTTTTTTTCGTTATCCTGAAACTGAATAACGAAATACGAAAATAATCCCTGTTTGTAAAGCACCAATCATGCCAATGAGGGACAATCGCACCATTGGTGCGTTTCAACCGGCCTGGAAGACAAGGCGGGCCAGATAAGCGCGGCGCGTTGTCGACAAAAATGAATATGCGCCGCGACATTTGTAGCATTGTTGACAATTACGGCAACGACAGGCCACTCTTTCGGCCCCCCCTGATCCAAGGTCCGCGCAACCATCAAATAACTTATCAATATCACATAATAAAATTACAATATCGGGCAATGGCGCCGAGATTGCTTGAAGTTCGCTATTCCAAAAGGTATATAACGAAAAAATTTTGGAGCCAAGGCTAGGGCAACGTCTGGCTCCGCTTGCTTCAGCACCACCCAAAGGAGAAACCCCATGCACACTGCACACGACGACAAACGCGTCCCAACCGGCAACGCCGCGCCGCTTCGGGTTGTTGGCCGGGTCACGGCCCCCCTGAGCCTGTCCATCGAAGCCCTCCGCTCCATGGACTGTCTGGAAATCGACAACCTGCCGATGATCTGCGGCAGCGGCGAGCCCAAGGGCCGCATCGGCAACTGCCGGGGCGTGCTGCTGGCCGACGTGATCAATCGGGCCGAGGTGCTGGCGCCGGAACACAACGACACCAAAAAGATGTTTGTCGTGGCCGCCTCGGACGACGGCTACAAGGCTGTTTTTTCCTGGCAGGAGATCTTCAACTCCCCCAACGGCGACAGCATTCTGGTGGTGCTCGAAAAAAACGGCCAGCCGCTGTACGACGGCTGCGGCGAGGTGGACCTGCTCTCCGGACGCGACCATCTGACCGGTCCCCGGTATGTTCGCCAGCTTAAAACCGTTGAAATTGTTCTCTTCGCGTGATTTTTTCGCCCACCGTTATTCCAAAATAACATAGCGGATAGATGCGACAAAATTTCACCCGGCAAAACAACCGACAGGGGCAAACGGCGCCACCCCTGTTGCAACCAACGATCCGGTCGTTTTACGCCCGCCGTTATTCCGTATATTCATAACGAAAAAGGAGAGAGCAGTATGCCCCACAAGAGAATCAACGCCCCACTCGTCACCGGATTGATGCTGGCTGTTTTGGCCGCGCCGTTCTCCGCGCAAGCGGCTGAAGAGCGTGCGGAGGAGCCAACCGACGCATTGACTGACGCATTGACCGACGCCGGGGCTGGCGAATTGTCCGGCGTCTTTACCCTGGGCGAGATCGAGGTCAGCGGCAATGCCGAGGACAACAAAAACACCACGGTTGCAAAAATCACGGCCGAGGAATTGCGCGATTTTGACCGCAACACCGTGGGCGACGCCGTCAGCCTGTTGCCGGGCGTTTCCTCCACGGTCACCGGGGCGCGGAACGAGCAAACCCTATCGGTTCGCGGTTTCGACATCAAGCATGTGCCGCTCTTTCTCGACGGCATCCCGATCTATGTGCCCTATGACGGCTACCCCGACCTGGGCCGATTCACCACCTTCGACCTCTCCGAGATTGTGGTCTCCAAGGGATTCACTTCCGTCCTGTACGGCCCCAACACCATGGGCGGCGCCATTAACCTGGTCTCGCGCCGGCCGGAAAAACTCCTGGAGGGCAATGCCGGCATAGGCGTCAGTTCCGGCGACGCCTTCACCACCTACGCCAACGCCGGCACGAACAGGGGCTCCTGGTATCTGCAGACCGGCGGCTCCTATGTGAACAGCGACTATTTTCCGCTGGCCGATGATTTCACCGCCGTCAAAACCGAAGACGGCGACCATCGCAACAACTCCTATCATCGGGATGAAAAGGCGAACGTCAAACTGGGCTTTACCCCCAACAGCGACGACGAATACGCCTTCAGCTACACCTACCAGCACGGCGACAAGGGCGTTCCGCCCTACACCGGGACCGATTCAAGCATAACCCCGCGCTACTGGCAGTGGCCCTATTGGGACAAACAAAGCTACTACTTCACCTCGAAAACCGATTTGGACGGCAAAGCCTATGTGAAAACAAGGGCCTATCACGACATCTTCAAAAACTCCCTGTGGAGTTACGACGACGACACCTATACCACCATCACCAAGAAATACGCCTTCAGAAGCTGGTACGACGACTACACCAACGGCGCTTCGCTGGAACTGGGCACGCCGCTGATTCCCGACAACCTGCTCAAATTGGCGCTGCATTATAAAGTCGACGTGCACCGGGAACACAACGAAGGCGACCCCATTCAGGAATTCCGCGACCAGATGCTTTCCGCCGGCCTGGAAGACACCATCACCTTTTCCAAATCCTTCTACGCCATCGCAGGCGTCAGCTACGACACCATCGAGACCCTGGACGCGCAGAATCTCACCGCCTCCGGAACCCTCGAAGATTTCCCGATGGAAAGCACCTCCGGAGTCAACCCGCAAATCGGCTTCTTTTACCTGCCCACCGAGAAGAGCACGATCAACGTCTCGGTTTCGCAAAAAACACGCCTGCCGTCGATCAAGGACCGCTATTCCTACAAACTCGGAACCGCGCTCCCCAACCCCGATCTGGACCCTGAGCAATCGATCAACTACGAAGTCGGGTACGAAAATCGGCATCTGAAAAATTTTCGCTGGAAAGGCACGCTCTTCTTCAACGACGTCAGCGACTACATCCAGCAGGTCACCGTGCCTGACCCGGACGACGCCAGCAAAACCAAATACCAAAATCAGAACATCGGCGAGGTCGATCTCTCCGGCGTGGAACTGGAGGTGGCCGGTTATCTGACCAACGCGCTGGAAATCGGCTGCAACTACACCTTTACCCAGGCCGAAAATCACACCGACGACACGGAACTGATCAATATCCCCGAACACAAGCTGGTCCCTTATCTCAAATACACCTTCATGGAACGGTTGAGCACCCTGATCGACGCCGAAATCTATTCAGACCGCTTTAGCTCCTCAAACGGCAAGCGGGAGGCCGACGGCTTCATGACGGCCAACGTCAAGTTCGGCTACGACTTCGGCAACGGACTCCTCGCTGAAACCGGCCTGAAAAACCTGCTGGATGAAGACTACGAACTGGAAGAGGGCTACCCCGAACCGGGACGCACCGTCTTTGCCAATCTCCGCTACACCTTTTAACGGGAGCCCTCACCATGAGCAATCAAGAAGCCTTTGAACGCCATTTACAGGCGGCAGTCGCCTTCCACGGCCACCTCTGTCTAGGGCAGATGATCGGGGTGCGTCTGGCCATGCTGGGTTTGCGCCTGGCAGGCGTCGCCGATCCTTTGGGCGAGGACCGCAAAAAACTGATGGTCTTTGTTGAAATCGACCGCTGCGCCGCCGACGCGATCATGACCGTCACTGGTTCGCGGGTCGGCCGCCGCAGCCTCAAGATCGTGGACAACGGCAAAATGGCCGCCACCTTCCTCAACCTGGAAACCGGCGAGGCGGTGCGCATCTGCTCGCGGCCGGACGCCCAGGACAAAGCCCTGGCCCTCTATCCGAACCTGGATGAAAAAGCGGCCCAGATGCGCGCCTACCGGGAGATGGACGACGTCGACCTCTTCCAGACCACCCCGGTGCGGGTTGCGGTCAAGTGCAAGGACATGCCCGGCCGGCCCACCCGCAAGGTGCAATGCGCCGCCTGCGGCGAGACCGTGCTTGACTGCCGGGATGTGGCGTTGGACGGCCAAACCCTCTGCCGCCCCTGCGCCTCGGGCGCGACCTATTACACCGCCGAACCTGACACGGTGGAACAAACCCCGGACGCCCTCCGCCGCGAGGCCCTGATCCCATGAATCTCAGCCAAACATCGAACCCCATGCACACCCTCGACTGGAACCTGGCCTGGCAAGAGGCCCGCAAACACAAAAAGAACGACCGCAGCGACAACAGCCACTGGAACAAACGGGCAGCCTCCTTTGCCCAGCACGCCAGAAAAAGCGCGTATGCCGAAGAGTTTCTCCGCCTGCTGGCTCCGCAACCGCAGTGGTCGGTGCTTGACGTCGGCTGCGGCGCCGGCACCCTGGCCATCCCGCTTGCCGGCATGGTGCAACAAATCACCGCCATTGATTTTTCCGACGCCATGATTGCCCTGCTCAACGCCCACTGCGTGGAACACGGGCTGAGCAACGTCGCCGCCAAGGTCATCGGCTGGGAAGACGACTGGGACCAGGCGGGCATTGCCGAACACGACGTGGCCATTGCCTCGCGCTCGCTGGTGGTCCACGACCTGCGCACCGCGTTGATGAAGTTAAACAACAAGGCCCGCCGCCGGGTGTACGTCGCCTCGCTGGTCGGCGACGGCCCCTTTGACCGCAAGATTTTCGAGGCCATTGGCCGCGAGCTGGATCGCGGCCCGGATTACATCTACGTCTACAACCTGCTGCACCAGATGGGCATCCACGCCGAAGTCCGCTTTGTCAACCACGGCGACAGCGGTTCCACCTACAGCGACCTCGACGACGCGGTGGAAAAATTCGGCTGGATGCTCGACGGCCTCGCGCCCGAAGAAACCGAACGGCTGCGGGGCTATTTCAGCAAACATCTGGTGAAAACAGCCAGCGGCTGGGCGCTGTCGTACCGCCGCTCCGTGCGCTGGGCCATCATCTCCTGGAGCAAAGCAGCATGAAGATCAACGCCAAGGCATTCAGCGAGATCGCCCACACCGTCTTTGCCCCCATCTACCCGGTGATTGCCGATCAGATCGTCGCCGCCACCGGCATTACCCGGGGAACCTGCCTGGACGTCGGCTGCGGCGTCGGCTCGCTGGGCGCGGCCCTGGCGCGGCGCACGGAATTGTTCGTCTATTTCTTTGATCAATCCGAGGAGATGCTGGACCTGACCGAGCACACCATTGACGAGAACGATTTGCGGGGCCGGGCCGGCACGCTGGCGGGCGAGGTTGGCTCCATCGCCCTGCCGGACGGCTCCGTGGATCTTATCGTCAGCCGGGGTTCGATCTTTTTCTGGGACGACCTACCCCAGGCCTTCCGCGAAATCTATCGCGTCCTAGCCCCCGGCGGCCAAACCTACATCGGCGGCGGATTCGGCTCCAAGGAGCTGAAGGACTCGATCCGCCGACAGATGGCGGAGCGCGACCAAGGCGGCGACCAGGGCGGCAACCAGTTCGGCGACAAGATGCGCCGCAACCTTGGCCCGGAGATGCGCGCCCGTTGCGAGCAGGCCCTGGCCGACGCCGGGATCGCCGACTCGACGATCATCCACAGCGAAGACATTGGGTTGTGGATTGTCATACGCAAGCCGAACTGAAATCGGCCAACAGCGCAGCGCTACAAACACTGCGCGCGCCGATCATTCACGACCAACAATTTTCACCCGCTCACAAGGAAGGGATTATGAACCGCCGTTACACCGCCCCCACGGGAAGACTTGCCGCCGCCGTTCTGCTGCTTGCCGCCTGCGCCGCATCTACAGCAACCACTGCAGCCGCTGCAACCGCCGTTGAATCGGAACAAGCCGAGACCACCCAACAACTCAAACCGATTGTGGTTGAAGGAGAAACCGACAGCCAGCGGGAAGACCTCAAGGCCGACAGCGTCACCAACCTTTATCGGGTCGAGGCCAGCGCCCGTTTCGGAACCGAGGTGTTCACGGAAAAAGACATCAAGGCGCTCCATCCGGACAACGTCTTTGATCTGCTCGACAAGGCCGCCGGGGTCAACCTGATCTACCAGGGACGCCGCAGCCCCTACATTGTCGAGGAACGGGGCGGCGGAACCTTTACCTACATCATCGACGGCGCGGTGCTGCCGCCCTCGTCCAACCGGATTTTGTATAAATTTCCCATCGCGGCGATTGAGGAGATGCAGATTGTCCGGGGCTCCACCTCGCTGACCCTGGGGCCGTCGATCCCCATCGGCGCCTCCAACTCGGGCTCGGGCCTGAACACCGGCTTTATCATCATCCGCACCAAGCAGCCGAAAAAAACCGAGGCGGTGCTGACAGCCTCGGCGGAAAAGGCCAACGGCGGACACCCGGTAGAGACCAACGAAAGCGTCTACGCCGGCACCCGATTCGGCGAAGGCGACAAGGGCCAAGACAAATCAGGCGCGGACGCTGGCCCAATCAAAGGGTATCTGGCCGGTTTAGCCGCAAAAATGGATCGTCCCAGCCAGGACGACTGGTATGACGGCCGCAGCAATGAGGGCGGCATGGGCAGCGCCGGCTTTGCCCTGGGCAAGCTCAACGTCAATATGATGGCCTACAAGGATTCGGGCACGCTGGAGATGCAGCGCGGCATCACCGCCGCCGGCGCCCTGATGTCGGACAAATGGTGGTACGACCCTCTTGAAACCACCCTTTACACCACGGACATGGCCCTGCAATGGACGCCCAATCAGACCACCTTGTTCAATCTCTACAAGACCCAGTACGAGCAGACTGAGCACAACGAGAGTTTCACCACCTCAGCCGCCACCCTGCGCGAGTTCGAGGAAGAAACCAGCGGCTTTGGCCTGCGCCACAACGCCCGATTCGGCGACACCCTGGTGCAGTTGGGCGGCCAGGCGTCGAGCAGCAACGGCTTTGGCCCCAACCTCAGCACCGCCTACAACCGCTACGACACCACCATCACCGGCTGGTCCGGTTCGGTGGAGCAGAAGCTGTTCAACGAAAAACTGGTGCTGGACGGCGGCTATCGCCAGGACACCAAGCACATCGACAATTCCAGCACCAAGGTCACGGCGGATAAGGCCAACAACGACGTCGACATGGATCCGGCCAAGGTCTACGCCCTGGGCAGTCGTTGGCAGATCACCGACATGGTGGCGCTCAGCGGCCGCTACTATCACGGCGACCAGGGAACCTCCGGCGATTTCGACATGAAACCGCTGCCCAAAACCGGCCCCCTCAATCCCGAACGCCAGGAACGGATCGAAGTCGGCCTGGAAGCGGAGGTCAAACCCTGGTTCCAGCCCGGCCTGACCTGGTTCGACATCGACACCGAGAACGCCAAAACCGCCTCCAACACCACCTATGTGGCCAACGGCGCCACCTATTATTACTACACCCAGTCGGACGAACTGCGCCGAGGTATTGAGCTGCTAATCAAGGGAACCATCGCCGAAAACACCACCTACAAACTGAGCTGGACGCGGATGCTCGACGGCGAAACCACCAGCAACGGCGTCACCACCGACGCCCTGGGGGTGACCACCCCGGAAAACCTGTTCGGCCTCACCCTGAGCCACCGCTGGGACCCGTACCGCTTCAATTTGTCGATCAAGCAGGTGGATCAGTGGACCAACACCGGCAGCCCCATGGGCGTCAGCACGGTGGACGGCATCGGCGATTACACCCGGATCGACGCCAACATCCAGCGCGACTTCCAGCTCAGCGAAACCCTGCTGACCGCCACCCTGTTTGGCCGCAACCTGGGCGACGACAACTACTCCAGCCGCTACGTCACCGGCTACTACCCGGATCGCGGCCGGACCGTCGGCCTGGAACTGTCCTGGGCCTTTTGAGGAGGAATGTCATGCTGTTAACGGTTGGACACACAGACCGGCTCGGCGCATGGCTGAAGGCGGCGCCATGAGCATGCAACCCACCGACGTCCGGGTCTACAACGAAACGGCTTTGGGAGTCAATGCGCCGATCTACGCCTACTATGCCGAGCGGATCGACGCCCGCACCGGGGTGTTCGCCGGAACCTGCCTCGACCTCGGTTGCGGCGGCGGCTACCTGGGCCTGGCCCTGGCCCGGATCACGGATCTGGACTGCATCTTCCTCGACCAGTCGCCGGAGATGCTAGCCTGCGCTGAAGAGAACATCAAAGCCTTTGGCTGCGCCCACCGGGCCCGCACCCTGCGCGGTCAGGTTCAGTCCATTCCCCTAGCCGACGGTTGCGTCGATCTGGCGATCAGCCGGGGATCGCTCCCTTTCTGGGAGGATCTGGCCGCAGCCTTTGCCGAGATCCGGCGAGTGCTGCGGCCGGGCGGCCACGCCTACGTCGGCGGCGGTCTGGGCGATCCCAACACCCGTGCCGAGATGGAAGAACAGCGGCGCAAGCTCTACCCCGAGTGGCGGCAAAAAAAGCGCACCCCGCCCCAGCGCGACAACCGGCAGTATATCGAGGGCTTAATCAAGGCGGGCATTGACCCCTTTGAGGTCAACCGCAGCGACGAGGGATTATGGATCTTCTTTCAAAAATAACTCCGCATCCAGCGGAAACAGAACCGGTTCCAGGCGGCAACGAAGCACACGCCGACCACGGAGCCGCTGCGGCCGGGTCTGCGCGGATTCTTGCCGAGGCGGCGGCGGTGCTGGCCGAAATCCACGGCGCCGCCCTGGAGTCGCTGACCATCGAACGGCTGGTGGTAGGCGTTTTCTTTGTCGGGGTCAAGCTTGCCAACGGCCAGGGCGGGGTCGCCTACACCCCGCCGGAGGTGGTCCGCAACGCCGGCCGCCGCATCCTCCGGGGCGGCTCGCCCATGGTTCGGGGCATGACCGCCGGCGCGGTGATCCGGGGTGATCTGGTCCACCCCTTTGCCGAGGTTATCCGCCTGGCCACGCTCAACGCGCTGTCCGCCTCGCTGTTTGCCGGCAGCCGCTACTGCCTGGACGGCGGCGACGATCTTTCGACCATGGACGCCCTGTTTATCCGGCGTCGGGTGTGCATGGTGGGGGCGATCATCCCGCTGCTCAAACGGTTGCGGGAGCTTGATCCGGCCGAAGTGGTGGTCATCGACCGCAAAAAGGAAACCCAGGCCGAGGCCCAGGCCGGCTACGGCGTTTTTGCGCCGCCGGAACAGACCGCCGAACGCCTGGCCTGCTGCCAAACAGCGGTGTTCACCGGGGCCGCCGTCGCCAACGGCAGCATCGAGGAATTGATCGACTTGGTCCCCCCGGAGGCGGCCATCGCCGTGGTGGGGCCGAGCGCCGGCTTCGTGCCGGAGCCGCTCTTTCGCCGCAGGGTCGCCCTGGTCGGCACGGCCATGGTCACCGACAGCGACCGCGCCCTGGATCTACTGGCCGAGGGCGGCGGCGGCTACCGGCTGTTTTCCGGCTGCGTGCGCAAACTCAACCTGCTCAACGTCCCGCGCCTGCAGCAACTGGGACTGACGCATTCTTAAACAACCAAGGAGCAACAATGGAAGCCAACTACTTTGACACGTATGAAAATCTGGTGCAGCAGGCCGGCACCTTTCACGGCGACATCTGCCACGGCATCAAGATCGGCACCCGCATGACCATGAGCGGGCTGCGCCGGATCGGCGTCACCGACCCCAAGGGCGCGGACCGGAAAAAGCTAATCGTCTTTGTCGAGATTGACCGCTGCACCACCG
Source organism: Desulfobulbus sp. (assembly GCF_030824455.1). GTDB lineage: Bacteria > Desulfobacterota > Desulfobulbia > Desulfobulbales > Desulfobulbaceae > Desulfobulbus. Next base: position 27,533 of record NZ_JAVBXR010000080.1, read on the forward strand.
ACGCGATCATGGCCCTGACCGGTTGCCGCCCGGGCAAGCGCACCATGAAAATCCGCGACTACGGCAAAATGGCCGCCACCTTCATCAATCTGGAGACCAACAAGGCCTTCCGGGTGGTGATCAAAAGCCACAAGAAGCCCGGCGAAAACGAAAACGACGCCCAGCCCGATTTTGCCAACCTGCCCGAGGAGGAATTGTTCACCATTACCGAGGTGGAGGTTCCGCTCCGCCCCGAGGATCTGCCGGGCAAGCCGCTCTCCCGGGTGGATTGCGCCCACTGCGGCGAAACCATCATGGACGGCCGTGAGGTGCGCCGCGGGGAACAGATTTTCTGCACGCCCTGCGCCTCGGAGGCCGACTACTACCGGGTTGTCGGCTGACCTGGCGTGTTGCAACGCCCGCATGGAATCTCCCGAGATTCCGCGCAGGCGTTGGCAATTTCACCATGGCCCGAAGTAGGGGCGCACGGCGTGCGCCCTTTTGAGTGCGCCCTTCTGGGCCGGTTTAATTCTTTGCTTGGGCGCATGCCATGCGCCCCTACACGAACACCAAATATCTTTAACTGTGCTTTTTTTCATTTTGCAAACATCTCACCCTTCTCAACCCATTTCCCTGCCGGATTTCTTCGGCAGCACCTGGAGCACTGCAATGAACCATCCGCCCTGGCGCCGTCCCGGCGCAGATTCGCCCCCCCTGCCCCCCTGCCTGCGGCTCGTCCCGGCCCTGGTGCTGGCGCTGATCATGCTGCTGGCGCCGCTGAGCGCCCAGACGCGCGAGATCGTCGACATGAGCGGCCGCAGGATGACCATCCCGGACAGGGTGACCAAGGTGGCGGCGGTGTCGCCGCCGGGAACCTACCTGCTCTACGCCATTGATCCTGCCCTGCTTGCCGGTCTCAATTTCCCGCTCTGGGACAGTGAGAAAAAATACACCGTGCCAGGCTACCGCCAGTTGCCGGTGATTGGCGGCTTGGCCGGTCAGGGCCGAACCCTCAACCGCGAGGTGCTGCTTCAGGTCAAGCCGGATTTCATCATTCACTGGGCCTGGAAGGACGACGCCGCCAATCAGAAGTTTCTTGAATCCATGGCCGCCATGCCGTTCCCGCTGGTGACGGTGCGCCTGGGCAGCATCCTCGATTATCCCGAGGCCCTGCGTTTCATCGGCGACCTCACCAACCGCAGGGAGCGCGGCGAAACCCTGCGCGGTTACGCCCAAACAGCCATCGACCAGGCCAAGACGCTCACCGCCGCAATCCCCGACAACAAAAAAATCCGGGTGTACTACGCCGAAGGCACGGACGGCCTGAGCACCGAGCGGGCCAGTTCGTTCCACGCCGAACTGATCCCCCTGGCCGGTGGGGTCAACGTTCACCATGGCGAAGAGATGGACCATTACGGCATGGAGAAAATTTCGATGGAGCAGTTGCTGCTCTACGATCCCGAGGTCATCCTGGTCAAAGAGCCAACCTTTTTCACCACCGTGTTCACCGATCCCCGCTGGAAGAACCTGCGCGCCGTGCGGGACAAGCGGGTCTATCTCATCCCCTTTGAGCCGTTCAACTGGTTTGACCGGCCGCCCTCGTTCATGCGGCTGCTGGGCGTCAAATGGCTGCTCAACCTGCTCCATCCCGATCTGTATCCGGTGGACATGTTGGCAGAAACCCGCGCCTTTTACACCCTTTTCCTCGGCGTTGAGCTGAGTGAGGCCCAGGCCAGGGAAGTGCTTAACCGATGAAGCGGATCGCCCTGCCCTTGCTGGCCCTGCTCCTGATCGCGGTTGCCCTGGTTTCCCTCTACCTTGGCAAATACCGGGTGCCGCTGGCCGACATCCTGGCCTTTGCCGGCTGGAAGGCGTCCGGCGGCGCCGCACTCTCCGCAGAACAACGCAGCCTGCTGACCAACATCCTGTTCGACATCCGCCTGCCGCGCATCATGGCCGCGATCCTGATCGGGGCCTCGCTGTCGGTGTCCGGAACCGCCTTTCAGGCCCTGTTCATCAACCCCCTGGTCTCGCCGGGGCTGCTCGGCGTGCTCGCCGGGGCCTCGTTCGGCGCCGCCCTGGGCATGATTCTCTCCAAAAGCTGGCTGATGGTGCAGTGCTCCACCCTGCTGTTCGGTTTTGCCGCCGTCGGGGTCGCGGTGTCCATTGCCCGCATCTTCCGGGCCCATTCGATCATCATGCTGGTGCTGGGCGGGATCATCAGCGGGGCCTTTTTCACCGCCTCGCTCTCGATCGTCAAGTACGCGGCCGATCCCTCCAACCAGCTGCCGGCGATTGTCTACTGGCTGATGGGCAACCTCTCGGCCGTGGACGGCCGCACCATGCTGCTGGTCAGCCTGCCCATGCTGCTGGGCATGATCGTCCTGATTTTGAACGGCGGCCGGCTCAACGCCATGAGCATGGGCGAGGAAGAGGCCAAGTCGCTGGGAATCAACGTTGGCAGGGTGCGGATGACGGTTGTTTTCCTGGCCACCCTGATCAGCGCCCTGACCGTGGTGATCGGCGGCATCATCGGCTGGGTGGGATTGATCATCCCCCACATCTGCCGGATGCTGGTCGGCCCGGACAACCGTGTGCTGTTGCCCGCCGCCGCCCTGGTGGGCGCGGTGTACCTGCTGGTGGTGGACAACGTCTCCCGGCTGCTGTTCTCCTTTGAGATCCCGACCGGCATCGTCACCTCGCTGATCGGCATCCCCTTTTTCGTCTTGGTGCTGAAAAACGCCCATAGGAGCTGGCGATGAACGCGCTGATTCAAACCCTGGCCGTCAGTTTTGCCTACCACGGCCGCAAGGTGCTGCACGAGGTGACCCTGGATTTCCAACAGGGCGAGGTGGTTTCCCTGCTCGGCCCCAACGGCAGCGGCAAGACCACCCTGCTGAAAATCCTCCTGGGGCTGCTCAAACCGGACAGCGGCTTTGTCCACTTTGAGAACCGGTTGCTGCAGAGCTACCCCCGCAATGCACTGGCCAAGCGGATCGCCTATGTGCCGCAGGTGCACCGCGAGGCCTTTGCCTACACCGTGGCCGACGTGGTGCTGATGGGGCGCATGCCCTACCACGGTTTTTTCTCGACCTATTCGGCCCAGGACCGGGAGATCGCCACGGCCGCCATGGCCCGGCTCAACCTCCTTGACCTACAAGACCGCGCCTACACCGAAATCAGCGGCGGCGAGCGGCAGTTGACCCTGATCGCCCGGGCCATCGCCCAGGGGGCAAACGTGTTCATTATGGACGAGCCGGTCAACGGCCTTGATTACGGCAACCAGATGCGGTTGCTGCGCGACGTCAACGGACTGGCCAAGGAGGGCTTGACCTTTATCATGACCACCCATTTTCCCGACCATGCCCTGATGACCGCCGACCGGGTCATTCTGCTCAAAGAGGGCGCAGTGCTTGCCGACGGCTGCCCCGAGGCGACCATCACCCGGGAAACTCTGCGCGCCCTCTACCGCATCGACGTGCATGTGGCGGCCATTCCTGGATACAACGGCAACGGCAGGGTCTGCGTGCCTGCCTGGGCACTGTGAGGCGATGATGGATTGGATGAATGAGCTGCACAACATCGTTGATTACGGCGTGCTCGGATTGCTGCTGCTGCTCAGCGTTGCGGCGGTGTCCCTGGCCCTGGAACGGTTCCTGGTCTACCGGGTTGTCCGGATCGAGACCTTTGCCGACCGCCGGGAGCTGGAGCTGCACCTGACCCACAAGCTGCACCTGATTGCCACCATCGGCGCCAATGCGCCGTATATCGGCCTGTTGGGCACGGTGCTGGGGATCATGCTCACCTTTTACGACATCGGCACGGCCGGGTTCGACACCACCAAGATCATGCAGGGGTTGGCCCTGGCGCTCAAGGCCACCGCGCTCGGCCTGCTGGTGGCCATTCCGGCGGTCACCCTCTACAACCTGCTCCTCAGAAAATGCAAGGTGCTGCTCATGCAGTGGGACATCCGTGATGGACGAAAAGGAATTTGACTATCTCAACGTCATTCCGCTGGTGGACGTGATGCTGGTGCTGCTGACCATTGTCCTCACCACCTCCACCTTCATCGCCGCCGGCTCCATCCAAGTGGAGCTGCCCAAGGCGTCGACCAGCGAGGAGACCACCGCCCCCCACCCCCGAACGGTGAGCATCGACAAAGAGGGCCGCATCTGGCTGGAGGCGGAGGAGGTGTCGCTGATCTCGCTCGCGGCGGTTCTGGAGGGGGTTGACCGGGAAACGCCGATCCTGGTGCGGGCCGACAAGAGCCTGGCCCTGCAGGGATTTGTCGACGTGTTCGGGGCGATCAAGCAACTCGGTTTTACTCATCTCAGCCTGCAGACCGAGCAGACCCCATGAGCCGCCAAAGCAAAGCCACCCAGATTTCGCTGTTGCTGCACGCTTTCCTTATCCTTGGCGGACTGCTGCTCAGCCGCTATGCGACCACCCAAACACCGCCGTTGGTGATTGATTTTTCGATTGCAACCGCCGAAGCCGCAACCGGCCCGCCCAACCAGCCGGCCGGCGACGAACAGCAGAAACCGGCTGGCGCGGAACCGGCGAAGGCCCAACCGGTTGCTCCCCCAAAAGAGCCGCAAAAAGAGCTGCTCAAGCCCGCAATCAAGCAACCGCAAAAACCCAAAAAACCAGCGGCCCCAAAGCCCAAGGCGGCAAAGGAAGCGGCGAAAATGCCAGCCCAGCCCGCCGTGCAGCCAACCCCGGAACCAGCGCCCGCGCCAAAAACTGACGCCCAGCCGGAGGAATCGAACGCGGAAGCGCAGACAGGAACATCCCAGAGCGACCCGGGCGGTTCAACCGCAGCAGCTTCAACCACAGCAACCGCTTCAAACCAGACAGCGGCCGGCAGCCAGTCGGGAGGCGCACAGCCGGGCGGAAAACACGAAGGGACAGGAGGCGGCGCAGGGGGCGGCGGCAAGGCGAGTTACAACTTTGAATACATCCGCCGGCTGATCCTGAACAACCTGAGTTTCCCGGCCACAGCCCGAAAGATGGGGCTGACCGGCAAGATCGTGGTCTCGTTTCTGCTCAGGGAAGACGGCCAGGTCGAGGACATCGCCATTGTCTCCGGCTCTGGTCACGAAATCCTCGACAACAACGTGGTGGCCACCATCCGCAGGATCGCCCCCTTTCCCCGGCCGCCGGCCCGCGCCCAACTGGTGCTGCCCATTGTCTACAACCTCAAATAGGCCGACTCGGTTTCGCCGCCCCTACATTCTTTGAACAAGATGTTGATTTACCGTCGATAATCCACAGAATAATGACGCAGCTGCGGGTTTTTTTCAGGCGTGTTGGCCTCGGAGGATCGTGCCCACAATCCTGCGTGGGAACGAAAGGATGCAATGACGGCTCGCGCGCATCGGCGAAAACAACAAGAGGAACGAGGGGTAAACATATGGATATTGTTGGGGTTCGTTCCTCACCCACAACCTACGCGCTGGGCCGCGAATTAGCCGGGAACGCTCCCTATTTCGTCATCTCGACCAACGGGAGAGATCTCTTCCCCCGTGAGATTTCTCCTCGCTGCGCTCGTCGAAATGACCGAGATGGAAGGTCTTGCGCAAGAGTGGGCAGCGAGGATGGTTGGGGTGAGGAACGAACCCCAGCTTTATATCCATCCTAATCCCGATAGCCACGGACGTCCGCCCCGCCGGGGTGCGGCTTGTTTCGTTGAGGGGTGTTCGGGCACGATGGGGGGCCATTGGCGCTGAGCCGTTCGGCGAGGTGGGGAACCGGATACAAGGGGCAAACTGTTTGAGCGCAGCGAGTTATTGCCCCGCCGGTTCCGCACCTTGGCGAACGGGGCAGTCTCAGCGCCAGGGCTGCCCTTTCTTTTGTTTCTTTTCTTTGGGCAAGCAAAGAAAAGAAAGCCCCTCCCGCAGGGAGACAAAGGGTGGGTTTTATAACTTTGGGTCATAAAACCGAGAGGATGCAATGCCGGCACGCTCGCAGCGGCGAAAACGGCAAGAGGAACGAAGGGTAAACATATGGATATTGTGTTGGGGTTCGTTCCTCACCCGCAACCTACGCGCTGTGCCGTGAATGAACTGCGAAACACTCGCCAACGCTCCTCATTGCGTGAGCTCGACCGGTGGGAGAGATCTCTTCCCCCGCGAGATTTCTCCTCGCTGTGCTCGTCGAAACGACCTCTCCGAGACGTCGTCTCAAGCGTGGATGCAAGCGAGAGATCCCATACCGTCAAACGGTCTCTGGCTGAAGATTAATCGTAATCAAAAAAATTGACGTTCCACCATCGACAACCCACAGGAGGATGAAGTGAAAAAAAAGTTTCTTGTATCTGGACTCACGTGTTTGTTGAGCCTCTCCCACCATGCCGTCCGGGCGGAGACCGCCACGCTTGAACAGATCACCGTGGAAGAAACCGCCGTGGCCGAGCAATCGCTGGCCGCCCCCAAAGAGACGATTGCACTCGATCAGGAGCCGGTCCGGCCCGACACCCTCAGCGAGGCCCTGAAGGATATTTTTTACGTGGAACTCCTCAAAGACGGCAGTTACAACGCCGAGCCCTACATTCGCGGCCGGGGCACGAAAGGCGTGCCGGTGTATCTCGAAGGCATGCGTCTCAACGCCGGTCACAACGATTCCACCAATCTGCTCAGTATGATCGACGTTGGTTCGGTGGACGTGTATCGCGGCGCGAACGCCTCCACCCTGGGCATGGGGGCCATGAGCGGCGCGGTGGTGGCCAAATTCGCGGAACCGACCTTCGGCAAGACCGACGCCTTTGGCGCGTCAGGATTTATGAACGTGCAAAGCGGGTTGTTCTCGGAATCCGGCCTGTCCACCTCCATGGGGGCAGAGGTGTTCAACGACCGCTTCAGTTTCTCGCTCAGCGGCGGCGTGTCCGACTTTATGGGATACGAGGACGGCAATGGCGATGAAGTGCTCCATTCGGGGTATGAGATGTCCAACTACAACGGCGCGGCGGCGGTCAAGGTCAGCGACGACAGCTACGCCTATCTCCGCTACATGAAAATCGAGGCGGATTCCGAAGATCCCTTTTCCCGGTATCAGAACGGCGGCGTCTGGCTGTACACCGACAGACCCAACGACGACGGCAAATACTACTTTGTCGGGTATCGGGACGCCTCTCTGGGCGGCCTGAAGGATGTGGACGTGCAGCTCTATGGCAACGACCTGCACTACGACGTCAATACCAACCGCGAGGCCACGCCCTCAGAAATGAACCAACTCTACCGCGAAAGCGAGACCCGGGGCGGCAAGGTCTCGGCCAAGAAGGCCTTGGACGATCATCTGCTCTCCTTTTCCACCGGCTACTCCAAAATGGACATCACCAACGGCCTGCGCAAGTTCAACATGGCGACCAAAACCTGGGGTGACTGGACCAACGCCTACGGCATCAGCGGCGGGGACATCAGCTCGTATGCGCTCAACGCGGCCGACGACTTCACCTACGACAAGGCCTTTTTCAACCTGTCGGGCGGCTACGAGCATGTGCGGCGCAATGTCGACTCCAACATCAACACCTCGGCGCTGGCAAAGCTTGTGCCTGCGGCGCTGTTGGATCAGATACGGCAGGAGGACACCCATGAAGACGACAACCTGTTCTCCGCCGGCGTCATTGCCGGCTACAAATTCTGTTCCGCCTTTGTCCCCTACGTCAAACTGTCCAACGCCACGCGCACCCCTTATTTCAACGAGGCGTATGGCAACAATCCCGGCAACGGCTCGCAGATTCCCAATCAGACCCTAGACAACGAAACCGTCTGGGGCGCCGACCTCGGCGCGGACGGCAAGCTGGGCGCCTTCTATTACACCAGCGCCCTCTACTATCAGAAATATTCGGATTACATCGAGTTGGTCAACACCGGCTTCAAAACCACCGCCGGCTTGCCGATCAAACAATTCATCAACCTTGACGACGCGGAGATCTACGGGGCGGAAGCCATGGTTGGCTATAATCTGGGCGGCGACCGTTTTGTCGAGGCCAGCTATCTGTACACCTATGGCGAAAATGAAACCTACGACCAGCCGCTGGCCTACATTGCCCCGCAAAAGCTGACCGTTGCCGTGGGGCAGCGCCGGGAGCTGGGGTTGAACTGGCGCATTGAGGAGATGATGGTCGACAACCAGGACCGGATATCGAAAATCAACGGCGAGACGCCGACCGCCGGCTATGCGTTAACCAATCTTTCCATCAGCTATGCCTTTGATCAATGGGCCTGGGCCAAAAAAACCGTGGTGGCCTTTGATCTCAACAATGTGTTTGACTGCGAATACCGCGAGCATCTGGACCGGGTGTCCTCGACCGCGTGGTATCTGCCCGACGATCCCGGCGTCAACGGCCTGCTTTCGCTGCGCGTGCAGTTTTAGAGCCTGCCATGCGCCTGTTTGCGATCTATTTATTGCTTCTGGTTGCGGCCCCATGCGGGGCCGCGCTGGAGGCCGCCGGCCCGATACAACAGCGGGCAACGCCTGCGATTACGCGGGTGTTCGGCTCCGCGCCGCCAATGACTCTTTTGGCCTATGTGCTGAACTCCGACACCCTGATCGCCGTCAACGCGCCTTTGAAAAACAGCGCCAACAACGCCGAACCGCGCTTTTTAAGCCCGCGCTTCCTGCAACTGCCGGTGTTGGGAGGCTGGCAGGGCGACCACCAGCCCAATCTTGAGGAAATTCTCCTGGCCCATCCCGAGTTGATCGTCATCTGGGACACGCCCCTGCTCAGCGACCGGGTTGTCGCTGATCTGCAGAAAATCAACATCCCCGCAGTCAAGGTCAACATTGACCGGACCGAATCGTATCCGCAGGTTTTCCGCATGCTGGGCGAGGTTTTGGGTAAAAAAGATCGTGGCGCGCAGTTGGCCCGATACGCCGAAGAGGAGCTGCGACAGTTGCAGGCGTTCACCGCGTCCATACCGCCGGCAAAGCGGGTTCGGGTCTATTACGCCGAGGGCCAGGACGGGTTGCGCACCGATTGCGAACACTCCTTTCACGCCGAACCCATCACCTTTGCCGGCGGCGAAAACGTGCAGCACTGCACCCAGAGCACGGTCATGGGCATGGTGTCCGTCAATTTCGAGCAAGTCCTGCAATACAATCCTGAGGTAATTATTGCCCAGGAACAGGAATTTATGCGCGCCATCACCCAGGACGACAAATGGCGCAACCTAGCGGCGGTGAAGAAAAAACGCGTCTATCTTGTGCCCAGAACCCCGTTCAACTGGCTTGACCGCCCGCCTTCGCTGATGCGGATACTCGGCGCCCACTGGTTGGCCGCCGTCTTGTATCCCGACCAATATCCCTATGACCTGCGGGCAAAAACAGCGGCCTTTTTCACCCTGTTCTTCGGCGTGACCCTGAGCGGCGAAGAGCTGGATCAATATTTCGCCGCTCCTTCAGGCCTCTGAGCGCAATAACGCCTGCAGCGCGTTTATGGCGCTGCAGCTTGTGTTGTTGGGGTTCGTCCCTCACCCGCAACCTACGCGCTGTGCCGCGAATTACCCGCGAAGCACTCGCCAACGCTCCCCATTGCGTCATCTCGACCGGAGGGAGAGATCTCTTCCCCCGCAAGATTTCTCCTCGCGGTGCTCGTCGATGACGAAGCTGCGCGCTTCACTTTTGAAATAGAAATGGAATGAACCCAGTGGCGAAATCCAACATCGCATCATTGCGCCCTGCTGGCGCGATGATCGTTCCCTGCGCACGCCGTGGGAATACGACCTGGGACGCTCCAGCGTCCGAGACACCGGAGCAAACAATCGCCAGTGCCGGGATGGCCACGGCTAGGCGATCAAATCGCTCTATCTCAATGATAGGGATACTGTCCCCGAAAATACAAAAATCGATTTCTTGCGATACTTCGGTATCCAGATAACGTGATACTTGCAATCCTACTTGGCGTGGCTTAGGCTTTGTTCGTCGTACATGGGGAGTCTCCTCTTCTTGAACTTTGAGCGGTTCTGAAGTCGTAGACTTCCCATTTCTCCCGGAACTGTCAAACTTGGGAGTCCACCGGCAGAGCCGATAGTTTACCTATTTATTATTACCTGGTTCAGTGAAAAAACATCTATAAAATCAACGTAAAATTAAAATCAACATATTGAAATTTCAGTAAAAATATTGCAATATCCGCCTGTCCTGAAAACTCACTTGGCAGGTG
>NZ_JAVBXR010000016.1 GCF_030824455.1 Desulfobulbus sp.
CACCTCAGGCTCAACAGCAAAGCGTCGACCCCGCCGGCAAAGCGGCAACGGGTCCCGCTCCTGTTGCTGCCATCGCCCAGGCCGACGCTCGGCCCGCGGTTGCAGCGGACCCCGCCGCCAGGGACATTACGGTGGATACGCCTCTGTACACTGCAGTCATTAACGAGCAGGGCGGCGGCCTGAAAAGCTTTGTCCTGAAAAACTATCGCAACACCATGGACAAGGACTCCGGGCCAATGCAACTCATCCTGGGCAAGAGCGCCAGCGAGTTGCCCGCGCTCTTTTCGCTGGACAACGCAGCTGGGACCGCCTTGCCGACCTTTAAGGCCGACAAAAGCGCTTTGACCCTCGCCGGCCAGGGGGAATCGGGCGTTCTGACCATGACCTCGCAGCTTGCCGACGGACTCCGCATCGTCCGCACCCTGACCTTCCGGGGCGACAGCTACTTGATCGGCATGGACTACAAGGTGCACAACCCCACTGACAAGGCCGTGCAAGTTTCTCCCGCCCTGGCCTTGGCCAATGAGCCCTTTGGTCACGCCAGCGAGACCAGCAAATATCTGTTTGCCGGCCCGGCCGCCTACGTCAACGGCAAGCTGGTGGAGACCAAACCCAAAAAATTGACCGAGGGGCCGGTGGTTCTTCAGGGGCAGGTGAGCTGGACCGGGTATGTCGACAACTACTTCATGGCGGCTGCGGCGCCTGCCCCAGGCAATGGACACTCCGTGACCGTGCAGGGATCGGAGCAGCATGTCCGCACCGTGATTTCGGAGGGCATCCAGACGATTCCCGCCAACGACGCCAAAACTTTTGCCTATAAGCTGTATTTTGGTCCTAAAAAACTCCAGGTGCTCCAATCGGTTGGCAGCGATCTGGCCAAGGCGGTGGATTTTGGTTGGTTCGACGTTTTGGCCAAGCCCATGCTTTGGCTGCTCAATTTTATCCATCAGTTCAGCGGCAACTACGGCGTTGCCATTATCCTGCTGACCGTGCTGATCAAGCTGGTTTTCTGGCCTGTCACCCAAAAAGGGATGAAGTCCATGAAAAACATGCAGAAACTGCAGCCCAAAATTGCCAAGCTGCGGGAGCGGTTCAAAGACGATCCCGCCAAGATGAATCAGGAGATGATGGGCCTGTACAAAACGTACAAAGTGAATCCGGTGGGCGGCTGTCTGCCGATGCTGATTCAGATTCCCTTCTTTTTTGCCCTGTATCGCGTTCTGATGGCGGCTATTGAACTGCGGCACGCGCCCTTCATGCTATGGATCAACGACCTCTCCGCCCCGGACCGGTTGTGGATTGGTTTCGATATCCCCTATCTGCATGGTATCCCGATATTAACGCTGCTCATGGGCGCGTCGATGTTTTTTCAGCAGAAGATGACCCCGACCACCGCTGATCCGACCCAGGCGCGGATCATGCAATTCCTGCCGATTGTGTTCACCTTCATGTTCATCAATTTTGCGTCCGGGCTGGTGCTGTACTGGTTTGTCAACAACCTGCTCTCCATCTTGCAGCAGTATCTCATTAATCGGCAAAACAAAGCCTGAATCTCTGACCTCGGGAAGGTTGACCATGGCAAAGGGTAAAGATTTTTACGGCAAGGACATATCGGAAGTCATAGAACAGGCGTGCCGAGATCTCGGCGCGTCGCGGGAAGATCTGGATATTGAAGTTCTGGAAACCGGGTCGGCCGGCATCTTTGGCCTGTGTAAAAAGAAGGCGCATATTCGCGTTCAGCACAAGGTTGTGGCTCCGGCTGAACAGGAACAACTGGCGTCTCTTCCCATCCCGGCCCCAGCGGCTGAAATGGCTCCAACCCAGGCGGCAACCGCTGCAGACGCTGTTGCGGCCCCTGAAGCGCCAGTAACGGCTAAGGCGGAACGGGAGGCGGCGACGGAAGTTGCGGCTGCCCTTCCTGAGCCGTCTGCAGAGGTTTGCGCAAGGCGTGACTGCGGCAAGAGCACGCCGTGCGAAGAGGAAGTCGGCCAAGAGGCGGAACCGTTTGAGGAGGATGTCGCGCTTGAACCGCCTTCACCGGAAAGTCTGGCCGCCATTCAGGCGGATTTGCACCGGCTGTTGACCCTGATGGGGCTGCCCTCCGAGGTGCAGGTGGGCTTTGAAGAAAACACGGTGCAGTGCAATATTTCAGGCCCGCATGAGGCGCATATTGTCGGCCCAGAAGGCCGGACCTTGGACAGCCTGCAATACCTGCTGCGCAAGATGGTGGCCCGCCATCTCCCTGATCGGATCATGCTGGCGCTTAACGCCGGGGATTTCCGTGAGCGAAGGGCGGAGGAATTGAAGGCGCGCGCTGTTGAGTTGGCGGAGCTGGTCAAGGCCGACGGCAAAACCCAGGCCATCCCGGCATTGAATCCCTCCGAACGGCGGGTGGTGCATATGGTGTTGCAGGAGGACAAAGGGGTGCGCAGTCGATCCGTGGGCGAGGGATTGTTCAAGAAAGTGCTCATTTATAAACCCGGCAAAGGACGCCGCCCGGTGTCAAGAAAGCGGCGGGGAGGGCAAGGTGGCCGTCCATCCGGCGAATGACACGATTGCAGCCATAGCCACCGCGCCCGGCGCGGGAGGCATCGGCATTGTCCGGATTTCAGGGCCGGACGCCCTGCCGCTGTTGCGCAAGTTGTTTGTCCCCGTGAAACCGCGCGCCCAGTTTGTCAGCCACAAGCTCTATTACGGCGCGGTTGTCAATCGCGACGGCCAAGCCCTGGACGAAATCTTGGCCGTGCATATGCGCGCTCCTCACACCTATACCCGCGAAGATGTGGTTGAACTCCATTGCCACGGGTCCTTCCTTGTTTTGCAGGAAATCCTCCGCACTGTCTGTGAACTTGGCGCCCGTCCCGCCGCCAATGGAGAATTCACCAAACGCGCCTTTCTTGCCGGCCGCATTGATTTGACCCGTGCCGAGGCGGTGGTGGATTTGTTGCAGGCGCAGACCGAGAAAGGGGCGCGGCTGGCCGTCAATCAGTTGCGCGGCGAGTTGGCTGCAGTGTGCGAACAGATTCGCGGCGAACTCGTCGCCATTCTGGCCCTATTGGAAGTGGCCATCGATTTTCCCGACGACGATGTCGAAATCTTCAATGCGGCGCAGGTGGGCCTGCAATTGCAGGCGGCGGTTCTGGATCCGCTCGCGCGCCTGATCGCCACGGCCGAGCAGGGCAAGATTGTTCGCGAGGGGGTCAGCGTGGTCATTGCCGGCCAACCGAACGTTGGCAAGTCAAGCCTGCTCAACGCCCTGCTCCAAGAAGAGAGAGCCCTGGTAACCCCGGTTCCCGGAACGACGCGGGACACCATCGAAGAGCGGATCGCCGTGCGCGGCATTCCGCTGCATCTGGTTGACACTGCCGGAATTCGGACGCACCAGGATCCGGTCGAAGCCCTGGGCATCGAACGGGCGCGGCAGAAGCTTGCGGAAGCCGATCTGGTGCTGTTTCTGGTCGACGCCGCAGCCGGTCTGGGCGAGGCGGATCGGGAATTGTATCGAACGGTTGCCGACAAGCAACACGTGGTGGTGCTCAACAAACGGGATCTGGCGACCCCGGCGCAGCTTGCAGCCCTGTCCGGGCAATTCGCCGGCCAGAGGGTGGCGTTGGTATCGGCCCAAATGCAAGAGGGGCTTGACGCCCTTCAGGACGCCATCTATCAAGCCATTGTCGGCGACGGGGAAGAACTCTGCGAGCAAATGACCTGCGCGCCCAACACTCGGCACCGCTCAATTTTGCACAAGACCCTGACGGCCTGCCGGAATTTTGAACAGGCCATGCGCGCCGGCGCGCCGGTGGACCTGCTGGCGGTGGAAGTGCAGGCTGCTTTGGATTACCTGGGCGACATTACCGGACTGACCACGCCAGACGACGTCCTCGACGCCGTGTTCAGCCGATTTTGCATCGGCAAGTAACTTGTTGAGATCGTGGGGAAGAGAGGCGAGGCACGAAGAGCGTTGCCCCTCTCCTCGCCATTTCGCAGCAAGAGTTGCCTGAAATGGCGGGGAGAGAAACGAAGGCCTCAGATTTTCGGAGCGGACGGTCAGTTGCCGTAACTGTCGGTAAACAGCTGGTTGATAGCGGCAATGCCCTCGTCGCTGAGATAACGGGTGCCTGAGCCGACAAAGGTGTTGTAGCAAATGCGCGGCGAATCTTCCTTCCATGCGCCGTCTTTCCAGGTAAACCACTGGCTGCGGGTCTGGTCGTAGACGTGCAGCGGTCGGTTGAACAGTTTCGCCAATTCCACCGCCCAACCGGTGCCGCCCTTGACCGAATTGTCTTCCAGAATGGCGCCGATGACAAAGACCTGGTGGCCTTTGTTGACCATGTGAAAGATCGTTTGCAGGACTCTGCGGATTTTCTCGGTTTCGTAGTAGGTCCTGTTCATCATCCGGGAGGCAAGTTCCATACTGATGTCTCCCCGTTGCAGGTCTTCCTCGCTCAAGGTCACGGCGTTTTTATCCCGATTGAGCCGATGGCCGTCAAAGGTGAAAACCACCTCTTGAACCCCATATTTTTCAGCGTTCTCGCCAAAGACGGATTCCGCTCCTTTCAGGCCGCCGTGGTACAGTGTGCAGTCTTTTGCATTCATAATCAACTCATCCTGTTTGTTCGTTATGGGGTTGCCGGGCTGCTGTGATTGCAACCGGAGATGCTGTTGGGGATAACGCTTTGGAAGCGTTATTTTTTTGCCTTAAAGAATACCCGGCGGGGAGCAGGATACCCTTCTATAGTAAACGCGGGATTGTCCTTGTCAATAAAATCTTGATAAGATTCAAAGTCCATCCAGTCGGTTCGTCGCTGTTCCTCGCTGCTCATGGCGTGCTCGCAGAACAGCCGCACCTCGCGAAAGCCGGTCCGCGTCAGCCAGTTTTGCAGACAGGCCGCCGTGGGCACAAACCAGGTGCCCGGGGCCTTGGCGTAGGTCTGTTCAGGGAAAAGGGCCACAGGCTCGCTGCCGGGGATGGCCTGCGATTCGACAATCAGACATCCGCCAGGCGCCAGGGCCGCGTGTAGATCGCGTAGGGCGTCCAGTGGCGAGGGGCGATGGTAGAGGATGCCGAGGCAGAAAATGACGTCAAAGCAGCCGGGGAAGAGCTCCAGGTGCTCGATGCCCAGCGGTTCAACCTGGAGGCGCTGTTGACCGGCAAAGGCGTTGAGGATGTGGAAGGCGTAGTAATGATGCACGTAGGGCTCAAAGCCCAGGACAAAGTCCGGCTGGTGCGGGAGCATGCGAAACATGTAGTAGCCGTTGTTGCAGCCGATGTCGGCCACAACCTTGCCGGCGAGTTCCGGGAGTTCCGGCGTGATTCGGTTCCACTTGCGCTGGCTGCGCCATTCGGCGTCAATCTCAACGCCAAACACCGAAAAAGGGCCTTTGCGCCATGGCGTCAAGCCGCGCAGGACCTGATGCACTCGCTCTTGGTCGTCTGCCTGCAGCTCGTTGGATGTGCCGATGCGGACCACGTCGCCGGAAAAATCGCAGGATGAGGCCCGCAGGTGCTGCACCGATTGCAGGGGCTCGCGGTAGCGGAGAAACCCCTTTTTTTCCTGACCGAGCCAGGCAGATTTCTCAGCGAGAAGCGCGCGGAGTCGTTTCTGGTCGGCTTGAGGGAAATAGTGAAGCAGGTCCATGGCGTTATCGTTTCAGGGCCGCAAGGGCGGTGAAGTTGAACCATTTGAAGTAGGCTTCGATTTCCTCGAACCCGGCCTGGTGCAACAGGGCCATGTTTTCCTCCAATGAAAAAGGAATCAGTACGTTTTCCAGGGCCTCGCGTTTGGCGGCGATTTCCAGCTCGGAATAGCCTTGCTGTTTTTTAAAAGCGTGATAAATATCAATAAAATCACGATTGAGTCGGGGCGCGTGGGAGATTGTTTTTTCGCTAAGGAAGAAAACGCCGCCTTCGGGAAGGGTCGCGTGGATTCTGGCGACAAAGGCTTGACGGGTTAACGGCCGGAGAAACTGCAGCGTATAGTTGCAGACAATGCCGGTCGCCTCCGGCAGGGGGCAGTTGGTCACGTCGTCCTGGCGAAACTGCAGCATCGAGCTTTTGCCGAACATGGCGCTCTTTTTTCGGGCCTTGTCCAGCATGGCCGGGGCGTTGTCAATGCCGATGTAGCGAAATTGTTTGTCCGGCAACCGCCGGCACAATTCAAGCAAGGTGGTTCCGGTGGAGCAGCCCAGGTCGTAGATGGTCGCCCCCGCAGGCAGTCGGCACGCCAGCAGTTGCGCCATGCCGTCGATGACTGTCTGGTAATAGGGGATGGATCGATTGAGCATGTCGTCGAAGACTTCAGCCACCCGATCATTAAAGGTGAAATCTTCTTCGACGGCGCCCGTCGCGTACAGGGTGTCCTCGGTCATGGCCTTGCTGCTGTCGGTCTTATTGTCTGTTGATTTGATTGATGAATATAGGCTTGCCTTCTGCATAATCCATCGGTATAAACCGACAGGACAATGCTGTTTTCATACCACGACGGCTCCTGCCCTGGATAGGGAAAAATGGGCGTCAAGACCATTCAGCTGGAGAAACCGGGCAGGTTGGCCGTCAGATTGTTTGTCTGGGGCTGGCTCGAGGTTGCGGCGGACGCAAAAAGGCCGGCAGGGTTTCCTGCCGGGACTCGGCGGAAACACAGAAAATTCCTGAGCGATCAAGATGGAGAGACCATGAACCGACAGCTGTATATTCTGCTCCTGATGGCGGCGTTCTTTTGTGTGGCCAACGTTATGGCCGAGGACCGAATATCCATAGAAAAAAACGTCCACGAACTAGCGGCGGCCATAGAAACGGGTCAGGACGCGTCGGGTTTTGCGGCGGACGCGTATACGCCGTATGTGTTTGTCATGGAAGCGGGCGGCAAACTGCTCGTGCATCCCACACTGGCGGGAGAGGATCTGAAAGAGAAGGCTCTGCCCATTTATGAGGCCTTGGTCAAGGCCACGCCTGAGGGCGTCTGGGTGGAATACGCCTGGAAAGGCAAGGAAAAGCACACCTTTGCCAAGCGGATGAACAATAATCTGATCATCGCCAGCGGGTATTAGCGGCGACGCGGTCTCAGAAAAAGCGTTCCAGGTTATTTATATCCTTCTGGATTAGCCGACTGCCAACGCCAGGCGTCCTCGCACATCTCGCGAATCCCGTGTTGGGCCTGCCAGCCCAGTTCCTTCAAGGCCAAAGCCGGATCGGCGTAACACTTTGCAATGTCGCCGGATCTGCGTCCAATTATCCGATAGGGTATCGGTTGGCCGCTCGCCTGCGCAAAGGCCTTGATCATCTCCAGCACCGAATATCCCCGACCCGTGCCCAGATTGTAGACCACTACCCCCGGTTGCTTGCGCAATTTGTCTAGTGCGCGCAGATGGCCAATCGCCAAATCAACCACATGAATATAGTCGCGCACGCCGGTGCCGTCGGGGGTGGGATAATCGGCGCCGAACACCGACAGTTGCTGCAATTTGCCCACCGCCACCTGGGCGATGTACGGCATGAGATTGTTGGGAATGCCGCCCGGGTCCTCGCCGATCCGCCCGCTTTTGTGGGCTCCAACTGGATTGAAATAACGCAGCAGCACCACGTTCCAGTTTGAGTCGGCGACATGCAGATCGCGGAGGATCTCCTCGGTCATCAGCTTGGTGCGACCGTAGGGGTTGGTGCAGGAGAGGGGGAAATCCTCCTTGATGGGTGTTGAGGCGGGGTCGCCGTACACCGTGGCTGAGGAGGAAAAGACGATGTTGGTCAGGTTGTGCTCGGCCATCACCTGGCAGAGATTAAGCGTTGCGTCAAGATTGTTGCGGTAGTAGAGCAACGGTTTTTGCACCGATTCGCCCACAGCCTTGAGGCCGGCAAAATGGATGACGGCCTCCGCGTCCGGCGCCTGCTTGAACACTGTGCGCAGCGCGTCGAGGTCGAGCAGGTCCACCTCGTGGAAGGCAATGGTTTTGCCGCTCAGCGCTTCCACCCGCCGGATCGATTCCCGGCTCGAGTTGCAAAGGTTGTCGACGACGGTGACCCGGCAACCGGCGTTGAGCAGTTCCAGGCAGGTGTGGCTGCCGATATAGCCGGCGCCGCCGGTGACGATCACATGCATCCGTTTCTCCTCGCGGTGATTCTGGTCACAGGGGGGCGATGGAAAGCCCATCGACTTGCCCCGAAAATTCTGCTATCTTTTTTACCTGTGTTGGCGGTGTTTGTCTTGCAAAAAGGCAAGGCTCGTTGCAAGGCGAAATAAGGACGCTTGGCGTCGTCGCTTGCAGGCGCCGCCTGTTTGTTTAACGATTGAAGGAGGTGGCAGTATGCCCTATGTCAGTATTCGTGTTGCTGGAACGCTCACCAAGGAGCAAAAGAAAAAAATTGCCCAAGGCGTCACCGACGTGATTTCCGAGGCCGCCGGAAAACCCAAGGAGTCGATCCTGCTGTTTATCGATGAGGAAAGCCGGGACAATATCGCCAAGGGCGGCGTGTTGCTCGAGGATATGTAAAAAGCATGACAAGCAGGAAGGCTGTCGACCGTCTGGAGGCGTTGCGCGAGCAACTCAGGTTTCACGCGCATCGGTATTATACGCTTGATGATCCGATGATCTCTGACGGCGAATACGACGCGCTGTTTCGGGAGCTGCTGGAACTCGAAGCGCAATACCCTGAACTGGTTGCCGAGGACTCGCCCAGTCACCGGGTCGGCGGCCTTCCTTTGCCTGCCTTTGCATCGGTTGCCCATGCGTCGCCCATGCTCAGTCTGGACAACATTTTTAGCGAGGCCGAGTTGGCTTCTTTTGAGGATAAAGTGCGGCGCTACCTGAAAACCGATGCGCCGCTTCGATTGATCACCGAGCCTAAGCTGGATGGTTTGGCGGTTGAATTGGTCTATCGCCGGGGCGTACTTGTGGTCGGCTCCACGCGCGGCGACGGCGTGGTTGGAGAGGAAGTCACCGCGCAATTGAAGACCGTGCAGTCCATTCCCCTGCGGTTGCACGACGCGGGCGAGACGCCGCTGGAGGAGTTGGTTGTCCGGGGCGAGGTGTTTTTATCCAAAAAAGGTTTTTTGCTGCTCAATCAACAACGGCAGGAAGAGGGCGAGGCGTTGTTTGCCAATCCTCGGAACGCCGCCGCCGGTTCATTGCGGCAGTTGGACCCCAAGGTCACCGCCCGCAGGCCGCTGGATTTTTTTATCTATGGGGTGGCTGCCCCCGAGTCTTTGCCTGCCGCAAGCCAGGAGGAAACGCTGCGCCGGCTTGGCCAGATGGGTTTTCCGATCAACCCTCTGGTCACGGTGTGCGCTTCATTGTCGGAGGTGGAGGCGCAGTACCGGCGGATACTGGAAATGCGGCACGCTTTGGATTATGAGATTGACGGCGTGGTGATTAAAGTGGACGACCTGTCGTTGCAGGGACGCCTTGGCGCCACCGCCAGATCGCCCCGCTGGGCTGTTGCCTGGAAGTTTCCTGCCGTTCAGGCGACCACGGTGATCGAGGCGGTTGAGTTTCAGGTGGGACGGACCGGCGTGGTGACGCCGGTTGCGCATCTCAAACCGGTGGACGTCAACGGGGTGATGGTCAAGCGGGCGACCTTGCACAATCAAGATGAAATTGCCCGCAAAGACCTGCGTATCCACGACACCGTGCTCATTCAGCGGGCTGGCGACGTCATTCCGGAGATCGTCAAGGTGATTCCCGAAATGCGGCGCGGCCAGGAGTCCCCGATCATCTTCCCGACCACCTGTCCGGAATGCGGGCAGAAACTGGCGCAGATTCCCGGGGAGGTGGCGGTGCGCTGCGTCAACGCCTTGTGTCCGGCGCAACGCCTGCAGCAACTGATCTATTTCGCCGGCAAGAGCGGGCTGGACGTGGAAGGGTTAGGCAAAAAAAATGTCGAACAGTTGGTGCGCGAAGGGCTGGTTCGCGCCATTCCTGATTTTTTTCATCTTGACGCTGAACAACTGGCCCGTCTCGACGGTTGGGGCGAGAAATCGGCGCGCAATGTGCTGGCTGCGATTGAAAAGCGGAAAACCCTTTCTCTTGCCCAGTTTGTCGCCGCGCTCGGCATCCGTCATGTGGGCGAAGTGACCGCCGGCGTATTGGCGGAACATTTTTCCGATCTGCATCAGTTGCGTGCAGCGGGGAAAGACAAATTAGTGCAGATTGAGGGGGTCGGCGAGCAGACGGCGGACTCTTTGGTCGAGTATTTCCAGGATCCAGCGACGGCGGAAATGATTGAGCGGCTGCAACAGGCGGGGCTGGTGATCGAGGCGCAGGGGAAGAGCCAGACCCTCTTGGACGGGCGAGTTTTCCTGTTCACAGGCTCCTTGCACACCCTTTCACGGGAAGAGGCCAAGCACTTGGCCAAGACCCTGGGCGCACAAGTGGCCACGTCCATGAGCCAACGGGTGACCGATGTGGTGGCCGGTGAAAAGGCGGGCGGCAAAAGGAAGCAGGCGGAGCAGATGGGGCTGCCCATCCTGTCGGAACAGCAATTTTTGGCCTTGGTCGCACAGCGCTCGGGTTGATGGAACGAAAGCGAATGCATGCCACGGTGCATGGGCGGGTGCAACGGGTTGCCTTTCGTGAGCACACTCGAAGGGAAGCCGAACGGCTTGGACTTTCGGGCTGGGTGCGAAATCTGCCTGACGGCACGGTGGAGGTCGTGTTTGAAGGGGCACCGGAGAAGGTGGACCTGCTTTTATCTTGGCTGGCCGTTGGTTCGCCCTTTTCTCGAGTCGATCAAGTCGATTATAATGAGGAAACGCCGCAGGGGGAAAACGATCCTTTTGTGATAAAATATTCCGCTTGAGTGCGCCGGCGAGCGCCCAGATCGCTCAAGACCGTATTTTTGACGGGAATTTCAACGTAACCGCGAACTAACTATCTTATGAAAAAAGTCCACATTCCAACCAGTGAACCGGCCGGGCGCATTGTCTGTCAACAGTGCGGCAATAATAAAAATTTTGTTGAAATTGCCGAGAACGTTCTGGTAACGACCCATTATCTGCAAAACGGCGACGGATCTTTTACGCCTGAAGAGAATACAACCGAAATATTTGGCGAAGTGAAATTTATCTGCGGCAAATGCGGCGAGGACATGACCCGTTTCCACGCCCATTTTTTGGAGATGTCGTTCTGATCAGAGGCTCGGGAGCGCCGACGTCTTTGCCGGTGGTTGGCGAGGGGAAATAAAAAAGGCCGCCCAAATGGGCGGCCTTTTTTATAGCGCAAATTCGAAGGTCTGAATCAGACGCAACCGGTCGGTTTCGGCAGGCCGGCCATTTTACAGGCACCCTTGCCAGGTCCGGACGGGAACAGCTCGTAGATGCGTTTCAGCGGGAACCCGGTGGTCTTGGAAAGAATACGAACCATAGGGGCGATACCGTTCTTCTTGTAGTATTCCTGCAAAGCGTCGATGACTTTCTGGTGCTCATCGGTGATGTCGACGATGCCTTCAACGGACTTTACATAATCAACCCAATTTTCGTCCCACTCCTCGGCTCCTTTTAACAGGAAACCGTCTTCGTCCACCTCGTAGCTTTTGCCCTTGTGCTCAATACTTGCCATGTGTTCCTCCTTGGCCAAAGTGTTTATTATGGATGAGTAATGAAATCCTATTCTAAAAAATCACCAGTTAATTACTATAGGGGGGGGGCTTTGTCAAGCAAACACCCTGTTTTTTTTGAATGAGGCGTCAGGCATTTTTTGCAAAGCGTCCGATGCATTTTTCTCTGGTATCTTGCTGAGAAATTGAACATAATGCCCCTTCCGAAAATGCGGGGATACCTATAAGCTTCCTGGGGGTTGCGTTTAACATGCTGAATATTATCAGAAAAAATGCGCAGTCGATTGTCGTTCAAGCAATTGTTGTGATCATTGCCATCGTTTTTATCTTCTGGGGCGTGGGCTCCAACATGAAAGACAACCCCAACGCCCTGGCCGTCGTCAACGGCAAGGAGATTTCCTATCGCGACTTTCAACAAAATTACGAGCGGGCCATTGAAGGCTATAAACAGCAGTTTGGCGGCCAGATGCCGGAGAAATTCCTGGAGAGCATTGGGCTGAAGGAGCAGGTGCTCAATCAGCTGATCCAGTCGGAGCTGCTTCGTCAGGGCGCTGAGAAGATGGGCGTGTCGATCAGCAAAGAGGCGACCCAGCGCAAGATCCGGGAAATGGAGGTGTTCAACCAGGGAGGGCGGTTCGATCTTGCCCACTACAAGGCGGTGCTTGAACAGAACCGTTTGTCCACCACCACCTTTGAAACCGGCATCCGCAATGATTTGCTCATGAACCGCGCCGTTGAAGCCCTCGGCGCTTTTGCCGCTGTTTCCGACGAGGAGATCAACAACTGGCTTGAGTATATTGATCAGGAAATCAACATCGCCTATGCGGCAATCAAAAGCGAGACCTACGAATCCCAGGTCAAAGTGGCGGAAGGGGATCTGCAGGCTTGGTTTGACGCCGCCAAGCAGAACTATAAAACCCCGCCGCAGAGCAAACTGCGCTATCTGGTTTTCCCCTTTGCCGACGACTTGAAACAGGTTGTGGTGAACGAGGATGCGGTGCAGAGCTATTACCAAGAGCACGCCGACGCCTATGTCTCCCCCGAGCAGCGCCGCGCCCGGCATATCTTGTTCAAGGTTGCGGAGGACGAAGCTGCGGAGAGCCGGGCGGCTAAAAAAGCGGCGGCGGAAAAAGTCTTGGCGCAGGTTAAAGCCGGTGGTGATTTCGCTGCGCTGGCCAGGCAGTTCTCGGAGGACGCTTCAAAGGACAAAGGCGGCGACCTTGGTTTTTTTGGACGGGGACAGATGGTCGCTTCCTTTGAGAACAGTGTGTTTGCCCTGAAGGCAGGAGAGGTCAGCGGGGTGATTGAAACACCTTTTGGCTATCATATTGTCAAGCTCGAAGAGATCCGGCCGGCTGCCACCCGATCCTTTGCCGAGGCCAGCGCCTCCATCCGCAAAGAGCTTGAGGAGCAAGGCGTCAAGGCGATCACCTTCAAAAAGGCCTCTACCGCCTACGAGGATATTATCCGGGCCGGCAGCTTGGCGAAATTCAGTGAAAAAAGCCCGATTCCGGTTGGCCAGACCGATTTTTTTGCGCAGAACAACCCGCCCGCCCAGCTGCCGAAAGGCTCCATGGTCAGCGATCCGGCATTCTTGCAGGCCGCCTTTGGCTTGCGCAAGGGCGAGTTGAGCTCTCTGGTCGAGACGGCAACCGGCTATGCCATCATTTTTGTTGACGACGCCAAAGAGTCTGTTGCGCCGGAACTTGCCGCCGTGCGCCAGCGGGCTGAGGCGGATTTTAAAAAGGAGAAGAGCGTGGAGCTGGCCCGCGCCGCCGCCGAAAGCATGTTGCAACAGGCCAAGGAGGCGCAACGCTTGCCGTCCGCATTGGAACCCAAGGAGTCGGGCTATCTGAAGCGGAGCGGGCCTGCCAACGGGATTCCGGAAGAGATGCGCCGTGAAGCGTTTGCACTTGCCGGGCAAGGGGCGTTCCCTGGGAAACCGTTCACCGTGGGCAAGGTGTTTTACCTCTACCAGATCATTGACTCCCGTCGCGGCGCGACTGAAATGGATGCAAACAAGCGGCGCAACCTGGAACAACAGTTGCTGGCGGTCCGCAAGAACAGCTTGATGGCCGAATGGGTCGGGCAAATGAGAAAGGAGGCCAGCATTTGGACGAACGCCAAAATGTTACAGTAGTCGCTGTGGAATAATCTGCATCACCCCGGCTCCTGAGTCGCCTCGCAAGAGGAGACGCCCTGTTGTTCCCGCTTGCTCTGTCGGCGGAACGGAGACAGGGAAGGAGACCGATCGATCCGTCGCTCCATAGTCCGCCCCCGGAATTTCCCGAGGGCCATCAAGGTAACTTTAGGCGTCTCATATAATTATTTTGAAAAAAGAATCCGATCTTCAGTCCCCGCCGCCGTCTGCTCCCGCATCCCTCGCCGCCGTTGATCTTCAAGCCCTTGCCGCCCTTTCCGCCACCGAGCAATTGTTGCTGCAATTGGCGTCCGTAGTGTACGAGCCGGTTGCCGCCGGTTTTCTCACCCGTTGCGTGGGCACGCTGGCCCCGCACTTTTTAGGGGATCAGCGTCCTACGGGCGATGAAATCAGTGAAACCTTGGCCCGGCTACGGCGCAAAGGTTTTGTGAACGGCAAAAATCAATGCCCGCCGGTGCTGGCGGAGGTGTTGACCCGTCAGGCCGTGGCCCTCAATCGTTTTTCCCAGCTGGCCGCCCTGGTTGAGCGAGCCGCCCCGGTTGACTACATGCACGGCAAATGGCCGACCCGGTGCTGGCGCGCCCTTCGACAATTTCGCATCGGCCTGTACAGCCAGGATTTCGACAAACTGGACGAGTCGTTGATCTTCCTTGAAGGCGAAGGCAAGAAATACCTGGAAACCGAGCCTCCTGCCGTTCTCGTGGCGGCCCGCGCCTTTGACCCCCAGTGGTTCAGCGCTCTGCCGGGTTCGTTTCAGTTCTTTCTCCTGGATCAGGTGGTGCGTTATTCTTTGGAGCGACTGCATCACTTTCCTGCCGTCCTTGCCTTCATGCAAGACGAACAGGCGCAATCCGTGCCCCCGGACGAACGCGTGCCCTTTCGTCGGTTGCTTGCCAGTTGTTATCTGCTGCAGGGGCGGTTTGACGAGTTGCAGCAATTGCTGACGCAACACGGCGATTCATTTCTGGGTTCTGGGTTCGCCGGCTCTGTGGCCT
The DNA here is from genome assembly GCF_030824455.1 of Desulfobulbus sp. GTDB lineage: Bacteria > Desulfobacterota > Desulfobulbia > Desulfobulbales > Desulfobulbaceae > Desulfobulbus. The sequence goes on from NZ_JAVBXR010000016.1 coordinate 14,702, forward strand.
TTCTCCGCGGCGAAACAGATGCGGCCCTCACGCTGTTTGCCGAGGATTTGCGTCACATGCAGCAATACGCGGGCGACGGACCCTGCTTTTTTTTCGGGATCACCGGCCTGTTTTGCGTTTTTGCCCTACTGGCCCGAGACGGCGACGGAGATCGCGATCGGGTGCGCGAGGCGGTCGACACGGTGCTGAAACGCTGCAACGGTTGCCCGGAGGAAATCCCCTTTCGCTTCATTGCCGCAGTCCTGTGCGCGCCCGACGACGTCCTGCCGGACATGCTGGCCTTGACCGAGGGGCTGGTGGCCGACAAACGGAGCCTGACCTCGCTTGTCGCCCTGCTGTCGCTCCATTGGATGGGAGTGGAAATTCCTCCTGATTTTCAAGGGATTCTGCACACGCTCTATGAACAGGCGCGCGAAAGCGGATTCCTTTGGGTCGCCATGGAGGCCGCCGAACTCCTCGCCACCCTGGACAACGAGCAACGGACGATGCAGGAGGCGGCAACCGAACTGGCGACGGCCTTGCAATGCCGCTATCTGACCCACATCATAGCCCCCCATGCCACCTGGAAGCACAGTCTGCAGGAATTGATCGAGGTGACGAGCAAAATCAGGGAGCCGGAACGGCTGACCCGGTTGTGCTGGCTGATCGATTATGTCGACGGCGTCATGGAACTCCTGCCCAAGGAGCAGAAGAAAGCGGCAGGCGGCAGTTGGACCAAGGGGCGCACCATTGCCTTTCAGCGTCTGTTGCGGGACGCCGACCTTGAGTATCTCACCGACCAGGACCGGTTGATTGCCGAGGCGCTTTATCAGAGCGGCGAGACCGGCGGCAAACACGGCGGGTATGTGTTTGATCAGGAAAAGGCGCTGCCGGCGCTGATCGGCCATCCCTACGTTTTCCTCAGACGGTCGCCCCAGACGCCGGTGGAAATCGTCGCCGGCGAACCGGAACTGGTGGTCGAGCGTAAGGGTGATTCGCTCTTTATTCATTTCTTCCAGGATATTGGCGAGGGCGCCGTGGCGGTCTGGCGGGAAACGCCGACCCGTTTCCGCATCATCCGCATCAGTGCAGAGCATCGCAAGGTCGCTGAAATAACCGGGCGCGACGGTTTGCTGGTGCCGCTCGCCGCCAGCCGGCAGGTGCTGGACGCCATTGGCAACATCGCCTCCTTCATGACCGTGCATTCGGCAATCGAGGTGCCCGGCGACGGGACGCCGGCCGAACAGGTGGAGAGCGATCCCACCATTCACATTCATATCATTCCCTACGGCAGCGGCTTCCGCATCGAATTTTTTGTTCGTCCTTTTACCCAAGGCGGGCCCTATTTGAAGCCCGGCGTCGGGGTGGCCAACCTCATGGCCGAGATCGACGGCAAGCGGCTGCGAACCAAGCGCAACCTGCGGCTGGAAGAGGAAAAGGCGCGCGAGATCGAGGAGAGCTGCCCCATGCTCGATTTGGCCATTGACTTTGAGCAGGAGAACAAACGGGAATGGCATCTGCTTGATCCGGAAGAGTGTCTGCAGGTGCTGCTGGAAATCGAAGAAATTAAGGAGCGGGTGGTACTAGAATGGCCGGAGGGCGAGAAACTGGCGGTGCGCCGGCAGGCGGGCGTTAACCAGTTGAACCTCAACATCCGCACCAGTCAGCAGGATTGGTTTACCCTGTCCGGCCAGTTGGAGATCGACCAGGACGAAGTAATGGAGCTCAAGACCTTGCTGGACAAGGTCCGGGAGACCCGAAGCCGTTTCATTCCCATGGGCGAAGGACAGTTTCTGGCCCTGACCCAGGAGTTCCGCAACCGGCTGGAAGAATTGATCCTGTACGGCAACAGTCAGCCGGGCAACGAGACCGAGGTCAAAATTCATCCCCTGGCCGCCATCGCCCTGGAGGAGTTGACCCATCAGGCGCAAACCAAGGCGGATCAGGGCTGGCGGCAGCGGTTGCTGTCCATTGCCGAGGCCCAGGAACTGACGCCCAAGGTGCCCTCAACGCTTAAAGCCGAATTGCGCGACTATCAACGCGAGGGGTTTGTGTGGATGAGCCGTTTGGCGCATCTGGGGGTTGGCGCTTGTCTGGCCGACGACATGGGGCTGGGCAAGACCTTGCAATCAATCACCATGATCCTGAGCAAGGCCCATGAAGGACCTTCGCTGGTGGTTGCGCCGACCTCGGTGTGCATGAACTGGGAGACCGAGGTGCAACGGTTTGCGCCGACGCTCAATTTTCTCATGTTTTCCGAGGCCAACCGCGATGAGATCATCTCCTCGTTGGGAAAATTTGATTTGCTGGTCACCAGCTTCACCCTGCTGCAGCAGGAAATTGAATTGTTGGCCCAGGTCAAGTGGCAGACGATCGTTCTGGACGAGGCCCAGGCCATCAAGAACGCCGCCACCAAGCGATCCAAGGCCGCCATGCGCCTGGACGGGCGGTTTCGGCTGATCACCACCGGCACCCCGATTGAAAATCATCTGGGGGAACTGTGGAATCTCTTTGCCTTCATCAACCCCGGTTTGCTGGGTACCTACAAGCAATTCAACCGTCGGTTCGGCATCCCGATTGAAAAGTACCACGACCGGGAGGCCAGAAGGACGCTGAAAAAATTGATTCGGCCTTTTATGCTTCGGCGGATCAAGTCGCAGGTGTTGGAAGAATTGCCGCCGCGCACGGAAATAACCCTGCGGGTGGAGATGCAGCCGGAAGAGCTGCAATTTTATGAGGCCCTTCGGCAACAGGCCATCGAGAACATCGAAGGCAGCAGTGAAAAGACCGGCCGGCATCTGCGCATTCTGGCCGAAATCATGCGCCTGCGGCGGGCCTGCTGCAACCCGCGCTTGATTGACGATCAGGTAACGATTCCGTCAACCAAGTTGCAAGTGTTTGCCGAAACGGTGGAGGAGTTGCTGGGCGGGGGGCATAAGGCCCTGGTCTTTAGCCAGTTCACCGGGCATCTCGCCCTGATTCGGGCCTTTCTGGATGAGCGGGGCATTGATTACAAATACCTGGACGGCGCCACGCCGGCCAAGGAGCGGCAAAACCAGGTGGAGAAATTCCAGGCCGGGGAAGGGGAGCTGTTCCTGATCAGCCTCAAGGCTGGCGGGCTCGGGTTGAACTTGACCGCCGCGGACTATGTCATCCACATGGATCCCTGGTGGAATCCGGCGGTTGAGGATCAGGCTGCTGATCGGGCGCATCGTATTGGCCAGAAGCGACCGGTCACGGTTTATCGTCTGGTAACCGCCAACACCATTGAGGAAAAAATTGTGCGCCTCCATCAGGAAAAGCGCGACTTGGCCAATTCCCTACTCGAAGGCGCCGACGTCAGCACCCGGATCAGCGCCGAGGAGTTGCTCGAGCTGATCCGGTCCACTTGAGCGATCACTGATCGTTGTTCATCCCCCGCAGCGGGGCCATGACGCCCACCAGCTTTGCCGGCAGCTTAGGCAAGCCGCTGATCAACGACACCACCACCGACGCCATATAGGGTATGGCCTGGATGCCCAGCACCAGCGTCCAGATGCGGATGTCCAGCATATCGCCGTCCTTCCGCAGCAGAACGCCGACAATGGCTAGGCAGAGCGCCACAGTGAACAGCAGTTCCTCGCGGGCGTCTCCCAGCGCCTTGGAAAAGGCGTTGGCCTGCGCATTTTTCGGAGTGCGGAAAAAACCGATTTTGCGGGTGATAAAACCGGTAAGCATGGCCCGGGCAATGGTGTGCGACAGGGCCAGCCCGGCCAGACCGGCGGCGAGGCTCTGCCGGCGGGAGGCGGTCAACCGGCTGCGATAGAGGAAGAACATCTTGAAGCTTTTGAAAAAGAACAGCACCACCGGCAGGCAGGCAAAGACAATATGCGGCGGCGACAGGTAATCAGGAAACATGATCATGCCGCAGGACCAAGCCAAGGCGAGGACGTTGAACAGCATGTTGATGCCGTCGGCGAACCAGGGCAGCCAGCCGGCCAGGAAATGGTACCGCTGGCCGCGGGTGAGCTTGGTTTTGTCTAAGCCGAACATTGCCATCATGTGGTGGCGAAGGATAAGCACCGAGCCGTAGGCCCACCGGAAGCGTTGTTTCTTATAGTCAAGAAAGGTGTCGGGCATCAACCCTTTGCCAAAACTGTAGGGCACGTAACAGGCGTCGTAACCCTTCTCAAAGATGCGCAATCCCAGCTCCGCGTCCTCGGTGATGCACCATTCGGCCCAGCCGCCCACCTCGTCGAGCACCGTGCGGCGCACCATGGTCATGGTGCCGTGCTGGATGATGGCGTTGCGCTCGTTGCGGGTCACCATGCCAATCTGAAAAAATCCTCGGTATTCGGCCAGACACATGGCCTTGAAAGTGTTCTCGTCTCCGTCGCGGTAATCCTGCGGTCCTTGGACAATGGCCATGTTGGCGGCGGCAAAGTGGGGCGTGAACGCCCGCAGCCAGTTGGGCTCTACGATGTAATCGCTGTCGATCACCGCGACGACTTCCGCCTCGGGCGAGGTCTCCCGTAGAGCATAGTTAAGCGCGCCGGCCTTAAATCCCGCCAACGGATCGACGTGGAAGAAACGAAAGCGCGGGCCCAAAGTCTGGCAATGGGCGGCCACCGGCTCCCAAACCGCCGGATCCTTGGTGTTGTTGTCGATGATCAGCACCTCGAAGCGGGGATAATCAAGCGCCGCCAAGGCGTCGATGGTCTGGATCATCATGTCCGGCGGTTCGTTGTAGGCCGGCACATGGATGGAAACCATCGGTAGTTCGTCGTCGGCAATGGTTTCAACCGCTGGGTGCGGCAGGCGTCGCCATTTATGGGTCCACAGCGATTCCGCCCACTCGTGTGCCTCGGCCAGGATGACCAGAATGGCGCCGGTGGCGGCGAACAGCAGCACAACGCCGACCACCAAGGTGGAGACGGTCATGTACTGGTGTTGAAAATCGTACACCACCCAGACGGCAAAGGTGGTGATCGCGTAGGCGATCAGGGCCAGAAAGCCCCGGCCGCGATCCAGCAGGCCTTTGCTGTCCCGGAACAGCAGCAGCAGAATAACGACAGCCAAGGCAATGCTGATGGCCGCCAACTCCCGCCAATGTGGGATACGGACGACCGGTTGAGTGAATTCAAACTTGGGCTGCCGCAGATCGTTGTAGACACCCCAGAGGCTGCCGGCCTCGCCTTCAAGATCCTTTTTCCAAATCTGGTCAAAGGCCTCCATAATGTAGTAGGTATAGTGGTTCTTCTCGGCGACGTCGAGGAAACGACGGAGAAATTTGGCCTGATTGGTTGGGCTGGCGATGGCCCCTTGGCGCATGCGCCCGCCGCTTGGCCACCCGATCTCGGAGATGACGATCTCCTTGCCCGGATAGGCCTGCTGGAGTTCTTTGTACCGCATGACGCAATAATCAACGGCTTCGTCAATGGGAATGCCTTCCCAGTAGGGCAGGAGATGGACAGCAATGAAATCCACTTTTTCAACCAGTTGGGGATATTTCAGCCAGATGTGCCAGGGCTCGGCGGTGCTCACCGGAGCCCAGATGGATTTTTTGGCGGTGTCGATGTGCTGGATCATCTGCTCAACGGTCTGGTCGGTGCGGAGCAACACTTCGTTGCCGACCAGCACCCGAATGATGTTGCGGTGGTTTTCCCGGTAGATTTTGATGAGCTTTGCGACTTCCTCCTCGTTCCGTTTGGCGTCTCGGGTAATCCAGGCCCCAAGCACCACGTTGAGACCGCGCGCGGCGGCCAGACGAGGGATTTCGGCAAGGTTGTCTTCAACGGTATAGGCTCGCACCGCATGTACGTCCCCGGCCAGCGTTGCCAAATCTTGATCGATTTGCTCGACTGAGGGGTAGATTTGTTTGCTGGGCGATTGCCCTTCGCGGAACGGCGAAAACGAAAATCCTTGAATTTTCGAAGGCCAGGGAGGTTCCATGTTGGGAGCATTGACCACTTTCCATAGTAATACGGCAAGGCATCCCATGATGATGGTTATAATAAGGCCGGAACGATTCATAGCGCGGAGGTCAGGGTGAGAGTATTGGTGTGGATCGGTTGAGTGGATTCTGGCAACATGATCCGCCATGCAGACGAGGGCGGCAAAGCATCGTGTATCATACACGACAAAATGTAAAAAAAATGCAAAACAATCAGCATGGCGCCGAGGAAAAAGGCGGATGTTCTCGGCGCCATCAGGTTGTGCGCCGGCGCTTTCTTTCGCCGGACGTCCATGGCCGGGCGGAGGAGAAATCAACGCGGCAAGGCGGCAGCAGTTGAATAAATGAAAACCTTTGGACAGTCAAGCGGCATCTCGCCTAGTGAAGCGGGAAAAAGGGGAGGATTGGGCGCTTGCGTGCTGCTCTCAGGAGGCTCCGGCGAGGAGGGAGCGGGTTGCTGTCCAGGAGTGGATGTCCTGCTGCAGCAGGTGAAGGGTGTAGTAATGCAGCGCATCCATGGCCTCGATAACGCCTTGGCGTGAGATTTGCAACCGAGTGAGGCGTTCCAGGGCGGTAGATTGGGCGCTGGCGAGCAGGCGGAGCGTTTGCACCGACAATCGCGGCGAAACCCTGGCGGCAAGCGGATTACAGGCGTTGCAGGCGAGCGAGCCGCCGCCAGGGGCAAGCGCGTAGGCATGCCCGGGGCTCACAGGCTGACCACAGAGTCCGCACTGGTCGAGTTCGGGACGATAGCCGATTGCCGCGAGGAGGCGCAGGTGGAAGAACACCATGATCTTCTGCGGGGCCTTGTCTGCGCACAAGGCGGTCAACGCCCATTGCAGCAAGGCGTAGAGGCGCGGGTCCGGGTCGTTCTCGCGGGTAAAGCGCAAGAGCAATTCGCAAAGATGCATGGCGGCGGCGTATCGGCGGAAATCCATGCGAAGGGGAAGGTGGGCGCAGAGGAGTTCAGCTTCGCTGATGAAATAGAGTCCGGCCGGATCGCGCGGCGGGCGATACAAAAGCCGCAGGTGAGAGAAGGGTTCGAGCTTGTTAACAAATCGTTTTTTACTGCTTTGCGCCCCTTTGGCGATGCCGGTAATGCGTCCCAGCTCAGGGCTGTAGAATGTGACCAATTTGTCGGATTCGCTGTGTTCGGCAATCCTGACGACAAAGCCGCAGGTGCTGCAAGTGTTCACGGCGCGGCTTTGGTGGTCGGCAGGCGGAGGAGGTAACGGCCTTCAGTGTTCGGGGGAAACGGCAATGACTCGCCGTTGAACTGCAGTTCAACGCTGTCTGGTTGAAAGAATTCAAGCTGGATGCTTTGCGCGGCCTCCCACTGCATGGTTGAGCCTTTGGCATAAAATTGTTCAAGCGGGGGCTGGCTGTCGAGCGCAATGACAATGCGGCTGTCTTTAGAGAACACCGCTTGCAAGGATAGGGATGCGCGCTGCGTCCCGGAACTGGTGGAAGGATCGGCCGGGTGAAAGGCGTTGCTTGCGGGTGAGGAAGGGGTGAGGGTTTGCGTGGTGAATAAGTTGAGCGGATTCCAGGAAAAATAGAGAATAAAACCTGTAAACGAGACAACGATCAGCGTCAACAAGACGCCTGCGACGGCCGCTGAGGAAAAATGGGTTGGCTCCGCCAGTTTGCTGGGCCGAAGTGAATGCTCAATGCGGCATTGTTGCATAGGGGGCAGCGGTGATTTGCTCCCGCCATTGCGGGCGCTGAAAAATTGATCGGCGACCCCGCGGCCGTCCTGCCCTAAAAATTGCGCGTAGAGAATGATCAGCCCTCTGGCAAAGGCATCGGCCGGGAGTTTTTCGTACTCCATCGCTTCGATGGCGCGAAGATTGGCCAAAGAAATGCGAGTGTCTGCGGCAACGTCTTCAAGGGTCAACGATTCCTCCAGGCGACATTGCCTGAGCTGTTCGCCGACGGGTTGCTGCTCAGTGGGTAGGTCGGTTGGTTTCATGGCAACGCCTTCACCGCAAGGCAGCTTGAATGCTGTCTGCTGTGATTGATGCTGATCCGGATAAGGATCAATGGCAGGACAGAGCCTGTGCCCGGTCGGGAAATGCGTTAGAGGATTTTGATGTAGGCTTGGTCGCGAATTGATTTCAGCCAGTCCTTGAAACGCGCTTCCATTGCCTGTTGCGAGAGCTTCTCACGGATCTCCTCTTTGACAGACTCGTAAGGAACTTTGGCCACGATCTTACCTTCCTGGCCGGAAACAAGTTTGAAAAAGTGATACCCGTTGTCGGCTTCGACGATGGGACTGATTTCGCCTGACTTGAGGCCGACAACGGCGTCGCGCATGAATGGGGCCATTTCGTCTTTTTGAAAGCTTCCCAGGTCCCCTCCGTCGGCAGCGGAAGGCAGATCCGAGTATTTGCGGGCCAATTCTTTGAAATCCTTGCCGTCTTCGGCCAGATCATGGGCTTTTTTCGCTTTGCTCTTGGCTTCTTCCTGGGTGGGCGTCGCGGAGCCCCAAAGGCAACCAATCTGCAGGAGGTAGTAACCGCCGCCGCCGACCTGTTCGGTGTAGTTGGCGTGGTAGTCATCGAGGATTTTATCTTCAGTGACAACCACCTTGGTTCGCACCTCATGATTGATCAACTTGGAGCTGAGAATCTGTTCCCGCAGTTCCTCTTTGTACTGTTTTTCATTCATTCCCATGGCGGTCATTTCCTTGCGGAACTGTTCCATGGTGGTCTTGTTGTTGGCCAGCACACGTTGCAGCGCGGCGTCGACTTCCTGGTCGCTGACCTGGATGTTGAGTTTCTTGGCCTCCTGCACCATCAATTTTTTGTCGATCAGTTTGTCGATGACGGTGCTGCGGGCCTGTTGCAACGTTTCGGCCAACCGGTCTGCAGGCGTTTCTTCGGTGATTTTTTTGAAAAAAGAACGACCAAGTTCGTTGACCTCGGACAGGGTGATCGTATCTTCGTTAACAATGGCGACGCTGCGGTCAACGACGTTGGCGTGCGAGACCGTCGACAGGGTAAGCAGGCAGGCTAAGACGGCGAAAATGAGGATTCGTGGGGCCATGGCGTCATGAGAGGGAAGGTGTTGTTGATCGGGAGCAAGGCGAGACGTTGCGTTGTTTACGCAAAACTATCTACCCGGAAGAGGGTAAAGGCGCAACGGTTTTCCGGAGAGCCGCCGGAGCGGTTGTTATAATTGTGTGGCTTGTCTTGCCAGGTGGCGCTTATCTTGCTAGGATAAACAGAGAAAGATTCTTGACGTGCAACATCAGGGAGGAACGCAATGATTTCAGGTGTCCAGTCAGCCTTGTCCGGCCTGCAGGCCTTTACAACGAAAATTGAGAAGAATGCAAACAATATTGCCAATATGAACACCGATGGGTTCAAAAAGGATCGGGTGTTGTTGTCAGCCCAGGCGCCGCAGGGCGTGAAGGCCACCGTTGAGCAGGTTGACGAGCCGGGGGCAATGGGTGCTGAACCCAGCGATCAAGGCGAAGTCATGACCGAGTTGTCCAACGTCGATCTTGGCGAAGAAATACCAGATATGCTGCTCAATAGCCATGGATACGCCGCAAACTTGAAAAGTTTGCGCGCTGCTGACGACATGATGCAAAGTGTGCTCGACATCAAAGCGTGATTGCGAAAAAGAAATGCAAATGACGAAAGCGGCAGTCCGGCCGTTGATGGAAACCTTCAGTGCAGACAAGGGGTTTGACATGAACAAGGGCAAAGGTGCGCTCAGATTGATTGGTCTGGTTTTATGTTTTGTCGTGCTCTCCGTGCAGGCCCAAGGGGCGGTGAGCATGCCTGCTTTTTCTCTGCCTGCGGCGGCCGACGGCGCCGTTGTCGCCAGTGAAGCGTATCGCGGCAAGGCCATGCTGATCACCTTTTTTGCCACTTGGTGTCCGCCGTGTCTGCAGGAGATCCCGGCTTTAAAGGAACTGCAAACCAAATTCGACCCGCAGGGCTTTGCCGTGGTTGCGCTCTCGGTGGACGAAGGAGGGGCTGGGACGGTGGCGCAGTTGATGAAAAAGACGGGGATCAACTATCAAGTGCTGATGGCGGACCAGGCGACAACCCGAAATTTTGGCGGCGTGGCGGCTATCCCCACTTCGTTTTTGGTCAATAAACATGGTCAGGTGGTAAAAAAATACCCTGGTTTCGTGCCGCACGGCTTGCTTGAAAGGGATATTGAATCAGTGCTTTGAGCGTCGTCGCGCTTAACCTTGCGCGGTGGATTGGTGTTGACATTCCCGATGGTATTTCTTAAATTGTGGCACTGGAAAGAGGCAACTGGTTTGGTTTGTACAACCCATTTCATAAAGGAGACTACCATGAAAAAAATTGTAATCGCTATGATGGCTGCTGCTTTTGTATTAAGCGCAGGTGCAGTTTTTGCCGCCAAGTGCACTGTTGACAGCGTTGACGGAACCAAAGTGACTGTAACCTGCGACAAGGTTGATGTTAAAGCCGGCGACAGCGTAACCATGAAGGCCAAAAAAGGCTTGGAAGGTTGTTGATAGCCTGACGATTTTTTGTTGTATGCAAGAGCGGGCCGATGCAAATCGACCCGCTTTTTTTTTATCCATAGACAGGCATGGCATCGTAGCGTAAAGATTCCTGCTTGTTTGTCGCTTAGGGCGCGGAGGCGCGTCGCCGCAACTTTCGCCGTTCTTTGTTTTTTTGAGAGCATCATCTTCCTTGCAGAGAGAGACCCACCATGGACCCACAGACCTTGCCGGCGCATGAACGGCAACTGTACAACGCCATCAAAGATCGTTATACCGTAGCGTTCGAGCCGCTCAGAATTAAAGAGCATAAGCTGCAGTTGCTCAAAATCACCGATTTAGAGCAAATTCTGGAGGGCAAGGATCCGTTGAAGGACGTATCCACCTTTCCGTTCTGGATCAGGCTGTGGGAGGCGGCCATCGTCCTCTCGGAGTTTGTCGCCGGGCTGCCCTGTGAAAAAGGCGCCTCCTTGCTGGAACTTGGGGCCGGACTGGGCGCTCCGGGGTTGACTGCCGCCGCCGCCGGATTTGAGGTGACGCTGTCTGATTACGAAGAACTGATTCTTGATTTTGAACGGATCAACGCAGCGGCAAGTCACTTGGACACCGTGCGCTTTGCCATGCTGGACTGGCTCAACCCGCCAGAGATGGAGCAGTATGACGTCATTATTGGCGCTGAAATTCTTTTCCGGGAAGAATTTTTTCAACCCCTGCTGAATGTCCTTCGCCGGGCGCTCAAGCCGAACGGCGTGGTCTATCTGGCCCATGACGTCAAACGGCGCAGTCTGGAGCCCTTTCTCAAACTGGCGGAAAAAGAATATCGGATCTCGGCCTCGCAACGGAAACTGAAAAGCCTGGAAGAAGACAAAATCATTCTGCTCACCCGCCTGCAGCCGCGTGGTTGATGTGTTGTCTCGCTTTTCCTGGCTCTCGGGACGATTCGCGCCGATTGAGGCGTCTCGACAGCCTTAGCCTTCACGATCAGGCAAACGCAAGATGTACCCTGTGTGCCTCAATATAGCCAAGCGATTGTGCGTCGTCGTTGGCGGTGGGAGTGTTGCCGAGCGCAAGATCCGAGGAATTCTTGCCGCCTCCGGGCAGGTGCGGGTCGTCAGCCCGGCCCTGACTGTCGGCCTGCGGGACTTGGCCGAGCAAGGGCGCGTCGAGTGGCGACAAAAATCGTACAGTACGGACGACCTTGACGGCGGATACGTGGTTTTTGCGGCCACCAACAGTCCCGCCGCGCAGGAAGCTGTTTGCAGAGACGCGCGGGCTGCCCGCTTGTTGCTCAATGTTGCCGACGCCCCGGAATTGTGCGATTTTCAAACCCCCTCCGTTATCCGCAGGGGCGATCTGACCCTCAGCGTCGCCACCAACGGCAGAAGTCCGGCCGTGGCCGCCATGGTCAGGCGAAGACTGGAGCGCGACTTTGGCGAGGAATATGGGCTGCTCACCGCACTGGTTAGCCAACTGCGCGAACAGATCCTGCGGGAAGCGAGCAGCGACGCCGACAAAAAGATCTTGTTTCAAAAGATCCTGTGCGACGATATAGTTGATTGGCTCCGAGAACGGCAATGGGAGCGGATCCAACGGCACCTGGAGAGCGTGCTTGGCCGACCGGTTGGCCATGATTTGGAGAGCTTGATCAAGGAGAATCCATGAGTTTTTTGCTCTTTCAGGGCAGCGTCGCGATCTATCTGCTTTCCGCCGCCGCCTATCTGGTCTTTTTCCTGGCCCAGAAGACGCCGTTGCGCCGCACCGGCCGAGCAATATTTCTGGTCGCCTTTCTGCTTCACACGGTCAACATTGTCGCCCGCGCGGTTGAAACCGGGCATACGCCCATCACCAGTCACCACGAAACCGTCTCCTTTTTTGCGTGGTCGGTGGGCTGCTGTTACCTGTCTTTTCGCTGGCGGTATACGGTGAAAAATCTCGGCGTCTTTGTCAGTCTCTTGGTGTTGTCCTTGATGCTGGTCGCCGCGTTTGCTTCGCGCGGCGTTGTGCCTCTGCCGCCGGCCCTGCAATCCTGGTGGCTGCCGGTCCACGCCTCGATTGCCTTGTTCGCCGACGGTTTCCTGGCCCTGGCCTGCATCGGCGGCATTATGTATCTGCTGCAGGAGCGGGAAATCAAGAGCAAGCGGTTTGGCTTGTTTTATTCGCGACTTCCCTCGCTGGAGGCGCTCGACAAACTCAATCATCACTGCCTGAGCGTGGGCTTTCCGCTCTTTACCCTCGGCTTGATCACCGGTTCGTTTTGGGCCAAACAGGCTTGGGGCGCTTACTGGCACTGGGATCCCAAAGAAACCTGGTCGCTTGTCACTTGGTTTTTGTACGCCGCAGCAGTGCATCAGCGGTTTACCGTTGGCTGGCGCGGGCGGCGGGTGGCCATCCTCAGCATCGTGGCCTTCCTCTCGGTGCTGTTTACCCTCTGGGGTGTTTCCTTCCTTTTGAAAGGGGTGCATACCTATGTCTCGTGACGCCATTGTGCTGCTCGGCGTCAATCATAAAACAACGCCGCTCGCTGTCCGGGAAAAACTTGCGCTTTCAGCGGGATACGAAGAGCCGCTGCAACTGTTGGGGCAGGTGCAGGAGTTGCGGGAGTATTACCTGCTTTCCACCTGCAACCGGGTGGAGGTGCTGTTCACCTGCCGCGACGTTGAGCGGGCGCAACAACGGGTGTTGGATCTGCTGTTTGGTCAGGCCGTCACCGCCGAAGAGTTGGATCGGTACGTGTATCGGTACGTCAACGACGCGGCGGTGGAGCACCTTTTCCTGGTGGCGGCCAGTCTGGATTCGATGATTGTCGGCGAGGCCCAGATCCTCGGCCAACTCAAGGAGGCCTACCGGCACGCCACCAAAGTCGGCAGCAGCGGTTTCATCCTCAACAAGGTGCTCCATAAATCGTTTTCCGTGGCCAAACGGGTTCGCACCGAGACGCGCATCGGCGCCAACGCGGTGTCCATCAGTTATGCGGCGGTCGAGCTGGCGCGGAAAATTTTTGGCGATCTGTCCGGCAAGAAGGTGATGCTGGTCGGCGCCGGGGAGATGGCGGAACTGGCCGCAGAGCATCTGGTCGGGCAGGGGGTGGCCGAGGTGGTGGTGGCCAATCGCACCCTGCAGCGGGCAATCAACCTGGCCCGCTGTTACAACGGCCGCGCGGTTTCCCTGGAGGAACTGCTCGACCAGTTGCAGCATGTGGACATCATCATCAGCTCAACCGGATCGCCCGACCTGATTCTTCACAAGGAAGACGTGCGCCCGGTGATGCGCGAGCGGCGCAATCGGCCGCTGTTTTTCATCGACATAGCCGTGCCGCGCGACCTGGACCCGGCCATCAACGACCTCGACAACGTCTACCTGTACGACATCGACGACCTGCACAGTGTTGTCGAGATGAACAAGTCCGAGCGCGACAAAGAGGCTGTGCGAGCGCAGCGGATTGTTGCCGAAGAGAAGCTGAAGTTCGGCAAGTGGTTGGCCAACATGGAATCAACGCCGACCATCATCCAGTTGCGCGGCGTAATCGAGGGGCATGTCCGCTCCGAGGTGGAGAAAACCCTGGGACGTTTTGAAGAGATGGACGAGCAGGCGCGGCAGGGGCTGGAGAAGATGGTGGCGGCCATTACCGGCAAAATCGCCTATCCGTCCCTGCAGTATTTGAAGAGCGAAAACCACTGCGTCAGCCTGCATGATCGCATTAAAACGATTCGCGAAATGTATCAGTTGGATAACGGCGCCAACGGTCAGGAGGCACCATGATCGGCAGTGATCGGGAGTACATGCTGGAGGAGGAGTGGCTGTTGGTGCGCCATTCCGGCGAGATTCCGGAAGTGGCCCTGCACGCCAGTCTGCACTTTCTATGCGAGGATGAAGACGGACCTGGGCTGGTTTTGACGGCAGAGGAAGTCAAACCCCTGCAGGAAGCGGCCTTGACCCGCTACCAGGAAATCATTCTCCGCGATCTTGATGTGGCCAATCGCGATCTCTCGCTTTTTCGCGGCCTGAGACGGGCCAATCACAATTGGTACCGCTTTGTTCGCTTCAGTGAAAAGATCGGGCGGGAGCACGAGGAGTTTCGGGCAACAGCGGCCGAGGCCCTGCTGGGTTATCTCCGCCTGGAACGGGTTGAGGTGGACGCAGGAACGCGGGAGCCCTCGATCAACTGCTCTGCCGAGGCCCTGTTGACCTTTGCCTTGGCAATGGGGATTGAACCGGCTGCCTTGCCGGAGCATTGGGCGGGGCTGTGCGAACCGGTTTCCTGAACCACCGGCAGCGGACGTGAAGCTCTCCATCCCGTCCCTGCTTCGCGCCTTTAAGCAAATGCAAGGAACGCCCACTGCGCTTGCCAGAGGGGCGGCGGTGGGGGTGTTTGTCGGCATCGCCCCGTTGATGCCATTGAAATCGCTCCTTATCGTCGCCGTTACCGTGCCGGCCAGAAGCAGCACGGCGGCGGCGCTGCTGGTCTGCACTCTGCTCTGCAATCCCATCACCTACATTCCGCTCTATTATTTGGCCTGGCTGACCGGCAATTTTCTGTTGCCCGGCCGTCTCGGTTGGGCCAGCTTGCGCGCCACTGTCGATCAGATGCAGCAGGTCGGTTTGGTTGAGGCGTTCCGGCTTGCCTGCGCAGTGGGGCTTGACGCCGGCATGGTGCTCTTGGTCGGCGGCTGCGTGTTGGCCCTGCCGTTGGCCGCGATCAGCTACCCCCTTGCCGTGCGGTTTTTTCGGCGGATGGAGCGTACCCGCTACGACAAGCATCTCCTCCGTACTCACGACCCAAAGGCTGGACCATGAAGCAAACGAATCGCCATTGGCAGGTTGGGGTGATTGGCGCCGGCAAGCACGGCAGCCGCTATGCCCTTCATCTTGCCCAGGACGTCCAAGGGATGAAACTGGTTGCGGTCAGTCGGCGCTCCGAAGCGGGCAGGGCGCAGGCCGAGCAGTGGTCCTGCCGCTGGCACGCGGATTGGCGTCAATTGGTGGCTGATCCGGCGGTAGAGTGCATTGTGGCCGCACTTCCGCCGACACTGAACGGGGAGGTGGCCGCCGCCTGCGCCCATGCCCGCAAACCCCTGCTGCTGGAAAAACCCATGGCGGTTTCGGTGGCCGAGGCGGATGCAATCCTGGCCTGTTTCGCCCGGCAGGGGGTGGCGCTGACCATTGGCCAGACGCTTCGCTACAACCGGGTGATCAGGATGCTGCGTGAACGGGTCGACGAGTTGGGGGCGCTGTACAGTTTCATCGCCAATCAGCGCCTGGAGCCGTCCACGCTCGACTGGTTGGACGATCCGGCGCTTGCCGGGGCCGGAGTGAGTTTTCATTCGGCGGTGCATGTCTTTGACGCCCTGCGCTTCATCACCGGTCGGGAGATTGTCCGGGTGACGGCGCGGGTTCGTTGTGTGCATACCGCCAAACTAGAGGATCATCTTGTCGCCCTGGTGGAACTGGACAACGGCGTGGTCGGCACGGTGGATTGTTCCAAGATCGGGCCAGCCCGTTCCGGAAGATTTGAGTTTATTGGCGCCAAGGGGCAGCTGCATGGCGATCAGGTGCACCATTTTGGCGAAATGATTAGCGGCGCGCACCGTGAGTTGCTTGATCCCGGCGAGCCGGTGAGCACCATCGTGCCATTGCTCCGGGAGTGGCTTGAATTTCTTCGGGGCAATCAAGCCAACCCGATACCGGCTGCGGAGGGCTTGGTGGCTGTTCGGGTGTGCGAGGCCTGTCTGCGCTCGGCTGCGGAGGGTGGTTGGCGGGAGGTGTGAAGCCGGGAGCCGTCTTGCTGGCGACGACTCCCGGATCGAATTGAGATCGGGATCAGTGCTTGAACGAGCGCTGGCCGGTGAACATCATCGCCACCTGCGGATTGGCCTCGTTGCAGGCCTGAATCGATTCGAAATCGCGGATTGAGCCGCCGGCCTGGAGGATGGCGCTGACTCCTTCGCGAATGCCGACGTCTGCGCCGTCGCGAAACGGGAAGAAGGCGTCCGAGATCATCACCGAACCCGGAAGGCCTGCCCGATCTGCCTTGACCTTGGCGTCGATGGCTTCCTTGTCGGCCCGGTCGCGCTTGCCGCGCGCCACCTCAAGGGCCATGTCGGCGTAGGGCACGCCGTGGAGATCGAAGCAAAGGACGTCGGCGTATTTGACGTAGGCCTTGTGCACGGCGATTTCGGCCACGCCCACCCGGTCCTGCTCGCCTGCGCCGATGGCGGTGGTGCAGCCGTCTTTGACGTAGATGACCGAGTTGGAGGTCACGCCGTGCTCGACCGCCCAGCCAAAGATCATGTCGTCCAACTCCCGCGCCGTTGGCTGACGTTCGCAGGCGTAGGCCACGCCCTTGTAGGTGGCGACGGCGGGTTTGAGGTCCGCAGCCGAGCGGATCGAATTGACCGCCGATTGCTGGACAATGATGCCGCCGTCGATCAGCGATTTGAAATCAACAAAGCGATGACGTTCAAATTCGGCTAGGCGGGCGATGCCGGCTATCCGGATCACCCGCAGGTTTTTACGCCGGGCCAGAATGGCGAGCGTCCCTTCTTCAAAATCAGGGGCGCAGACCACCTCAAGGTAATTTTCCGCCATCAGTTCCGCCGTCTGTTTGTCGAGCGGCCGACTTGTGACCACCGCCCCGCCAAAGGCGGCGATCCGGTCGCAGCGGTTGGCGCGGTTGTAGGCGTCGGCCAGACTGGAACCGATGGCGGCGCCGCAGGGATTGTTGTGCTTGAGGATGACCGCCGCTGGTTTGTCGATCAGGTATTTGATGATGTTCAGCCCGTTGTCGACGTCGGTGAGATTGATTTTTCCGGGATGCTTGCCCACCTGCACCATGTCTTCCACTGTGACGGCGCTGACCAGGCCGTTGCCCGGCTCTATATAGCGGCAGTCGCCGAGCAGCAGGTTGCCGTTGGTCAGTTCATAGAGGGCTGCTTCCTGGTCCGGATTTTCACCGTAGCGCAGGCCCCGTTCCTCGACCGTGCCGTCGGCCATGGGGATTTTCCAGGTTTTTTTCCGGTAAACGAGCGTCTGGTCGCCGAAGGAGATGGTCATTTCCATCGGGAAAGCGTCGCCGAGCAGGGTGGAGTACATTTTTTTCAGATCAGTCATGGTGGATCAGGCTCCAGGGAAAAGGAGAGGTGGTTGATTGAGTTAAGGGACAAACGCGCCGGATGGCCGCCCGGAATGCGCGTCGTTAACCGCGTACTGCGCGCAACCATTGCATGCAGACGCCACCGCGGCGGGTTTCCAGCACGGGTGCGGGCGCAAGAGAGAACGCTCAGTTTCCTTTTTGGCCGGTCAGCGGCGCAATGACGCTGCCTGCGGCTATCGAGCAATGTTCAAGCACGCTGTTGGCGCCAATGGTTGTGCCCTGGTCGATGCGGCAGGCATGGAGGACGCCGCCGCTGCCGATGCGGCAATTGGCCCCAACGACGGCGCCGCCGCTGAGGGTGACGCCGCCCTCGACCACCGTGTCCTGGCCCACCTGGCAGTCCGGAGCGATTAAGGTGGTCTCGGGCGCGAGCAGGGTGACGCCTGCGAGCATCAGGCTGCGGTTGTGACGCCGTTGCAGGGTTGCATGGGCCTGGGCCAGTTCGATCCGGGAGTTGACGCCCAAAACATCGATGGCCTCGGGGTGCGTGAATTTGTGTACTGTCAAGCCTTGGCGGTTGGCGATGGCGACGATGTCGGTGAGATACACTTCGCCCTGGCTGTTGTCGACCCCGACCTGTCGGAGGGCCGCAAAGAGAAAGGCGCGGTCGACCAGATAGACGCCAGCGTTGATTTCCCGGATGCGTCGCTGTTCGTCGGATGCGTCCTTTTCTTCAACAATGGCCAGGACGGCGCCGTGGCCGTCGCTGAGGATGCGGCCATAGCCAAACGGCTGGTCAAGCAGGGTGGTCATCAGGGTGAGTTGCGCCCGCTGCCCCTGGTGCGCGGCGATCATCGCCCGAAGGGTGGCGGCCTGGAGGAGCGGGGTGTCGCCGCAGAGAATCATCACCAGATCCGTTTGCGCACAGGCCGTTTCCGCGCAGAGCACGGCGTGGCCGGTGCCCAACTGTTCCTCTTGCACCACTGGCGATATCGGGAAGCCCTCAAGGACGCCCAGCACCTCCTGCCGTTGATGGCCGACAATGACCGCGCAGCGGTCAATGCCCGCCTCCTGGACAGTGTGCAGAACATGATGGAGCATCGGCCGAAAAAAAACCTCGTGCAGCACCTTGGCGCGCGCCGATTTCATCCGGGTGCCCTTGCCGGCGGCAAGCACCACTGCGGTAATCGATGGATGCATGGGTTCAGTCCTTATGAGAAAAAATAGAGACAATAAAGAAATTCACTGTAGAAAAAAAAGAGGCGTTTGACAAGACTCACCTTGTGCCCATGGCGCAGGATACTTGCCCATAGGGCGTTTCTCTCGCGCTGCAGGACAAAAAAATGATGCGAAGTCAAGGCATCGTTCTTACAGTGGGCGGACCAGACTGACCACCGCGCCGCCCTGTTCCTTGGGGCGCGGGAGGCAGGAACACGGGCCTCCCGCCCGTGCATTCACCTTATAATTACTTCACGAGACGTACAATCAATGCGACCACATGATCACGAGGTTCTGATCCTCGACGGCGCCTGCGGCACCAATCTGCAGGAGATGCATATCCCGCTTTCGGCCTGGGAAGGGAAGGAGGGGTGCAATGAACTCCTCAACCTGACCGCCCCGGAAAAAATAATTGAACTCCATGCAGGCTTTGTTGACGCCGGGGCGATGGTGATTGAAACCAACACCTTTGGCGCCAGCCGGATTGTTCTGGAAGAATACGGCCTGCAGGATCAGGTGGAGGCGATCAATCGCGCTGGAGTTGAAAACGCCCGCAAGGCCATCGGCGGCAAGACCAACACCTACATTGCCGGCTCCATTGGACCTGGCACCAAATTGCCCTCGCTTGGCCACATTTCGGTCGACGATCTGGCCCGTGCCTATGAGGAGCAGATTCGGGCGCTGGCCATGGCCGGCGTGGATTTGCTGATCATCGAAACCTGTCAGGATCTGCTGCAGATTAAAACCGCCATGATCACCTGTTTCGAGACGCTGGAGAAATTGCATCTTTCGATTCCGGTGCTGGCTTCGGTCACCATTGAACGGACCGGCACCATGCTGGTCGGCACCGACATCGCCGCCGCCGCCGTCACCTTCGAGCCCTACCCGATCTTCTCCCTTGGGCTTAACTGCGCCACCGGGCCCATGGACATGGAATCCCACATCCGCTACCTCAGCCGCAACTGGCCGGGCCGCATCTCCTGCGTTCCCAACCAGGGGTTGCCCGAGGTGCTCGACGGGCGAACCTGTTATCCCCTTGATCCGGAAACCTACGGGCGCGAAATGAAGCGTTTTGTCGCCGATTACGGTGTGAGCGTGGTCGGCGGGTGCTGCGGCACCACCCCGGCTCATATCCGCCAGTTGGTCAAAACCCTTGCAGGGGTGAAGCCGGCGGTTCGGGAGGTGAGCGCATGAAGCCTTCGGTTGCCAGTCTGTATCAGGCCGTTGAACTGCAGCAGGAAATTCCGCCGCTGTTGATTGGCGAGCGGGCTAACGCCAACGGGTCGAAAAAGTTTCGTGAATTGCTCCTAGCCGACGATTACGAGAGTTGTCTGAAAATCGCCGTGGAGCAGGAGAACAAAGGGGCTCATATCGTTGATCTGTGCACCGCCTACGCCGGCAGGGATGAGAGGAAGGATTTGACAACCCTGGTGCGGCTATGCGCCAACGCCCTCAAAGCCCCGCTGATGATTGATTCGACCACGCCGGAATGCATTGAGGAATGCCTGCGCATCTACCCAGGGCGGGCCATTGTCAATTCGATTAATCTCGAGGATGGAGGCGTTAACATCCGCCGCATATGTCGGGCAGCCAAAAAATACGGCGCCGCCGTTGTTGCCTTAACCATTGACGAGAAGGGCATGGCTATGACCAGCGAGGAAAAGCTGCGCATCGCCAAGGCCATCCATGCTATAGCCGTGGACGAATGCGGGCTGCGTTCCAAAGATCTGCTATTTGACTGTCTGACCTTCACCGTGGGTTCCGGCGACGCCACCCTGCGCGACGCGGCCATGCAAACCCTGGAGGGCATCCGCCGGATCAAGGCGGAACTTCCCGGGTGTCTGACGGTTTTGGGGTTGAGCAACATTTCCTTTGGCTTGGCGGCCCATGCACGTCGCATCCTCAACTCGGTTTTTCTCAACCAAGCGGTGGAGGCCGGATTGGACGCCGCCATCGTCGACGCAGCAAAAATTGTGCCTCTGGCACGGATATCGGCCGAGGATCGGGAGATCAGTCTCGACCTGCTCTATAATCGGCAAATATCGGGAGAAAAAGACCCGCTGATGCGATTCATCGAGCATTTCAGCGACAAGTCGTCGGCCTCGTCGTCCGAGGATGAGGAAATTGTCAAAACGCCGGAAGAACAGCTGTTCAACAAAGTGCTGCATGGCGACAAGGACAGCCTGGAAGACATCCTCGCTATTTTGCGGGAACGGTTCAAGCCGATTAATATCATCAATCAGATCCTGGTTCCGGCCATGCGTCATGTGGGCGAACTGTTCGGCAAGGGCGAAATCCTCCTGCCCTTTGTTCTCCAGTCGGCCGAGGTGATGAAGGCCGCAGTCACGTTGCTGGAACCGCACATGGACAAAGCCGACGGCGGTACAGCCACCAAAATATTGCTGGCCACGGTTCAAGGCGACGTGCATGACATCGGCAAAAATTTGGTGGACATCATCCTCACCAACAACGGCTACAAAGTGTACAACATCGGCATCAAGGTGCCGGCAGAGAAGGTCATCGAGAAGGCCAAGGAACATCAGGTCGATCTCATCGGGCTCAGCGGCCTGCTGGTCAAATCGGCATTAGTCATGCAAGATTCTCTGCCGCAGTACCGTGAAGCAGGGCTCAGTGTTCCGATTCTTCTCGGCGGAGCTGCCTTGACGCCCAAGTTTGTGGGCGAGTCGTGCGTTCCTGGATATGGCGGGCCTGTGGTCTACTGCGCCGACGCCTTTGCCGGGTTAAAGGCGGTTCAGGAATTCGAGGCCGGCACACTGACTTCGACTGTGTACGACGGGGCTGTCGCCATTAAACCGATGAAACCGGGGATCAAAGTGGTCGATGTTGATCGCGACAATCCAGTGCCCAAACCGCCGTTTCTCGGGCAACGGTATGTGGAAAACATCGATCCGGCGCGCCTGTTTCCTTTAATCAACATTCAGGCGCTTTATCGTGGACGTTGGGGCTACCGTCGCGGCAAAATGAGGGCGGATGAGTATGGCCAATTGATTCAGGGGACTGTGCAACCGCTGTATGAAGAGTTGGTGCGGAAATCGCTTGCCGAGGGCTGGATCCAGCCCAAAGTAAGTTATGGCTATTTTCCCTGCTATTCTGAAGGCGAGAACCTTGTTGTCGAAGCGGAAGGCAAAGAACATCTTTTTTCCTTTCCTCGGCAGGCTTCAGCGCCTCATCTTTGCATTGCTGATTATTTCAAACCAGCCAAGGCTGGCGGAGACGTTGCGGGATTTTTCATCGTGACCATAGGGAGCCGGGTAGGGGAGGAGACGGCTCGATTGTACCAGACCAACGCTTACCACGATTATCTCATGCTGCATGGTTTCAGCGTGGAAGTGACTGATGCCCTGGCTGAGCACTGGCATGGCGTGATGCGAGACGAACTTGGTATTGGCGGCAAACAACCGCAGGACTTGCACGGCGCGGTTACCCAGGATTATCAAGGATCGCGATACGGTTTCGGCTATCCGGCCTGTCCTGACCTGGACGCCCATAAACCCCTGTTCGCCTTTCTCAAACCTGAAGCCCTCGGCATATCTTTGACCGAAAACATGCAAATGGTTCCAGAGCAAACCACGTCCGCGATTGTTGTTCATCATCCCCAGGCGAAATACTTCGCGGTGTAAACAATGATTTCATCAAGCGAACGATACATCTGCGCCAACTGCGGGTACGTTTATGATCCCGCAGTTGGCGACCCCATGAATGTGATAGCGCCTGAAACCAGCTTTCAAGAGTTGCCGAAGGAGTGGGTCTGTCCCATGTGCTATGCCGCATGCGATCAATTTGACCCGCTTGATTGACACGGCGGGGTTGGGAGCTCGTCAGTAGAGTGATTGGCGCGCCACTCGTTACGGCGCGCCAATCACGCATGCTTCCTTTACAGCCTTGAGAAGGATGCTCGTAAAAGACGTAAGGAGCCATTCCTCAGCACAAAAAAAGCCCTTAGTGCAGCATAGCTGCACTAAGGGCTTTGGTAAAAAATCGGCGGCGACCTACTCTCCCACATAGTCTCCCATGCAGTACCATCGGCGCTGAAGAGCTTAACTTC
>NZ_JAVBXR010000076.1 GCF_030824455.1 Desulfobulbus sp.
CTTTTGCCAATGCTTCTTTCGCCTTTGCTAAAACTTCCTTGCCGCTTGCTGGTCGTGCCATACACCCACCTCCATTGATGGGCATATTATATCACTTTTGCTTTAGAAATGGAATTAGACCGGATCGTGCGATGTTTGCACGATCCGGTTTTTTTTATGCAACGAGGCGAGTCTCGCCCGCTGGGTTCAGACGCGGTCCGCCAAGGGGACGAATTTTCTCGACGGGAAGCCAACGTAGATCTGACGCGGGCGGCAAATTTTGGTGTCCCGGTCCTCGCGCATTTCCCGCCACTGGGCAATCCAGCCGGGAAGGCGGCCTAGGGCGAACATCACGGTGAACATATTGGTGGGAATACCGAGGGCGCGGTAAATGATGCCTGAATAGAAGTCGATGTTAGGATAGAGATTGCGGCTGACAAAGTAGTCGTCGTTGAGCACGATCTCTTCGAGATTGCGCGCGATTTCGAGCAGCGGGTCTTTGATGTTGAGCACCGCGAGGATGCCGTCGCAGGCGTTTTTGATGATCTTGCCCCTGGGGTCAAAGGTCCGGTAGACTCGATGGCCAAAGCCGGAGAGGCGGAAGGGATCGTTTTTGTCCTTGGCCTTGGCCACGTATTTTTTGTAATCGTTGTTGTCCCGGTGGATGGCCTCCAGCATTTCGATAACCGCCTCGTTGGCCCCGCCGTGAAGCGGTCCCCACAAGGCGTTGATGCCGGCGGAAATGGAGGCGTAGAGGTTGCCGCCGGCGCTGCCCACCAGGCGGACCGCCGAGGTCGAACAGTTTTGCTCGTGGTCGGCGTGGAGGATCAGCAGTTTGTTGAGCGCGGCCACGACCTCAGGCAGGACAATATAGGGCCGGACCGGGGTGTTGAACATCATGTTGACGAAATTGCCGCAGTAGGAAAGATCGTTCCTGGGATACACCAGGGGCTGGCCGATGGATTTTTTATACGAAAAGGCGGCCACCGTTCGGATCTTGGAGATGAGACGGCTGGCGGTCATGTCGATGTTTTCCAGCGGATCGGAGCTCATCTCCGGGTAAAAGTTGTGCAGACTGTTGACCATCACCGAGAGGATCGACATCGGCGAGGCGTTGGGCGGAAACTTGTCGAAGAAATGGATCATGTCCTCGTGAATCAGGGCGTGCTGTTCCAGCAGGGTGCGGAAACTTTCCAGCTCTTCGCGGTTGGGCAGTTTGTTGTGGAGCAGCAGGTAGGCGACCTCGATGAACAAACATTTTTCCGCCAGATCTTCGATGGCGTATCCACGATAACGCAGGATGCCCTTCTTGCCGTCGAGATAGGTGATGGTGCTGCTGCATGAGGCCGAGTTCTTGTAGCCGGTGTCAAAAACCGTGTAGCCGGTGTCGCGCAGCAGGCCCCGGATGTCGATGGCCTTGTCGCCCTCGATTCCCTCGAGGAGCGGCAAATGGTAGGTTGCGCCGTCGATGATCAGCTCTGCGGTTTTATGGGTGTTGTCTTCGGGCATGGATGGGTCTCCTGCAAAGGGATGAGCGATCTATAGGGCTATTGGGCTGGCGGGCGGAGTGCGCCGCCCATCGCTCCTGCGGTATGGCAATGAAAAACGATGCGCCGGCGTTGCGGTTCCGTTACAGTGTCGACAAAGTCGTTGGCTGTTGCCGTGGGGACCGTCGCGTGTTGCTCAGCGTTGCGGTCGTGGCGTCCTCTTGGTGTTATAGAGGGCAACCATATCGCATTTGTCGGGCAAATTCAAGACAGCCTCTGTGAACGACTTGGTTGAAGCAGCGGGCGCTTGCACTCTGCGGAAAATTTTAAGCGCCATAACGCCTGCGGGCATGGGACATTTAAGGAAGAAACGGATATGTGGGCCGATTTAAACGAACAAAGAAAAGCAATCGCAGCGGCGATGGATTATGCGGTCCCGGAGGCTGATCGGGATGAGGCTGAGGATCTGCTGGAGGTGTACCGCGAGGACCGAATCGCGCTGACGCTGCTGCTGGAATTTTACAGCTACCTGCCCGAAGCGCGGGAGGACTGGGTTCATGAACTGCGGGTGGTGAACCGCCAACAGGGGATTTTCCTGCTGGCGGCAATCACGGCGCAGCACCAATATATGTACCTGGTCTCCAGCGAAGGCATCGAGTTTCAAGGACGGGTGGACGACGGCTTTCTTGCCCAGGAATTGCTCGACTTTTTTGAATACGACAGCGCCGAGGCTTTTGCCGAGGTCTGCGCAGCGGTCGACGCCTTACCGGTGTACGAGCCGATGCAACTTGACGAGGAGATCTGCCCAGCCTGTCATGCCGCAGCCGGCGAATATCACGAATTGGGCTGCCCGGTGGAGATTTGCCCCTGGTGCGGCGGCCAGCTGATTCATTGCGATTGCCGCTATGAACAGCTGGGTTTGGACGGCCTTACCAACGAGGCCGAATTGCTGCGGTTTGAGGCGGTGTTGGAAGAACGGGGCCGCATTCCTTACTCGCCGGAACAGCGGCCCAGTTTTGCCGGCAACGACCCCAACGACGTCTTTGACGAGTAGTCTCCCGCGTGTGCCGTCCTTCCACATGGCCAAGGGGGGCTTCCGCCCCCTTGGGGTTATTTTTCTACTCTTTGACGCTCCAGATAACGGAAGAGGTCGGAATCTGCGGAAAGCACCAGCGAGGTGTTTTTGGTGATGATGTTGCGATAGCTTTCCAGGCTTTTTTGAAAGGCGAAAAATTCAGGATTGCTTGAATAGGCCTGTCCGTAAATTTTGGTGGCCTCGGCGTCGGACTGCCCCCGGATTTCGGTGGCTTCACGGTTGGCGGTCGAAGTAATCTCCTGCAGTTCCCTATCCACCCGGCCAAGAATTTCCGCCTTGCGACCCTCGCCGGTGGAGCGTTTTTCAGCCGCAATCCGTTTTCGTTCCGAAATCATGCGGTCGTACACCTTCAATCGCACCGATTCAATGTAATTCACCCGCTTGAACATCACGTCCAGCAGTTCAATGCCGTACTGCGGCGTTATTTTGGCCGCCTCGTCCAGCACCATCTGGCTGATCTTGTCGCGTCCCACCGTGGGAGGAACGATCAAATCCCGCGACTGAATGGTAGAGGCCATGAAATCCTGCGACCAGTCGGAGCTGCGAATAATCTCGACCAGATCGTTTTTGTTGACCAAGTCCCGCACCGTGCCGTCGAGGATGTCGTCCAGCAGGGACATGGCCCGTTTTTCCGAACCCACGGCCTGGAGGAAGCGCAAGGGGTCGGAGATTCGCCACCGTGCTGTATTTTCCATGTAAATGAAGGTTTTGTCGTTGGTCGGGATTTGATTTGGGTCCCCGTTCCAGATGAGCACCCGTTTGTCGAAATACTGCACGACCTGGATAAAAGGCGTCTTGAAGGTAATTCCCGCCTTGGCCACCGGTTTGCCCACCGGGGCTCCGAATTGAGTGATGACGGCCTGTTGCCCCTCCGGGAGGATGAAAAATCCGTCCCAGGCAGTGACGCCGGCGGCGACCAGAAAAAGCAAAAGAAGTGTGCGAATGATTTTATGCATGTGGGTGTGTCGTCAGAAGAGGTTGATGGAACCAGCGGCCCATGAAAGAAGTCTACTGCGCGCTTGCGGGAAGCGGCGTCTGCCCGGATTTTTTGGTCAGATCAAAAAGAGGCAGGATGTTGTGCTGGCTCCTGTCCATGACATAAACGTGATCCACCTGGGGCAGGATGTCTTCCATGGCTTCCAGGTACATCCGTTGCCGGGTGACTTCCTCAGCTCCCTGGTATTCCTTGAGAATCGCCTTGAAGCGGTTGGTCTCGCCGATGGCCCGGTTGACCCGTTCCGCTGCGTACCCGTGCGCTTCTTCGACAATCTGCTTGGCGCTGCCGCGAGCCTTGGGGATGACCTTGTTGTATTGCTCTTCCGCTTCGTTGACCAAACGCTTCATGTCCTGGTCAGCCTCGTTGACCTCGTTGAACGCCGGTTTCACCTGCTCGGGCGGATTGATGTCAAGCAACTGCAGCGTGACGATGCTCACGCCGCACTGCAGTCGATCCATCTGCCCTTGCAGTTCGCGTTTGGCGTGACCGGCCAAGATCTCCCGATTGCCGAGCACATAGTCAAAGTCCATATTGCCGACTATCCGCCGGGTCACGGTTTCCGAGGCGTCGCGCACTGCTTGGGAGACGTCGCGGACCTTGAAGAGATAGCTTACCGGGTCGCTGACCTTGTATTGAACAATCCAGGCCACCTCGATGACGTCTTTGTCGCCGGTCAGCATCAGGGATTCCATGTCGAAGCCCTTGCGGTCAAAGGTGGTACTGACCCCAGGGGTGCGGGTACGGAATCCAAACTCCTCTTTGCGCACGCTTTCGACGTCCACCTTGGTCAGTTCTTCGATGTACGGAATTTTAAAATGCAGACCGGGATGGGTGGTTCGCGTATACTGGCCGAAGCGGAGAATCACCCCGACTTCGCCGGGCTTGATGGTGAAAAAACAGGAAAAAGCACCCTGGAGGAGAATGACGGCAACCACGACAGCCAGCAGTTTGCCCCCGCCGGCGAGGAAATTGGTTGGCTGGTCGGGCGGTTGTTGGCCTTGTCCAGGCTTTGCAGGGCCGTCTTCATTGCCTGCAAAGGCGTCTCTGATTTTTTGGATAAGAACGGCAAGGAAATCCTCCGGCCCGGAAGGCTTCTTTTTTTGCCCCCAGGGTGGTTGTTCATTCATCGGCATGAAACGGCTCCAGTGGCAAACGCGAAAAAGGTTGTTGAGGGAACGACAACGGCAACGACCGGGAACGCCACCCTCCGGCTGGTTCACGACACGATGCCCGCAAGTCTCGTCAGGTCCAAATGTTGTCTATAGTATGCACTCCTTTCCACGTCGTCAAACAAGATCGGGCTTGCGTGGCTCTTTCTTGATTGCAAGGGGAGAGGCCTGACCGAAAGTTATAGTGGATGCGCCGCGTGAAAGCGGCTCACCGCAGCGCAAGCCGCCAACACCACATCAGGATCGTGACGGCCAATGAAAAAAGCAGGGCCTGGATGAACGGACGCCGGCATCGCGCAACCGCTCCGGTCATCTCCAGCAGGACGCCGCAGCAGAGGCCAACGATCCCGCCAAAGAAATGCGCGCCGAGATCGGTCCGGACGCCTTCGCTGCCCAGAGCGGCAAGGAGGCCGGCGCCCGCGCCTAGAGGCAGAAGCAGTTCCCTAAGGCTGCGGGTTTGGCTGCGGGTCCGGCTGTGCCCAAGTTGCAATCCGACGAGCAGGCCAATGGCGGCAAAGACGGCGGTGGAAAGCCCCACTGAGAGATGTGGCTGATGGCGCACTACGACGTTCAACAGGTTGCCGGCCATGCCGCTTACGATTAGGAGCAGCCAGGCAAGACCATAGCCCACCGTTTTGCCGAGCAGGTGAATCATCAGGCCGCCGATAAGGCCGTTGCCTGCCAGATGGACCAGATCGGCGTGCAGGGTGAGCGCCGTGGCCAGACGCCACCACTCGCCCTGTTGCAAAATGGCAGGGCCGTCGACTGCGCCTTGGGCAAACCAGTTGTTCCCCGTGGACCAGGGGCCGGTATGCACAAAAAACAGGGCGAGCAGCGCCATCAACACTATCGTGGGCGGTGTTTGCGGATGGATCGGTCGCGGGGGAGGCGGCGCCGGCGGCCAGTCGGCATTTTCCAGGCTATATTGACGCAAATGAAAAGCAGCGGTTGCCGCGTCGTGCTCAGCAACCAACAACTCGCCGTTCTGCTCGTCGAGCCAGTGCGCAACGCCGACAGCCGACAGCACCAGCGACAGGGATTCGAGACGGTCCAGCTCGCCGGAAGCGACTTGGGTCAACGGCTCAGGGCGCAGCTGATTTTCGGTGTGGAGAGAAGAGGGCGGCATCATGGAAAGCGGCGCCGAGCCCAGGGCCTCTGGCCGGAATAACTTGACAATGGGCTGATCGATATTACACTGATTGCACATTATTGTTGAATGGGCCGGTCGTAATCGACCAGCTCTTCTCTTCCGTGGCGGGCCTGACGCCCACCGCTCCCGACAATGTACTTACGGAAAAATGATTATGCTTGCACTAATGAAACGATGGTCCCCCTTTCTGCTTGTTTTCTTCGCGTTGACCTTGTTAGACGCCGGAATAACAGCCGATTACGCCGACGCCCGTTCCAAGTCCGGCGGTCGGTCCTTCAGCAGCCCCTCCAGTCGGCCGGCGCAGCAACAGGCCCCTAGCCAGTTCAACCAACGCCAGCAGCAATCGCAGCCCGGCGGCTTTGGCCGTGGATTGATGGGCGGTCTGATCGGCGGCGCCTTGGGCGGCATGCTCTTTGGCAGCCTGTTTGGCGCCAGCGGCAGCGGCATGGGCATTCTGCCGCTTTTGCTGCTGGGCGGCGTCGGATATTTTCTGTACAAACGGTTTGCCAACCGTCCGGCTGCGCCTTCTTCCTCTGGTTATCAACCACCGCCCTCTCCCAACATGTTTCAGGGCGGGACAGGTGGATTTGGCTCCAGTTCCGTTCCTCCTGTGCCTCCGCCGCCGCCAGTAACCCCGCTTCGTCCCGTCAACACGCTGGAGCAAGGTTTGGCTGAGATTCGCCTCAACGATCCAGGATTTGACGAGAAATATTTTCTTGAAGTGGCGTCCGACGTCTTCTTCAAAGTCCAGGCTGGTTGGATGCGACGTGATCTCACTGCTTATCGTCAATTGCTCGGCAGCCAATTGGCGGCGGAATATGACCGCCATTTTGCCCGAATGAAGGAGTTGGGTCAGACCAACAAACTGGAGAGCATCGCGGTGCGCAAGGTAGAGATCGTGGGTGCCGGCAGCGACAACGGCGAGGATTTTGTCACCGTATTCTTTACCGCCAACCTGCTTGATTATACCGTGGACGACAAAACCGGCGCCGTGGTCGAAGGCAGCATGACCGATCCGGTGAAGTTTGCCGAGAAATGGACTTGGGCCCGGCCGATCCGCACCGAGGACTGGAAATTGGAAGGTATTGAGGTGGTCGAAGACTGACCAATTTTCCAGTCGCAACGCCCCGCCAAGCCGCTTCCCCCTCAGGGAGGCGGCTTTTTTTATAGCGTAGCCCCCTGAATCTGGCGGGGCGCATGGAGGCGACTGCAAACAAGAGGGGAAAAGTTATGGAAACAATTAGTTGGGATGAGTTTGCCAAGGTGGAGCTTCGCGTGGGTCAAATCGTCAAGGCAGAGATTTTTGCCGAGGCGCGCAAACCCGCCTACATCCTCCATGTCGATTTTGGCCCCGAAGTCGGGGTGAAAAAATCAAGCGCCCAGATCACCGCCCTCTATCAACCCGAAGCGTTGGTCGGCAAGCAGGTGGTGGGGGTGATCAATTTTCCGAAGAAACAGATTGGGCCGGTGATGTCCGAGTGCTTGGTCACCGGCTTTTGCAATGAACGCCAGGAGATCGTCCTCTGCGTGCCGGACCGGCCTGCGCCGCTGGGGGCAAAGTTGCTGTAACTGAGCGAACTGTTCGTTGAAAAATAAAAAACCGCGCAGACTGCAACAGTCTGCGCGGTGGGAACAAACTGCCTGTGCCCAATGGAATGCGTTATTACAGGGCGTTGAGCTTTTCGGTCAGGACCGGGAGAAATTGTTTCAGATCGGCCACCACCAGGACATTGGCGACCTCGCCAATGGGCGCGTCTTTGTCGGTGTTGACGGCCACGATGAATTCCGATTTTTTCATCCCGGCCAGATGCTGTATGGCCCCGGAAATGCCGCAGGCCACGTAGAGCTTGGGGGTGACCGTGCTGCCGGTGGTGCCGACCTGACGATTGTGCTCCACCCAACCGGCGTCAACCACCGGTCGGCTGGCGCCGTATTCGCCGCCCAATGCCTTGGCCAAGGCCTGCACCATGGCCACATTCTCCGGCTTGCCCACGCCGCGGCCGGCGCTGACGATGATTTCGGACTTGGTCAGGTCCACGCCCTCGATTTTGGCCGCCTCATAGCCGGTGCATTGCACCTTGCCGGCCGCGTCCGCATCAATCGCAACGACGGTTGGCGTTCCGACCGGATCGTCTTCCAGGCCAAAGGCCCCGGCCTGGAGCGTCAGCACGGTTTGGGCGGTGGTGGGTTTGATCTTCCGCCGCAGTTTGGCGTTGCACACTGGCACGACCGGCAGGCCTTCCTCGACCGCGACCACCTCGGCAATCTGCGCCGCCTTGAGCGCCACTGCAATCCGCGGGGCCAGATCCCAGCCGTAGGAAGAGTGATGAAACACGATCTGATCGGGTTGTTCTTTGGCAATCACATCCAGCAGCAGCTGCTTGTGGACGCTGGGGTTGTACTCGCCGTATTTGGCCACGTCGGCCAGGTAGAGCGGCCCGTTGAACTGGGGCAGGTCGCCCGGGGAGCCGACCAGAAACATGGAGGCCTCGGAGCCCTGTTGTTGTGCAAAGGCAATCAGTTGCGAATATTTAACGCGCAGTTTTCCTTCCCGGAATTCCGCCACAAGTAAGGTCTTCATGGGTGTCTCCTAGGCCAAAACGCCGGTTTTTTCTTTGAGCAGGTGAATCAATTTGTCGGCCAACTCGGCGGCGTCGCCTTCAAGCACTATGCCGCCGCCTTTTTTCTCCGGAAAGTAGAAGGCGGCCGTTTCCTGACGGGAGCCCACGCTGCCGGCGTCGGCCGCCAGGGTCAGCAATTCCTTCTTCTTGGCCTTCATGATGTTGGGCAGGGTGGGGTAGCGGGGGGTGTTCAGGCCAAGCTGGCAGGTAAGCACCACCGGCGTGGTGGTCGTCACCAGGGCCTTGCTGCCGCCTTCCAATTCGCGTTTGACATTGATGGTTCCATTGTCATAGGCAAAGCCGACAATGGTGGTGACCGCCGCGATGCCGAGCAGTTCGGCCACCATGACGCCAACCTGGGCGCTGCCCCGATCCTGCGACTGCATGCCGGTAAAAATGACGTCGAAATTTTTATCCTTGGCAAAACCGGCGATCATCGAGGCAATCTCAATGGGTTCACGTTTGTAGGAGTCCGCGTCGGCGATGTGCACGCCGCGGTCGCAGCCCATGGCCAGGGCCTTTTTCATGGTTTCGGTCACCTGATCCGGGCCAATGCAGAGCACGGTCAGGTCGGCGTCCTTGACCTGTTCTTTCAGGCGCACCGCCTGTTCAACGGCGTACTCGTCGTATTCATTCATCCGCCAGGCGAGATCAGCCCGGTCGTACCAGTTGCCCTCGCCATTGATCTTGAATTTGGATTCCATGTCTGGAACCTGTTTGATGCAGATCAGTATGTTCATCGCTTCCCCTCCAGCAATCAGACTAAATGATGATAATTGGTTCCTTATTAAAAACGCGAAGTTGCTATACCCGTTCGGCAAGAATCTCGGCGATGTCCTTCGGCCGCAACTGTTCCTCGGCATTGGCGCCTTTGACGCCGTCTTCAAACATGGTCAGGCAGAATGGGCAGTTGGACAGCAATTGCTCAACCCCCGTGGCTATAGCCATCTCCACCCTTTTCACGTTGATCCGCTCGCCGATGTTTTCCTCGGCCATGATCCGGCCGCCGCCGGCGCTGCAACAGAAGGCCTGATCGCGGTTTTGGGCCATCTCGCTGATCCGGCCGCCGGCGGCGCGAATTAACGCGCGCGGCGCGTCATAGATGTCGTTGTGTCGACCCAGGTAACAGGAATCGTGGTAGGTGCAGGCAAAGGCCTCAGGCTTCAGCGCCAGTTGGCCCGAAGCAACCAGTTGTTCCAGGAACACGGCGTGCGGCACGACCTCGACCTCAAAATCGAAATCACGATAGTCCTTGTTCAGGGTGTTGAAACAGTGGGGACAGGTGGCAACGATCTTCTTGACCCCGTAGCCCTTGATGAGTTCCACCGTTTCCATGGCCAGGGTCTGGTAGAGGTATTCGTTGCCCATCTTGCGCATCGGTTCGCCGCAACATTTCTCTTCCTTGCCCAGAATGCCGATTTTCACTCCGGCCGCTTGGCAAAGTTTGACAAAACTCTTGGCCACGGCGATGTTGCGTTTGTCAAACGAGGCGTAACAGCCGACAAAATAGAGCACGTCGACCTCAGGATCGTCGGCCAGGGGTTTGACGCCCAAGGCTTCGGCCCAATCGCCGCGCGAGGCGTAACCCATGCCCAGCGGATTGCCGTTGACCTCGGTCTGCTCCATGGCGGCCATGACCTCCTCGCCGGGGAATTCGCCTTCCATCAACACCAGGTTGCGGCGCAGTTCGATGATCTTGTTCACATGTTCGATCGAGGCCGGACAGATGTCCTGGCAGGCGCGGCAGGTGGTGCAGGCCCAGATGGCGTCGCGACCGATGGTTTCGATCAAGTTGGCCTGCGGATTGGCAAAGGCGACCTCGCCGATCTGGTTGACCAGCTGCATCGGCGACAGCGGTTTGCCGGTGTTAAAGGCCGGGCAACGGTCCTGACAGCGTTTGCACAGGGTGCAGGCGTCGGCGTCGAAGATGTCTTTCCAGCGCAGGTCAGAGAGTTCGCTGGCCCCAAATTTTTCAATGGTTTCGTCTTCGAGATTGACGGTTGTGAGTTTGCCGGTGGGGCCGCGGTCAGCCAAAAAGGCATTGGCGCTGGTGGTGACGATGTGGCGAAATTTCGAATAGGGAATGACGGCAATAAAGCCCAACGCCAGCACCAAATGCAACCACCACAGGCCGACGTGCAGACTGCGCAGACCGGCCTCGTCCAGGCCGCCCAGCATCTTGGCCACCGCCAGGCCGACCGGCGACCAGCCAGCCAGCGGCGTGCCCATCTCGGTCACTGCCATGCGCGCGCCTTCGATCAGAAATCCGGTGAGAAGAATGGCGAACAACAGGCCGTGCATCAGGGCGTCGTCGGTTTTGGTGACCAGGCCTTCGGGCCGGATCAGATAGCGGCGGGTCAGCAGAGCGCCGAGCATGACGACGGCGACCAGGCCGGCCAGATCCAGGGTAAGGGAAAACAGTTGATAAAAGGTTCCCTTGAGAAATTTGACGTTAAAGAGCAGGTCGGTAAAATCCGCCTGGGCGACGATCAGCGTGGTGCCGATAAAGAGAACAACAAAACTCCAAAAAAAGAGCGAATGCGCCGTGCCTGCTCCAGGAACTCGGGCCACCTTGGTTTGCAGGAGCACATTCTCCAGCATGTGCTTGATCCGCTCGCCCCGTTGATCGGTGCGGTCCAAGGGCTGACCGAGACGATAGACCTTGATCCGTTTTAAAAAACCGAGCGCAAAGACGGCCAAAGCCACCAGCAACAGGCCGTACATGGGCGCCAAGGTAGTGAACCCATGACCGACGTTCCAATATATTTCACGGGTAAACTCCATCCAGGCTCCCCCTTCCTTCACTCAAACAATAGTTGCGGTTTATGTATGCGCAGAAGAAGAGAGCCGGCTTTCGCCGAGCTCTCTTCTCGTTTGTCATCAATAGGTTAGATGCTGTGGCCGCAGGGCGGCTGCAGTTGGTTATCGGGTCAAGGCGGCGCCGATGACCACACGCTGGACTTCGCTTGTGCCCTCGTAGATCTCGGTGATCTTGGCGTCGCGCATCATCCGCTCAACCGGAAATTCCCGGGTGTAGCCGTAGCCGCCGTGGAGTTGAACGGCCTGGGTGGTGACCCGCATGGCGGTCTCGGAGGCAAAGAGTTTGGCCATGGCTGATTCCTGGGAGTAGGAAAGACCGGCGCTGGCGCGATAGGCGGCGTTGTAGATCAACAGCCGGGCGGCCTCGATCTGGGTGGCCATGTCCGCCAGTTGGAAGGAAACGCCCTGAAAGGCGGCGATGGGTTTGTTGAATTGCTCGCGATCTTTGGTGTAGGCCAGGGTTGCATCCAATGCGCCCTGGGCAATGCCAAGCGCCTGAGAGGCGATGCCGATGCGGCCGCCGTCCAGGGTTTTCATCGCCACTTTGAAGCCCTGACCTTCCTGCCCCAGCAGATTGTCGCCGGGGATGCGGCAGTTCTCAAACACCAGTTCCATGGTGGGGGAAGAGCGGATGCCCATCTTCTTTTCCTTCTTGCCAAAGGAAAAGCCGGGCGTGCCCTTCTCGACGATGTAGGCGCTGATGCCGCGATGTTTTTCGGCGGATTTGTCGCTGCGGGCAAGCACCACGTAGAGTTCAGCCTCGCCGGCGTTAGTGATGAAAATCTTGGAGCCGTTGAGGATCCAGTCGTTGCCGTCGCGGGTGGCGGTGGTTTTGGTCCCGCCTGCGTCGGAGCCGGCGGAGGGCTCGGTCAGCCCAAAGGCGCCGATCTTCTCGCCCTTGGCCAACGGCACCAGGAATTTTTGTTTCTGCTCTTCGGTGCCGAACATGTAGATGGGGTTGGCGCACAGGGAAAGATGGGCCGACAGGGTGACGCCGGTTGAACCGCAGACGCGGGACAACTCTTCAACGGCGATGGCGTAGCTGAGGTAATCGGCGCCGGCGCCGCCGTATTCTTCCGGGAACACAATGCCGGTCAGGCCCAGTTCGGCCAGCCGGTCGAACATCAGCGCCCGGTCGAAACGTTCTGTTTCGTCGCGCTCGCCTGCAGAAGGCGCCACTTCGGTTTCGGCAAAACTACGGACCATGTCGCGGATAAGGTTCTGCTCTTCAGTCAACTCAAAATTCATGTGCTGCTCCCCCAATAGAGTCTGTGTGCTCTTTTGAATTTGGCTCTGATCACTTCTCGCATCACTTCTAGCATGTGCAGGTGCAATCAACGCCCCTGTCGGCCGCTTGCCCGCCCCAGGCAAGCCGTCGCCGGATCCCGTCTTATCGGTGCATCTCGGGATGCGCACCGTTCTTGCCGGATGTCTGTCCCGGCGCTTAGTGTTGCTCTTTAAGTTGCACCATCACCACCGTGCCGGTGGCGCAGGTCGCGCCGGCGGCAATCACCCGCAGGTCAACGGTTACCTTTCTTCCTTTGATCTCCACCACCTTGCCGCGCACTTCCAGTTCGGTGTCAATCGGCGTCGGCACCAGGTAATCGACCTTCAGCGAAGCAGTGACAAAGCGCGAAATCGGCTTGCCGTCCTCCCTGGCCTTGGCTGCCGCTGCGGTCCCCGCGCCGTGACAGTCAATCAGCGAGGCAATCATGCCGCCGTAAAGAAAACCGGGAAAACCGCCGGTGTATTTCGGGTCCGGGGTGTGACGGCAGACCGTTTCCTCCTCGTCCCAGTAGCTTTTCAGCTGGTGTCCGGCGACGTTGAGCCGCCCGCAGCCATAGCAGTGGGCGTAATCGTCGGGGTATTGATCCTGAAAAGCAGGTTCGCTCATTGATCACCCTTGGATGGGCGGGCAACGGTTAAGGCCGGGTCGGGGTGCGCCCGACCGTGTGCCGCCGTCTCGCCGCTTACGCGTTTATTCGTAGCTGTAAAAACCCTTGCCGCTCTTGCGTCCCAGCCAGCCGGCCTCGACGTACTGCCGCAGCAGCGGGCAGGGGCGATATTTGGAATCGCCCAAGCCCTGATACAGGGTATTCATGATGGCTAGGCAGGTGTCCAAGCCGATGAGGTCGGCTAGGGCCAGCGGCCCCATGGGGTGATTCATGCCCAGCTTCATCACCGTGTCGATGTCCTCTTTCTTGCCCACGCCGTGGTAGAGGCAGAATACCGCCTCATTGATCATCGGCAGCAGGATGCGGTTGGCGATGAATCCCGGGAAATCGCTGGATTGCGCCGGAGTTTTCTCCATCCGCTTGGTCAAATCCAGGGTGGTCTCCAGGGTGTCGGCCGAGGTGGCCAGGCCGCAGATGACCTCCACCAATTTCATCACCGGCACCGGATTCATGAAATGCATGCCAATGACCTTGTCCGGTCGTTTGGTGTGGGAGGCAATGCGGCCAATGGGAATGGACGAGGTGTTGGAGGCCAGGATGACGTGCGGCGCGCAGATCTCTTCCAGGTTCTCAAAGATTTTGAATTTGATGGACTCGTTTTCAGAGGCCGCCTCGACCACAAAATCCGCCGCCGCCATGTCCTTGAGGTCGATGCTGGTCTTGATCCGTCCCAGGATGGCGTCCTTCTCGGCGGCCGCCAGTTTGCCCTTGTCGACGTTGCGCTGCAGGTTCTTGGCGATGTTGGCTAGGCCGCGATCAACAAATTCCTGCTTAATGTCGTTCATGATGACGGCAAGACCGCTGGCCGCAGCCACCTGGGCAATGCCGTTGCCCATCTGACCGGCGCCGATCACGCCGAATGTCTTCACTTCCATTGTTGTTCCCCCTGCCAAAGACGTGTTAAGCCGGCGGGCCCCCCCGACCGGCGCATGATACGTGAGAATTACTTGTTGCTGATCACCATGGCCATGCCCATGCCGCCGCCGATGCACATGCTGATCAGGCCGGTGGCGTACTGTTTGCGCTGCATCTGATGCATGGCGGTGACCATCTGGCGCGCGCCGGTGCAACCGACCGGGTGGCCCATGGAGATGCCGCTGCCCAACTGGTTGGGTTTGTCTATGTCAATGCCCAACTCCAGCATGCAGCCGATGGCCTGGGCGGCAAAGGCCTCGTTGAGTTCGATCATGTCGATGTCTGCAATGGTTTTGCCGCTCTGCTTAAGCGCTTTCTGGATGGCCGGAACCGGTCCCAGTCCCATGTAGGCCGGGTCCAAGCCGCCGGAGGCGAAGCTCTCGATAGTAACCAGAGGCTTCAACCCCATCTGTTTGGCCTTGGCTGCGCTCATCAAGAGCACCGCAGCGGCGCCGTCGTTAATGCCCGAGGCGTTGCCGGCGGTGACCGAGCCGTCCTTGGCAAAGGCGGGTTTGAGCTTGGCCATCTTCTCCATAGAGGTTTCCATGGGGCGTTCGTCCTGCGTAAAGAGGACTTCCTGGCGGCCGGCGCGAACCGGAATCGGCACGATTTCCTCGGTGAACAGGCCGTCCTTGATGCCCTGCAGAGCGCGAGCGTGGCTGAGCACGGCCAAACGGTCCTGGTCTTCGCGGCTGATGTTGTAGAGCTTGGCGATGTTTTCGGCGGTGACGCCCATGTGGTAGCCGTAGAAAATCTCATACAGGGCGTCGTAGACCATCAGGTCGTAGACCTCGCCGACCCCGGTGAGCTCCATGCGGTAGCCCCAACGCGCCTTGGGCAGGGCCATGGGAACCATGCTCATGTTTTCCTGACCACCGGCCAGCACCACTTCCGCCTGTCCGGTCATGATGGACTGGGCGGCCAGGGCAATGGCCTTGAGTCCGGAACCGCAGACTTTGTTGATGGTGTAGGCGGGGGTTTCTTTGGTGATTCCGGCCTGGACCATGGCTTGGCGGGCGGTGTTCTGGCCCTGTCCGGCCTGAAGCACATTGCCCATGATCACCTCGTCCAGGGTGATCTCAGCGGCGGCTGCGTCCCAGGCTCCGTATTTCTTTTCCAGTTCGATCTGGCCCTGGTCCTGGAGTTTCTTCGGCGCAACCGAACGCATGTCCGCGCTGGCCGTTGGCCGCAGGCCAGCCTTGCGCAGGGTTTCGCGCATCACGGCTGCGCCCAGGTCAACCACCGGCGTGTTTTTCAAACTGCCGCCAAAGGCGCCCACTGCTGTCCGGCATCCGCTTACAATCACAACCTCGTTCATAACCCTTTGCTCCTTGGTTCCTGTTTCGAATTCCGATGTCAGCCGTTCAAGTCGCCCTTGAAGACCGGTTTGCGTTTCTCAAGAAAAGCGCTTGTCCCTTCTTTGGCGTCCGGATTGGCCAGGCAGAGGGCGAATGCGTCGCGCTCCATGCCCAGGCCGGTGGCAAGATCGGCGTTCAACCCCTGGCTGACCGTCTGCTTGGCCGCGCAGAGCGAGGCCTTGCCCTTGAGAGCGATGAGCTTGGCAACCGCCTGAGCCGCATCCAGCAGTTCTTCCGGGGCAAAGATTTTGTTGACCAGGCCGATTTCTTTGGCCTCGGCTGCCGTCAGGTGTTTGCCGGTGAAAATCATTTCCTTGGCCCGGTTGGCGCCGATCAGACGCGGCAGGCGCTGGGTGCCGCCGAAGCCGGGGATGACCCCCAGGGTGATTTCCGGCAGGCCAAAGATCGCCTTTTCCGAGGCGTAGATGAAATCGCAGGCCAGGGCCATTTCGCAGCCGCCGCCCAGGGCGAAGCCGTTGACTGCAGCAATGACCGGAATGGCCAGTCCCTGCAGTTTGCTGATGATGCTCTGGCCGAATTGGGCGAATTTTTTGGCGCCAAGGGGCGTCAGGGTGGCGATTTCGGTGATGTCGGCCCCGGCGATGAAGGATTTTTCGCCCGCTCCGGTGAGGATAAGCACCCGGATGGTTTCGTCTTGGCTGATGCTGTCGAGGGCGGTGGAGAGTTCCTCAAGAAGCGAGGAGTTGAGGGCGTTGAGGGCTTTGGGGCGATTGAAGGTCAGTAATGCAATTCCGTCGGCGCTGGTAAGTTCAATGGATGAATAGGCCACCGTTTCCTCCTTGTTTCAGGGTAATAAGAAATTGCTCTGCAGTTCGAATATTCCGTCTAAAAAAAGGGCCAAGGGGATGGCGAGGCCAAGCTCGAATCCTTTGCCGTAAAAAGAGTGTTCTGTTCGGATGCTTCTTTGCCTGGTTAACGCAGCACAGCGCCCGGTATTACGGACAAAAAGGGGTAGGCGCAAAGTGCGTAATATCTATTTCAAAAGAATCAGGCTGTCAAACATTTTTTACGAGTTCGTTAGATGTCTAAGAGGGCAAGAGGACTATAAACTTTGCGTTTTGTCCGGCGATAAACAGGGCGGGAGGGGGCGGCGAGGGGATGCGGTTGCACTGCCTGAAGAAGGATGCAGGTGGCACAGCGTGCCACCTGTTTCTGGCGCTCGTTCAGAGGCGGATCAGGGCTGCGCCACTGCGGGCGGCTCAACGCAGGGCAATAATCGCCTCAGCTTCAATGGTTGCTCCCAGGGGCAAGGCCGCAACTTGCACTGCGCTGCGGGCCGGGTAGGGCTCCGTGAAATACTGGCGATAGACGGCGTTGACCCGCTGAAAATCCCCCATGTCGGTTAAAAAGACGGTCACCTTGACCGCATTGGCCAAGCTTGTTCCGGCGGCCTCGGCGATGGCCCCGAGACTGCGAAAGACCAGATGGGCGTGGTCTTCAATGTTGCCCTCGGGAATTGCGCCGGTGGCCGGGTCAATGGGCACGGTTCCCGAGGTGAACAGCAGGGAATCGACGGCAATGGCTTGGGAATAGGGGCCGACGGCTGCCGGCGCTTTGTCGGTGTGGACGGGTCTTCTGTGCATGCCTGATCTCCTTGGTTCAGTTCATGGGGCGACAACGGGCCAGAAGGGGGAAAGGGCGCAGGCGGTTGCCGTTGCTTGACGGTGGCGGCAACGCGTCTCCAGCGGGAACAAAATAACCGCCGCCAGAGAGACAAGACGCGTCTTTTTCCTTGCCCACCACATCTTCAGGATTACATACTCTATCATGTGAACACAATTCCCCCTGTTTGTCCATCGTGCACGATTTGCGATCCCTTCCTTCCTGCGGAGAAAAAAGCTATGAAAAAACGTCATTATTCTGAATTGGGGCTGGTCAACACCAAGGCCATGTTCGCCCAGGCGATGCAACAGCGGTTTGCCGTGCCCGCCTACAACTTTAACAACATGGAGCAATTGCAAGCCATTGTCGTTGGCTGCGCCAAATCGGCCTCGCCGGTGATTCTTCAGGTTTCCGGCAGCGCCCGCAGCTATATCGGTTCCGCCTTCCTGCCGCACATGGCCGCCGCCGCCGTTGAACTGGCCCAGGACACCGGGCTGGCCGTCCCAATCGCCCTCCATCTTGACCACGGCTCCAACTTTGAGCTGGCCAAGGACTGCATTGACGCCGGTTTTTCCTCGGTGATGATCGACGCCTCCCATCACACCTTTGCCGACAACGTCGCCCTGACCCGGCAGGTGGTGGAATACGCCCACGCCCACGAGGTGACGGTCGAAGCCGAACTCGGGGTGCTGGCCGGCATTGAGGACGAGGTCAGCGCCGAGCATTCTTCCTATACCCGCCCGGAAGAGGTTGAGCGGTTTTTGGAGCAGACCGGCGTCGACAGCCTGGCGATCTCCATCGGCACCTCGCACGGGGCCTTTAAATTCAAGCTGCAGCCGGGGCAGGAGCCGCCGCCTCTGCGGTTCGACATCCTCGAGGCCATTGAACAACTGGTTCCCGGATTCCCCATCGTCCTCCATGGGGCCTCGTCGGTGACCCCGGCCCATGTCGAGATGATCAACCAATACGGCGGCAAGATGGACAACACCGCCGGCATCCCGGAGGAGCAGTTGCGGCGGGCCGCCGCCTCGGCGGTGTGTAAGGTCAACATCGACAGCGATGGACGTTTGGCGATGACCGCGGTTATCCGCAAGATATTTGCCGAAAAACCCGGCGAATTCGATCCCCGCAAATACCTTGGACCGGCGCGCGACGAATTGATTGCGATGGTCATGCACAAAAACAGTGCGGTCCTGGGCAGCGCCGGCCGCATTCAAGCGGTTTGATCGCAAGGGTTTAGGGCGGGGCAACCCGCCTCCCGCCCGAAACCCCTGGTCAAAAATGCTGAAAAAAGGTTGAACTGGGCAACCAGCTGTGTTCCACTGAGTGAAAATGGTGAGGCCAAAACCTGGCGCGGCGCAGCGGAAAGGATCGGGATTCAATGAAAGACGACGGCAACTTGGTATGGATTGACCTGGAAATGACCGGGCTCAACCCTTTTACCGACAAGATTCTCGAGGTGGCGACGATTGTGACCGATTCCCACCTGGAGATCCTTGCCGAAGGTCCGGTCCTTGCCATCCATCACCCGGAAGAGATTCTGACGACCATGGATCCCTGGAACACCCAGCATCATCGGGAGTCCGGCCTGATCGACCGCGTCCGCCAGAGTTCCTGCACCTGCCGTCAGGCCGAGCTGGCGACCCTGGATTTCATCAAACAGTGGGTCGGCCGTCGGGTGTCGCCGATGTGCGGCAACTCGGTTTGGCACGACCGCCGCTTTCTTGCCCGTTTCATGCCGGAACTGGAAAATTATTTCCATTACCGCAACATCGACGTCAGCACCCTCAAGGAGCTAGCCCTGCGCTGGGCTCCGGACCTGCCCAAGTTTACTAAAGAATGTCACCACTTAGCCTATGACGACATTCGGGAATCCATCGCCGAGCTCAAACATTACGGCGACTGTTTTTTGAGAAAAGAAAACTGATCCGCCTACTCGGCCTGCTTGGCCGTAGGCGGCGAGAGCGCTCGCCTGAACGTCTCGCCGCCTGCAACCGCAATCCTTCACTACCTCTCCCGCGTTACTCCCCGACCTTCACGCCCCAGATCTGCTCCGCATATTCCTTGATCGTCCGGTCGCTGGAAAATTTGCCCATGCGCGCCACATTGAGGATCGACCGTCTGGTCCAGGTTGCGCGGTCGGCATAGACCTCGCCCACCATCTGCTGGCACTGCAGGTAGGATTCAAGGTCGAGCAGCAGCAGGTAGGGGTCGTTTTCGCTCAGCAAATCATTGACCAGCGGCCGGAACATTTCCGTATCGCCGTTGCTGAAGGCGCCGCCGCCAATCGCGTCGAGAATTTCGCGCACCGCCGGGTTGTTTTCGTAAATCTGCCAGGGTTTGCGCGACTTGCACTTCTTCTCGTACTCGGCCTCCTCGGCGGTCATGCCGAAGATAAAGATGTTCTCCGGTCCCACCTCTTCCCGAATCTCGATGTTGGCTCCGTCCAGGGTGCCGATGGTCAGGGCGCCGTTGAGGGCGAATTTCATGTTGCCGGTGCCCGAGGCCTCGGTGCCGGCGGTGGAGATCTGCTCGGAGAGGTCGGCGGCCGGCATGATCCGTTCGGCCAGCGACACGCAGTAATTGGGGATGAACACCACCTTGAGCCGGTCGCCGACCCTCGGATCCTTGTTGACCACCGAACCCACCGCGTTGATCAGTTTGATGATCAGTTTGGCCTTGTGGTAGGAGGGCGCGGCCTTGCCGGCAAAAACGATGGTGCGAGGCGTGGTCGCCTCGTCGGGATGGGTGATCAGCCGTTGATAGAAATGGATGACGTGCAGCACATTGAGCAACTGCCGTTTGTACTCGTGGATCCGTTTCACGTGGATGTCGAACAGGCTGGTCGGGTCGACGACCACGCCGCAGTCTCTGGCGATAATCTTGGCCAGCCGCTTTTTGTTGACCAGCTTCACCGCCTGCCAGCGCTGGTGAAAGGCCGGATCGTCGCTGTAGGGTTCCAGCGCGCGCAGTTTGTCGAGATCCACCACCCAGTCGAAGCCGATCTTTTCGCCGATCAGCTGGGCCAGATCCTGATTGCATTTTAACAACCAGCGGCGGGGGGTGATGCCGTTGGTCTTGGAATTGATCTTGTCCGGCCACATCTCGTGGAAGTTGCGAAACAGGTAACTCTTGAGCAACTCCGAGTGCAACGCGGCGACGCCGTTGACCGAGTGGCTGCCGACGATGGCCAGATTGGCCATCCGCACCCGCCGCACCGGCCCTTCGTCGATCAGCGACATCTCTTGAATTTTGCGCATGTTGCCGGGATAGCGAATGGCCACCTCCTCCAGAA
Source organism: Desulfobulbus sp. (assembly GCF_030824455.1). Taxonomy (GTDB): domain Bacteria; phylum Desulfobacterota; class Desulfobulbia; order Desulfobulbales; family Desulfobulbaceae; genus Desulfobulbus. The sequence goes on from NZ_JAVBXR010000076.1 coordinate 20,466, forward strand.
AACGCCGATTAATCTCGTAGATGATCTCCAGATGGCGCGGCAGCACCCGACCGAGCATGGCCACCGGCCAGGTCTCCAGGGCCTCGGGCATCAGGGTGTGGTTGGTGTAGGCAAAGGTTTTGACGCAGATGTCCCAGGCCTTTTCCCAGCCGAGCCCCTCAACGTCGAGCAGGAGGCGCATCAGCTCGGGAATGGCAATGGCCGGATGGGTGTCGTTGAGCTGCACCGCCACCTGGTTGGGGAAATCGTCGAAGGTGTCGTTGTCCTTGCGGTAGCGGCGGAGGATGTCGTGGAAGGTGGCGGCCACAAAAAAGTACTGTTGTTTGAGGCGCAGTTCCTGGCCCTCGCTGATGTCGTCGCTGGGGTAGAGCACCTTCGAAATCGTCTCGGACTTGACCTTGCTCTCCACGGCAAAGATGTAGTCGCCGGCGTTGAAGGAGCGCAGATCCAGCTCGCGCGAGGCTTTGGCCCGCCACAGCCGCATGTTGATGACGTGGTCGTTGTTGAATCCCGGCACCAGCATGTCGCAGGCCATGGCCATGACGATTTCGGTGTCGGTCCAGCGGGCCCGGTAGCGGCCGTGTTTGTCGGTGGTGGAGGTGACGTGGCCGTAGAACTGCACCGGATACATAAACGAGGTGCGCTCGTACATCCAGGGCGATCCCAGACGCAGCCAGCTGTCCGGGGTTTCGACCTGATAGCCGTCGACGATTTTCTGGTTGAACAGGCCGAAATCGTAACGGATGCCGTAGCCGTAGGCTGGAATTTTCATGGTGGCGATGGAGTCCATGAAGCAGGAGGCCAGCCGGCCCAGGCCGCCATTGCCCAGGGCCGCGTCTTCCTCGCATTCCCGCAATTTTTCCAGATCGTAGCCCAACTGTTCCAGGGCCTCGGTGACCTCGTCCATCAACCCCATATTGATGATGGCGTTGCCCAGCGACCGGCCGACCAGGAATTCGAGGGAAAGGTAGTAGACCCGCTTCATCTTGCCGGCGTAAAAGGTCTTCTGAGTTTTGATCCATTTCTCCATCAACACGTCGCGCAGGGCGTAGGAGAGCGCCCGATAGACGTCGGGATCGCCGGCCCGGTCGGGGTCGCGGCCCTGGAAACTCATCAGGTGGTGCTGGATGCACTTCTTGAAGGCCTCAACCCCGGTGTCCTGAAAGATTGAGGAATAGGCGTGATTGTGGGTCGAGGTTTCCATCTGTGGGCTCATGCAACCTCCGGGAGGATGTGAAAAGGTGAATGGCGAACGTGAGATACGGGTATTGTAGCGGATAAACCAGCGCTCGGCAAATAAGGTTTTGTTTTGCCGGCGCAAGCGGCTTCGCATTTCCAAATTGTTTATTCAGGTGCAAATTTGACGCGCACGGTTATTGACCCTATGATTCAGCATACCCATTAAAAATGCCGGCAGCGTCTAAAGACAAGCGGGCGAACGTATGCAAAGAAGGGAGTTGTGCATGTTGAACGATTTAAAAATACGATCAAAATTAATGATCATCGGTGTTGGGGTTACTCTGGTCCCCCTGGTGATTATCCTCTCAGCCATTTTCATCCAGAATAAAAAAGTGGTGCGGGTCGGCGAGGAAAAAAGCCTGCAGCTCGCCTATGCCGATCTTGAGCATATCGTCGACAACCTCTATACCCTGGCCGAATCGCATCAGGAGGTGACGCAGAAAAACATCGACGCGTCGCTCAAAGTGGCCGGCGATCTGATGAGTAAAGCCGGGGCCGTCTCCTTTGGCGAGGAAAAGGTTGCCTGGAACGCAAAAAATCAATTCAGTGACGCGGTGCAGAGCCTGCATCTGCCGAAGATGATGCTGGGCTCGCAATGGCTGGGGCAGATTGCCGACCCGAAAGAAGCCGTCCCCCTTGTCGATCCGGTGCAGCAGTTGCTGGATGTGACCTGCACCGTGTTTCAACGAATGAATTCTCAGGGCGACATGCTTCGGATCGCCACCAACGTCGTCAATCAGGGAGGAAAACGGGCCATTGGCACCTTTATACCGGCCGCCAATCCGAACGGAAGCGGCAATCCGGTAGTCTCCGCCGTTCTCAAGGGCGAGACGTACAAGGGGCGGGCCTTTGTGGTCAACGCCTGGTACATCACCGCCTACGTGCCCATCTATGACGCTGGCCGCGCGATTGTCGGCATGCTCTATGTCGGCATCCCCCAGGAGAACGTCAAAAGTCTCCGCCAGGCCATTGTGAATATGAAAATAGGCAAGACCGGATACGTCACGGTGATGGACAGCGGCGGCGCCTATGTGATCGCCCGGCAGGAGCAGGAGAACGGCAAAAATGTGAAAGACGCCAAGGACGTCGAAGGCAAGGCCTATGTGCAGGAACGGATTGAGGCGGCCAAGAACCTGGCGCCCAGAGCAATCGGCAAGCAACAGTTCACGGTAAAAAATGAGCGCGGAGTCAGCGTGATCCGTGAGGGCCGGTTTATTTATTTCGCGCCTTGGGATTGGGTCGTTGCGGTTGAAGCCAATCAGACCGAGTTCTCCGAGGCCGCTGAACAGATAGCCGCCCTGAATCGGGAGAGCCTCATTCTCCTCAATCTGGTGGGCGCTGGGGCGTTGACCTTTACCGTCATGGTCTGGTTTTTCATGGCCGGCAGCATCGTCAAGCCGATCAATCGGGTGGTCGCCGGCCTCAAGGACGTGGCCGAGGGCGACGGCGACCTGACCAAGCGGCTGGAGAGCGAGGGGCGTAACGAACTGGGGGAACTGGCCCATTGGTTCAACACCTTTTTGGAAAAATTGCAGGCCGTCGTTATCCGGATTGCGGACAACTCGAACGACGTCGGCCGCGCCGCCATTGACCTGACCTCGATTTCCGGACACATGGCCGAGGGCGCCAACGAGACTTCGCAATCAGCGCAGAACGTCTCGGCGGCGGCCGAGGAGATGAGCGCCAACCTCAACGCCGTGGCTGCGGCCATGGAGGAGTCGACCACCAACACCTCCATGGTGGCCGGAGCCTCGGAGGAGATGTCCGCCACCTTCAACCTGCTGGCCAAGAATGTGGAACAGGCCAACGCCGTGGCCGCCGACGCGGTGCATCAGGCGCGCAGCGCCGGCGAAAAAATGGCGGTGCTGGGCGACGCGGCCCAGGCCATTGGCACGGTCACCGAAGCCATTACCGAAATTTCCGAGCAGACCAATCTCCTGGCCTTAAACGCCACCATTGAGGCCGCCCGGGCAGGCGAGGCGGGCAAGGGATTTGCGGTGGTGGCCAACGAGATCAAGGATTTGGCCAAGCAGACCGCCGGGGCGACCTTGGACATCAAAAAGCAGATCGCTCACATTCAGAGCACCACCGAAACCACCCGGGTCGAGATTGACGCCATCTCTGCGGTGATCGAAAACGTGAACGCCATTGTCGCCACGATTGCGGCCGCCGTGGGCGAGCAGTCCGAATCCACCCGCGACATCAGCGAAAACATTGCCCAGGTTTCCCAGGGCATCCAGGAGGTGAATGAAAACGTGAGTCAGAGTTCGGCGGTGGCTGCGCAGATCGCCCAGGACATCACCACGGTGAACAACTCCGCAGGAGAGATTTCCGAGAGCAGCGGGCAGGTCAAGACCAGCGCCGAAGCCCTGAGCAAGATGGCCAAGGAACTCAACGCCGTCATCGGTCGGTTTAAAACTTCGTGATCCGGCGGGTTAGGATGCCGGTTCCCGGCAGGCAATCGGGAGCAGCACGCCTTCCATGATCAACCGCTCCAGCAGCGGTTGCTGTTGCTGGGCGTCCAGGTCGTCAAGGGAGGCGCGGTAGTTCGCCAGGCTGAGCGGGCGCTCGAAGGCCTGGAGCGTTGTCCGGTAGACGGCGTGGGGCAGGGTGAGGATTCCGGCGCGCAGGAACAGAACCGCCGTGCGCTGGTAGGGCGGCGCGTTCGAGTGTTCGCGCAGTTTTTGCAGCAGGGCCTGCAGGTCCAGGTAGTTGTGTTCGTGGATGCTCAGACGGTCGAGGTCAAGAACGAAACGGTCGGAAGGCTGGGATGATGCAGGGCGTGCGGCAAGGGGCTGCACGCCCTGTTTGAGTTTTTTGCGGCTGAAACGGAGCAGATCAGGCAGTAGCGGCGGGGCGCCGGAGGCGGCCTGCAGTCGGCGGCCAAGATCGTCAACCACCAGGTCCAACGGCGGTTCGGCGAAAAAGGCGGCGGGTTGGGCTTCCAGCAGGGGTGCGAGCACGGCCTGCAGTGGGTCCAGCCATTGATCATCCATGCAGGCGAGCAGAATATGGACAAGCTCGCGACAGTGCCGCTCCAGCATCTCCAGGGTCAGCACCAGGGCCTCGAACCGGATCAGCAGGGCGGGATCTAAATGCTCGGGAATCCGCAAACAGAGGTTATCCACGGGAAAGGGGTGGAGGCTTCCCTGGTCGACCTGGGTTTTTAATGCAAGAAAACGAGCGAAATCCTGGGGATGTTCGTTGTTGTCCTCCCAGTAGCGGCTGCCGACGTCGGTGGACAGATGGTCGAAACAGATGTGGACCGGCAGGCCCAGGCTCGCCATTTTGTGCTTGAGCCGCAGGATGGCGATGAGTTCCGGTTCCAACTCCTGCGCCGGCATGGCGGGATGGTAACGGCTGAAAAAGACCTCGATCCGCACCCGGCCCTGGAAGGCCTCGCTGATTTCGCGAAAATTTTCCTCCATCTCCTCTAGGCGATAGGTGGAGCCGCGTTTGATCGCGGCCCGGATCGGGTCGGAGGCGGTCTCGGGTGAAAATTCAATAATCGGCCGGTCGGACGCGCAGTTGAAGGCCCTCCGGTAGAGCTCGAGAAATTCGGCGTCGAGCAGGCGCCAGGCCCCGTAATGGAGGGTGAAGTGGCCGCAGAGTTCCGAATCGTCGGCAATGGCGCGAAACAGCCTCTTGATCAAGGCGAAATCGTTTTCGTAACAGAGATAGAGAAGGGTGGTTCGGGATTTCAGCAACCGCAGGTCGGCGAGGATGGCTGGAATCGAGCGGGCGACCGGTTTGCAGCGGCCGGAATGGAGGCGAAAGGCGTGGCGGCTGCCGCCGCAGTAGGCGCAGTCAAAGACGCAGCCCCGGCCAATCAGGAGGGGAAAGCCCAGCTTGGCGTTGATCTTGTCGATGTAGCGCTCGGCGTCGATCAACGGTGAGAGGTCGGCAAAGCGCAATGCGTCAAACAGCGGCTGTTCCATCAGCCACAGCCGCTCGCTGCGCCGAACCTGGCCGTCTTGCCGCCAGGCCAGATTGGCAATCTCCGCCGCCGGCCGCCCTTGGAGCAACTGCGCCACCGGCTCCTCGGGATCGCCGATCACCACGTAATCCAGCTGATCAAGATTTTCGAGCAGACTCTCGGCAAAATAAGAGGCGGTAAACCCGCCCGAGAGCGCGACCACCGCCGGATTCCAGGCCTTGACCATTTCCAGGGCGCTCACCAGGCCGTGGGCGGTTTCCTGCCAGTGACAGACCAAACCGACGTGGGTGGGCTGGAAATCGTCGAGCGCCGCATGGAGCCGTTGCCGCGCCTCCGTTTCGGGGTAGAGCGAGGGGCTGAAAATCCGCGCTTCGATCCCCTGTTGACGGAGAAAATCGCAGAGGCCGAAGCAGCCCATGGGGATGTAGAAAAAATAGGGGCTGGCGCAGTTGACGATCAAGAGGCGCGGCGCGGGCGTGACGGCCAAGTTATTGCCCCACTTCCTGATCGTCGCGGCGCAGGCATTGCCCGTCGTGTCCGTCGTGCCCGTCGGCGTTGCCCGTGGCCCGGTCTTCGGCGATGTCGAGGAATTGATCACAGAGCAGATCCTGAAGGGCCGCCGAGGTCTCCTCGATCTCGCCCCCGCGGCCCTTGAGCGCGGCGCGGTAGAAACGGTCGCAGATTGCCCGCCGCTCCCGGTCCCAGCGGCTGGTGAAACCGCTTTTGCCGCCGGTTGGCTGCAGGCCGGCGGTGTGCTCGTAATCGCGGCGGCCGTGGGCCCAGTTGATTACATGCGAGTAAAACAGCAAGCCCCGGTCAAGCAGGATATAGAGCAGTTGGATGTTGCTGACCGGCCCCACCCGCAGCTGTTCGCCGCCCATCTTCATCCCCAGCAGGCGGACGCCGGACAGCAGTTCCTTGCCTTTAAAGGCCGTGGCCCCGGCGCCGATCAGGCCGCCGACCGCTGAAAAAAGGCCGAACGAAGTCCCGACGGTGGCGGCGTCGATGCCCACGCCTAGGGCCGCGCCGCCCAGCGCCCCGGCCAGGATGATCTGCCGGTCGCTCAGGCCGAGAAATTCCCAGGTCTGCTTGCTGAACAGGTCTTCCGCCAGGATCGATTGCGGCGGCAGCTCCAGATTAAAGATGTTGTGTTTGAACAGGGCGCGGATCGCCTGCTGGGTCTGCCGCTCCCTCTGGGCGACATAGGCGAGATATTCACGGTGCAGTTCCCCCCGCCGGCGTTCTTCCTCGTCGCGGGCGCAGGGCACGGTCCGCTGGTAGCCCAGGACGTCCAGGAGCAGATCGGCGAGGATGGCGGCGGCGCGTTGGTTGCGCACCTCCCAGTCCTCCTGGAAGGCTTCGATCACCATGCGCAGCGCCGGCTCCAACTGCTGATCGATGGATTTCAGGCTCTCGAGCAGGTCGATGCGCTGGCGGTAGTTGGCGCGGCAGGAGTTGAACAGGCGCACTGCGTTGAAATTTTTACGGAATTCGCTCTGCCACTTGGGCAGATACCCCGCCTCTTCGTCCTTGCAGTTGATCACCGCCATCCGGGGCGCGCCGCTGAGGCGAAGGATCTCCATCTCGGCGCGGTCCACATGGCGCAGCGGCCGCGAACCGTCGACCACAAAGATCACCCCGGCCCCGGCCGCCACCGGGCCGAGCAGTTCGCAATCGTCGTGGAAGGCGGGGTCGCCCTGGTGGGCGGCAATAAAGGCGGCCAGCATCGCGTCTTCCGGCCCCTGGTAGTCCTGCAGCCACTGCAGGGTCTGGCGCGGATTCTGAAAACCTGGGGTGTCGATGAAACGGATGATCTCCCGGCCGTCAATTCGCACCGGAAAGGCCTGGCAGACCACGGTTTCGCCGGGGATGGGGCTGACCCGGACCGAATCGTCCTCGGCCAGGGTGGAGAGGACTGAGGACTTGCCCTCGTTGGGGTGGCCGAGGACGGCAAATTCCGGCAGGCTTGATTTCATGGCTGCACCAAGGGATGGACTTCCAGGCAGGGATCGCCCAGAGCCTGCATTTTGAGCCGCCAGATCCGCAGCTGCTCAGGATCTGCAGGCGTCAGCAGGGTCTGCGGCGAGGGTTTGCCGATCAGAAGAAGGACCAGCGGCGTCAGGGGGCCGGCGCTGCGGCGCAAATCGCGCAGAAACTGTTCGGTTTCCTTGAGCGGCGGCTGCCAAGCCTCCTGGAGGAGCAGCACGCCGGCCAAGCCGTCCTGCTCGGCGGCCGCGCGTACCCGGGAAAGCGTGTCTGCCTCGGTTTGATCGGGCGCGCCGTGACGGACGCAGGCAATGGCCGCGCCCCAACCGGGCTGCAACAGCGCAAGCAATGCGGCCTGGGGGCAATCCTCGTAGAGTTCGTCCGGAATCAGCAACACTGCGCTCATGCCCTCGGCAACCGGGGCCAAGGGTATGAGCGGCGGACCCGGCTCGGCGTTCAGCGGGTTCTCGCAGGCAACGGCTTCCAATGCAGCGCCAACCGGCGGCGCCGGGGCGGCGGACTCAGCCGGTTCCGGCGCGCCTTTGGCGTCAATGCGGGGCACGGTCATCCGTTGGAGGAGCGGGCGGAGGCCCAGGGTGGCGAAATGCAGTTGCTCCAAGGACTGCCGCTGGCGGATAAGGCCGAGCGTGAGCAGCAGGCAGCGGGGCAGCAGGCCGTAAAAGGCGACGGCGCAGCAGAGAAAAGGCCACCAAGCCACCAGATCGCTGGTGGCCAGATGGACCATGCCCTCTTTCAGCACCATCTGACTGCCTTGAATCTGCGCCAGGCTTGGCACGGTCTGCGGCGCGATCCAGGACCAGGGCAGGGCGATCCACCCGACCAGATTGGCGACCCACTGGGCGGAAAGCTGCAGGCTCGACTGCCAGGCAAAGGCGATGTCGGCAAAGGCGACCTTGGCCAGGGTCGCGCCGATAATCCCGAGGTTGAAGCCGATGCCGCCCAGTTGCACCAAAATAAAGGCCGGCCAGATGAGCAGGGCCGCCAGCTCCTTGTGCTGCTGCACGCTGCCGAGCAGCGCGGCCAGATCCAGCCGCCGCTGCCCGCTGATCCGCCGTTGCAGCCGTCGGCGAACACCCTCCAGCGCCCGCATCAGCAACCGGCCGAGCAGGGCGTAGAGCACGGTCGATTCCATGGGAATGCGGCGCAGGCGACGATAAAGAAAGAACAGCGACTGACCGCCGACCATCAACAGTTGCAGGATCACAAACAGGCCGAAGTACACCGAGACGTTGAGCGGCGTTGAACCGGAGTAAAGCAATAAGGACCCGGCCAGACCAAGGCCTGCGAGCAGACCGCAGAGGCAGGCCAGGCCGCGGAACACCACGGTCAGTTCCCGCCACAGGGTTCCCGGCAGGGCCTGACCAACGTGGCCGCGTTCCTGCCGGTGCTGGAGGCGTCGCATGGCCAGCCATTTGCGCACCAGGATGCGGGGCGGCAGATCGTCGGCCTTGCCGAACTGGGGCGCAATCTTGGCCAGATAGATAATCCGGTCGCGTTTAACCAGCGGAGCCTCGCCTTCCCGGCGCAGCAGTTCCTCGTCGGTCTGACGAAAATAGTGGAGATCAATCAGGTCGGCAATGTTCCACAGATTTTTCACGGCAGGAGCACCAGCGGGGAGGTCAGGGATCGACAGGGGCAAAAGAGATTGCGGAGCGGAAACATTCTGTCGTATACAGGGAGGTTGAAACGCAAGAGGCAGGGCGAACCGATCCCCGCCTCGCCCAAAAAACCGCACGAAACCCCACTTCCCTAGCAGAAAAAATGGATCAGGACAAGGTAAAGCAGCTAAAGCAGCACGAAGCCGCCGACCCGCCCACCGGGGATTGCTTCCGTCAGGGGGCGCTGGCCGCCTGGCCGATCTGCCTGGGCTTTGTGCCCATCGGTCTGGCTCTGGGCGTCCTGGCCCAGCAGGCGGGGCTGCCGGCCTGGGCCATGGCCATGATGTCGGTGCTGGTCTTTGCCGGTTCTTCCCAGTTCATCTGCGTGGCCATGCTGGCCGCCGGCGCCGCTGCGCCTTCGATTGTTCTTGCCACGCTGATGGTCAACCTGCGCCACGCCCTGATGAGTTCGGCCCTGGCGGTGCATCTGCGGGGCGTGGACCGCTGGTTTCTCACCCTCTTTGCCTACGGCGTCACCGACGAGAGCTTTGCGGTCAACATGGCCCGTTTTCGCGGCGGCTCCTGGAGCCGGTGGAGCGCGCTCGCGGTCAACCAACTGCCCAACCTCACCTGGATCGCCGCGACCACCGCCGGCGCCCTGATCGGCCAGTTCATCCCCCCAGGAGCCTTGGGCATCGACTACGCTTTGACCGCCATGTTTCTCTGTTTGCTGGTCTTTCAGCTGCAGAGCCGGTTGTTCGTCGCGGTCGGGTTGATCGCCGCCGTTGTCGCGCTGCTGTGGCGCTGGCTGATCCCCGGCGATTCGTACATCGTCGGGGCCTCGGCGGTTGCCGCCACCGCCGGGTATCTGCTCAAACGTTGGCGGGAGGGCAGGCGATGAGCTGGCTTGACTACCTACTGCTGTTCGCGGCCATGGGGCTGGTCACCTACATTCCCCGCTGGCTGCCGCTGTTGTATCTGGCCCACCGGCGTTTGCCCCAGGGGCTGATCGACTGGCTCGGCTTTATTCCGGCGGCGATCCTCAGCGCCTTGCTTGCGCCCATCCTCTTCTCCGACCCCGCCTCGCGCGCGCTTGATCTCGGCAAACCCGAACTGCTGGTCGCCGCGCCCACCCTGCTCTTTGCCTGGAAAACCAAAAGCCTGGGCGGCACGGTAATCGTCGGCATGCTGCTCTACTGGCTGGCCGGCAAGGCGCTCTGACCGGTACAGGCCGTCAGGCGGGCCTCAAGAAAGCAGGTGGACTGCAGCCCCTTGCCCTTCATCTCCACCTCAAGCGGACAGGAAAAGGCAAACTCGCCCTGCAGTAGTCGACGCACTTCAGCCGAAACATTGATCCGCATGGGCTCGGAAAGGCCTTCCAGCCGGGCGGCGATATTGACCGTGTCGCCGAAGATGTCGTAGAGGTATTTTTTCGAGCCGACGATGCCGCCCACCACCGGGCCGCAGTGCAGGCCGATCCGCACCTGCCACTGCTGAGCGGAGTTGCGGTTGCGCTGCCGCAGATAGGCGATCAGCTCCAGGGCGGCTGAGGCCGCATTATGGACATTGCGCTCGCTGGGTTCGGGAAGGCCGGCGACAAAGAGATAGGCGTCGCCGATGGTCTTCATCCGCTCGCAGTGGTTGGCCTCGACAATCTGGTCAAAGGCGGTGAACAGGGTGTTGAGTTCGCCGATGAGCGTTTCCGGGTCCAGGGCGGCGGCGGTCATGGTAAACTGGACGATGTCGACGAAACAAACCGTCACTTCCGGAAAAGACTGGGGCGTGCAGGCCCCGGTGGCCATCAGCTCGCGGGCGACTCGCGCCGGCAGTACGTTAAGCAGCAGCGCCTCGGATTTCTGCTTTTCCAGGCCCAACTGTCGGTTTTTTTCCTCCAGCTGCCGTTGCAGACGGCACAGTTTGAGGTGGGTGCTGACCCTGGCCAGGACCTCGGCCGGATGGAACGGTTTGGTGATGTAATCCACCCCGCCGGCCTCAAACCCGGTGATCTTGTCGGTGGTGTGGTCAAGTGAAGAGATGAAGATGATCGGGATGTCGCGGGTCGATTCCTGCGCCTTGAGCACCCGGCATAGTTCCAGCCCGTCCATCTCGGGCATGAGAATGTCGAGCAAAATCAGGTCGGGCCGGGATTCGCGCAGCACCGCCAGGGCTTCCTTGCCGTGTTGGGCCAAGCTGACCGTATGGCCTTGCTTGACCAGCAGACTCTGCAGCAGCCGCCGATTAATGGGCGCGTCGTCAACCACCAGGATGGCGGCAGGGCTGTCCGTCACAACTGCCGCGTCCTTAATAGGGGCTGACGATGTGACGGGCGCGCTGCTGCAGGGCCATGTCGATCAGGACAAGGGCGGCCATGGATTCGACGATTGGCACTGCGCGCGGAACCACGCAGGGGTCGTGCCGTCCCTTGGCCTGCAGGGTGACGTCCTCGCCGTCAAAATCAACGGTGTCCTGGGCTATGCCGATGGTGGCCACCGGCTTGAAGGCCACCCGGAAGACAATCGGCTCGCCGTTGCTGATTCCGCCCTGAATGCCGCCGCTGTGGTTGGTGCGCGTGCCCAGGTGTTTACCTTTCTGCACAAAGGGGTCGTTGTGCTCGCTGCCGCGCATGCGCGTGCCGGCAAAGCCGGAGCCAACCTCAAAGCCCTTGGTGGCGGGCAGCGAGAGCATGGCCTGGGCCAGGCGCGCCTCAAGCTTGTCGAACACCGGTTCGCCCAGGCCAATCGGCAGGTTGCGGCAGACGCAGGTGAGAATCCCGCCGGTGGAGTCCTTGGCCTCCAGCACTTCCTTGATCCGCGCTTCCATCTGTGCTGCGGTTGCGGCGTCGGGGCAGCGGACGAGCTGGCTGTCGACCGTGGCCCGGCTGATCTGCAGGACGTCAACCTCGGGCGCGTCAATGTCGCCGACCGAACTCACCCAGGCTACGATCTCGGTTCCGTAGGTCTCGCGCAGCCATTTTTCGGCAATGGCCCCGGCGGCCACTCGGCCGATGGTCTCGCGGGCGCTGGACCGGCCGCCGCCGCTGGACGCGCGGACCCCGTACTTCATTTGATAGGTGAAATCGGCGTGCGAGGGGCGGGGGATGCGGCTCATCTCGCCGTAGTCCTGGGGTCGCTGATCCTTGTTGTTGACCAGCAGCATAATCGGCGTGCCCAGGGTGCGGCCGAATTCGGTGCCGGAATAGATGGTCACCTGATCGGCTTCCTGGCGAGGGGTGGACAGGTCGCTCTGGCCGGGCCGGCGCCGCGAAAGCTGTTTTTGGATGTCCGCCTCGGTCAACTCCATGCCGGGCGGGCAACCGTCGACAACGGCACCAACGCCCTTGCAGTGGGATTCGCCGAAGGTGGTGACTTTATAAAGGGTGCCGAGGGTGCTGGACATTTGGGGCTCCTTGGGTGTTGCAGGTGGAAAGGTTGTAGTGGTTTAGATTTTTAGACTGGTTAGGTTACGATAGATAGGGTGGATTCTACGTGTTGGATAATTTATTTTTAAAAACCACGCGATCCTCCTCCTAACACCCACCAAACGCTGAAATATATAATAATTGCCCATCCAATATATTTAAGGATGCCAAATCTTGAATCGGCTAATTCATATATTGCAATCAGGCCGGATATGACGCCTGGTATAACGAGATACCACTGCAATTTCATTGGATGGATTATTTTGCTAACAATAAAAAAACATATAAATATGATTAAAAATTTATGCTCTTTAATTATGTTGCCGTATCCCGGTAAATAGAACCTATCTCTATGTATTGCTTCCCCTAAAAAATTTGTTTCTATCTCCCTCATACAGCCAAAACATCTATATTTAGAAATCTTTCCTTTCTCTCCTTTTTTGAAATCCCTAATCATTCCAAGTTTCCCGCAGTTGTGGCATGGAAAATCTGTGGCAGCATTACTGTCTTCGGGTTCAATCATGTTTTGATCCAATGTCCTACGCCAAGAACTGTGTAGAGTGAGCAAGCCGCCCTATCGTTTGCCCGCCAACAATACAAATTTTTTCCTGTTTTTTTTGACAACCGCCTGAAGCAATCCCCACACTCTGTCTCCCTGCGGGAGGGGCATTCTTTTCTTTGCTTGCCCAAAGAAAAGAAACAAAAGAAAGGGCAGCCGCGCCGCTGAGACGACCCCAGTCGCCGGAGTTTGAAACCGGCGGGGCAAAAACTCGCTGCGCTCAAACAGTTTGCCCCTGCATCCGGTTCCAAACCCCGCCGCCCGGCTCAGCGCCGATGGCTCCCATCGTCCCCGAATAGCCTCCGCGCTCACAACGAGCTCTACCGCGGGGCGAACCTTGCGGAACTTGCAAACTTGCTCTTTTGTTCTGATCGTTCACACGCTCCAGCGTGGGAATGCAGCCCTGGACGCTCCTGCGTCCTGTCGTGTTCAGCGTCAGGGGTCGCTTCCCGTCATCCCCGCTCATCCGAGCTACAGACTAAAAAGCTAAAAGACTAATTCCCTAAAAACCTATCCATATACCAATCCGCCGCCTTGTCCAGCCCGGCGCGCACCGAATACTCAGGCTGGTAGCCGAGCAACCGGGCGGCCTTGCTGGTGTCGGCCAGCGAATGGCGGACGTCGCCGGCGCGGAAATCGCGGTACACGGGGGTGGCCTCGGTCGCCGCCGGAACCCGCGTCGCCACCCGTTCCTGGATTAGTCGATACAGTTCGTTGAGGGTGGTGCGTTCGCCGAAGGCCACGTTGTAGACCTCGCCTGCGGCCTCGTCGTCGGCAGTGGCGGCCATGATGTTGGCCTGGACGCAGTTGTCGATGAAGCAGAAATCGCGGCTGGTTTCACCGTCGCCGTTGATAAAGACCGGCTCGCCTTCAAGCAGGCCGGCAAACCATTTGGGAATGACGGCGGCGTAGGCCCCGTTGGGGTCCTGGCGTTGGCCAAAGATGTTGAAATAGCGCAGGCCAATGGCCTTAAAGCCATAGGAGCGGATAAAGACGCTTGCGTAGAGTTCGTTGACCAGCTTGGTCACCGCATAGGGCGAGAGCGGGTTGCCGATCTGCTCCTCGACCTTGGGCAAGCCGGGGTGATCGCCGTAGGTCGAGCTGGAGGCGGCGTAGACCATCCGGCGCACCTTGGCGTCGCGGGCGGCGGTGAGCATGTTGAGAAAGCCGCTGATGTTGTTCTCGTTGGTGGTGATCGGGTCTTCGATGGAGCGCGGCACCGAACCAAGCGCCGCCTGATGGAGGACATAATCCGCCCCGGCGCAGGCCTGTTGGCAGTCGGCCAGATTGCGGATGTCGCCCTGGATGAAGCAGAACCGCTGCCAGGCCTCGTCGCCCACCCGATCCTTGACCTCGTCCAGATTGTACTGGTGGCCGGTGGAGAAATTGTCCAGCCCGACCACCCGCTGCCCCAACTGAAGCAGGGTTTCGAGCAGATTGGAGCCGATGAAGCCGGCGACGCCGGTTACCAGCCAGGTTGCGGGCCGTTTGCGGAGGTCGTCCTGATGTTTCTGATATGCGTTCATTTGTCTGTTTCCCTGGCCTGAAATGTGTTGTACCTTGCGGCGTCATTTGCACCGGCGATCCGGTGGGATAATAGCCTTGACGGCGGTTAGCGTCAATAGCGACAACATCGCGAGCCAGCCCGGACCCTTGCCATGCCGCTCTCCCGCAAAATCATCCACATCGACATGGACGCCTTCTACGCCTCGGTTGAGCAGCGGGATCGCCCCGAACTGCGCGGCTTGCCGGTGATTGTCGGCGGCCCGCCCAAGAGTCGGGGCGTGGTCGCGGCTTGTTCCTACGAGGCGAGAGCCTTTGGCGTCCACTCGGCCATGCCCAGCGTCCGGGCGCAGCAGCTCTGCCCCCAAGCCGTTTTCCTCCGGCCCCGGATGGCGCGCTACCAGGAGGTGTCGGGCCAGATCATGGCCCTGTTCCGCCGCTACACGCCGCTGGTCGAGCCGCTTTCGGTGGACGAGGCCTTTCTCGACGTCACCGACAATCTGCTCGGCGAACCCTCGGCCACCCGGATAGCCCAGGCCATCCGCGCCGCCATTGGCGAGGCCACCGGGCTGACCGCTTCGGCCGGCGTTTCCTACAATAAATTCCTGGCCAAAATCGCCTCGGGTCACAACAAACCCAACGGCATCACCGTGATCCCGCCGGACCAGGCCAAGACCTTCATCGCCGCCCTGCCGATCGGCAAGTTTTACGGGGTGGGCCGGGTCACGGAACAAAAGATGCTGGACCGGTCGATCCGCACCGGGGCCGATCTGCTGCGCTTTTCGCGTCAGGAGATGGTGGCCCTGTTTGGCAAGACCGGTCATTTCTTTTACGAAATAGCCCGGGGGCAGGATTTGCGGCCGGTGGAGCCGGTGCGGGTGCGCAAATCCATCGGTTCGGAAACCACCTTTGCCGAGGACATTCTCGATTATGCCCGGCTCAGCGCCGAACTCTATCAGATCGTCAGTCAGGTGGCCCGCGTCCTGGCGGAGAAACAGACCGGCGGCCGCACCCTGTCGCTCAAGGTCCGCTACAGCGATTTCACCACCATCACCCGTTCCTGCACCATCGCCCAGGGATTTTTCTCCGTCGCCGACATCCTGGCCTCGTTGCCGCGCCTGCTGGCCGCCACCGAGGCGGGCCGGCGCAAGATCCGTCTGCTCGGGGTTACGGTGGCCAACCTGTGCAGCGAACAGGAGGCCCGGCGGATGCGGGTCCGTCAACTGCTGCTGCCCTTCCCGCCTGCGCGACCGCGCCGCGTCGCCCCTCCGGCCTCTGAAGCCGCGAGCGCCGAGTAACTATTCCTTCTGCAGATAGACCGTCGAGGTTCGGATCAGGGCCAGGAATTCGGTGAAGCTCCGCGCCTGCAGGGTCTGCTCGATCATCGCCGGATCGCGGTACAGGAGCGAGAGCTCCGCCACCATGTCCCCTCGGATGGCGGGGGCGTTTTTCGGCGAAAGAATCAGAAACACCACATGGGCGCGCTGCTCGTCCATGAACGACAGTCCGATCCCTGAAGTTGAGACGCCGGCCACCACATAGGGCCGGCTGAGGTCGGCAACCCCGGCAGCCAGCAGCAGCACGTCGTTGACAATGGCGGCGCAGGCCACGTCTTCGGGGGCGCAGTTCACCCGGACCACGTGGTGCGGATCGAGCCGTCCCTTGAGCACCCGGCCCACGGTCGCCGCCATCTCCTCAATCGCCCCTTTCATCGAATCCGCCTGCAACTCGGGCAAGAACAATCCGAATCGGAACGAATCCTCCAGCCGGGCCTTGCGCGTCGGACGCAGAATCAACTGGATCATCGGCCCGCCCATCATCGAGGTCAGGATGGCGGTGATCACCAGGGCGACAAACAGTTCGTGATGGATCAGGCCCCGTTCCAAGGCCAGCAGGCCCAGAATGATCTCCATGGCCCCGCGCGAATTCATCGCAAAACCGACCGCCAGCGACTCGCGGGCGCCCATCCGCCCCCACTTGGCCCCCACCGCGCCGCCGACCAGCTTGCAGACGCAGGCTATGGCGAACACCACCAGCACCAGCGGGCCGTCGAAATGGGTGATGAAATTGACCTTTAGGCCGATGCTGGCAAAGAAAATCGGGGAAAAAATGCTGGAAACGAACTGGTCGAGGATGTACCGGCTGCGGCGGCGTAGATAGGGCGAATCGCCCACGGCCATGCCGATGAAAAAAGCCCCGAAGATGGCGTGGATGCCGATCCACTCGGTAAAGGCGGCGCCGGTCAGGGTGAGGACGACCACAAATCCGATCTCGCCGGCCGGCCACCAGGTGTAGGCCTGCACATACGGCAGGATGCGGTGGATCAGCTTGCGGCCAATGGTGAACACGAACAGCACAAAACCCAGCGCCAGGAACACGGTCAGGGTGATGCCGTGGCCGATGTTGCTTGTCTGGTCGATCAGGCCGAGGATCACGGCAAAGACAATCCAGCCTACCAGGTCGTTGAAGATCGCGGCGCTGACCACCACCACCCCGAAATCGCTGCGATACAGGTCCAGGTCGAGCAGGGTTTTGACGATCACCGGCAGGGCCGAAATCGACATGGCAATGGCGAGAAACAGGGCAAAGAGCAGGGGACTGACGCCCGGCTGCTGGCCAAAGAACAGCGGCAGGTTCCAGGCGGCGACAAAGCCGGCGGCAAAGGGAATGG
>NZ_JAVBXR010000064.1 GCF_030824455.1 Desulfobulbus sp.
ATGGCGAACCAGTGGCCGGAATCGTGCTTGACCGGATAGGGAAACTTTTCCTTTGAATAGACCGTGGAGCCGAACAGGAAAAAGGTGCCGCGCTTGGAGGTGGCAAAGTCGAGCTTGTATGGCACCTTCAGTTCCTCGATCTTGTCGATGGTGAATACGGTCCTGGCGTCGTTGGTCGGTTTGAGGATCAGGTCGAAGGCGGCCAGGGTGTTGGCGAAGGCATCGAGCAGCTTTTCGCGCGGGATGTTGTATTCGATCCAGGAAATCAGCTTCGTCTCCACGCCGTTGAGGATGAAGCCCTTGCCGGTCTGGCTGGTGACGAACAAGGCCACCTCGGAGAGCGGCGAGTTGTCGAAGTCGAGCGACACCGGGCCGTCCTTCTTGACCACCGGCGCGGACCCTGTCGGGAGACTTGGCGGCTTGACCGCCTCGACCTTGGCCGGCTGCGGGGCGGCGGGCTTTTCTTTCTTCTCCTTGGTGCAGCTGAGCAGCAGCGCGGAGGATAGGAGAACCGAGGCGAGGAGCAGGAACAGGGAAAAGGGTTTCGTTTTCATGGGGTGCCTTTGCGGTTGGTGAATACGGTTTGGCCGTCGCGAATGGTCGGCATGATGGCGTTCAGGTGAGCGACGGCCGGGCCGTCCTTCTTGGCGGCGGTTGGTCCGCTCTGCTGCGGCTGGCTGGCCATGGCCTTCTTGGAGCCGAACAGGTCGCCGGTGCCGATGCTCGACTTGAAGAACATCATGTACAAAGTGAGGGCAAAGACGATGGGAATGGCGAAGAACACCGGATGTTTCAAGACGTTGACGTGCTGCATGACGCCAAGCTCTTTGACGTCCTTGGCATCGTAGGACTTATAGCACCGGAAAATCTGGGGTTTGTAGGTGCGGGTGTCCTTGACCAACGGTCTGCCGCTGGTGTCGTCGCCGCCGTAGGAATAGCAGAGGTATTTCTTTTGCACTGCGCCGCCAAAAAAATTGACCTTGCGAAACACATAGTTCCATTCCAGCAGGGAGCGCACCGCCGAATCAATCCGTTCCATGGATTGCGAGATCATGACCAGATCAAAGCCGTTGTGCCGATGGGTCGAGGCCCAGGAAGCAAACTGGTTGTTCTTGGCGCTCTGCCATTCGCGCGAGGAAAAGACCTTCTGCACCTCGTCAAGCACCACCAAGCACTTGGGTTCAATGTGCAGCCAGAACTCGGGCACCTGCCAATCTTCCAGGAAATGGAGTTGCTTCATCAGCGCCAGATCGGACAGGCCGCAATAGCATTTGATCATCTCCAAACATTCCTGATCGGCCAGCCCGTCAATATTGGTGTAGACCACCCGGCCCCATTGCAGGTTGTCGGTGATCTTCTTAACCGCTTCGTAGGTCTTGCCCGAGCCGGGCGTTCCCGCAAATCCGATAATCATGGTTACACCCTCGTAAAAACTGATGGAATGAGATTCAAGGTCAGGCGGATGATGTAGGCCGCGCCGAGGATCGCGAAGCATTGCGGCAGGCCAACCGCGTTGATCAGCCAAACCAGTTGGGTCGGCAGGTTGGACCACGAGGCGGCATAGTTGAAAATCACCGCCGAGAGGTCGATTGCGCCCAGGGCGGTTTCAACCACCAGGAAAAGCCCGTCGAGCACGGTGAACACCACGAACTGGAGCAGCAGAATCACGCCGTCGAGAATCCAGGTAAACCCGGTTTCCACCCAGCCCCAGAACGTGGCCAGCCATTTGATGATGACGCCAAATCCGCTCATATTACCTCTTCATGATCACGGCCCGGATCGACAGGAAGCCGAAGCAGACCAGGAGGATGGTTTTCAACACCGCCAGACCGGTGGACAGGGTGTCGCTCAGATCAATGGTGTGATGGCCGTATTGCCCGGCCTCGATCTCGTAAACCGAAGAGCCGCCGCCGGGCAGGGAGTTGAAGAAGTCGTTGGAGAACGAAAACAGACCTGAGGATTTGACGTTGTTCAGGAACTGCGTGAACCGCGCCGGTATGTCGAACTCGCCGGGGTTGTAGGGTTCGGTGAAGGCGCTGTCGGTGATCGGGTTGAACGTCTCTTCTTTTTCCTCTTCCTTTTCTGCTTCTTCTTCTTGAGTTTTCGCGGTTTCAGCCGCAGCTTTGGCGACTTCATTCGTAATCGTGGTGTCTTCGGACTGAATATCGGTCAGATATTGGTTGTAAATGTTGGTGGTGTTCGAGGTGAAAAAGTTGCTGATGTCGTTGTTGGTTATGGGCGAAGCGTTTTCGGCAGGTACGGCGGAGGGGGCAGGATCAGAAGAAGCGATTTTTTGATCAGCCGGCATATTTTGTAAAGCACTGCGTATGTCATTGGCAACTGCGGCATCCATGTCAGCCTGATCCAGCGCGTCTTTCAGTCCAGAATAATTAACTGATCCGGCAATTGGGTAGACGGTTTGGTCAGACGTGACTTTTGTGATCGGCGCACGCCACATGTAAGCGCCAGAGGAAGGGGCGGCATATTTCATTAAGAACCCGGTCGTTCCACTCGCGGTGAAATAGTAATAGTATCCCCCGGAAACACCCAAAAGCGTATATGCGGAAGGGGAACCGCCTGTGTACCGAGTGCCCCAACCTGCCCAATTACAACCAACAGTCCAATTTCCTTTGCCAGGGACAGAAAACACACTGCAGGCAGACAAATTGCTGAGGCCAGGATCAGAGGCGGACAGATTCGTTTCTATAAGCGCCCTTAGAGACGTATAAAGATCGGACGGGGCATTCTGCACAAAGCTGCAAATATCGCCAAGTTTAGCGCCGACACTCCCTTCAACCCCAACATATTGAGCGGCTGAGGCCGGGTAACTCTCAGGACTGACGAATTTCGCCTTGAACGCCTGATAGGCCGGGACAAAGAGCGCGTCGGCAGCCGAGGCTACCGCGTCAAACGCCGCATAGACCGGGTCTTTCCCGGTGCGCGAATAGTAGGCAATGCCCGCGATTCCGGCCGCGCCGGCAAGGGTGTCAGCCAGGAAGAGCGAACCGGAGGATGATAACGAGGCAAGCTGTCCGCCAGTGGTGGAAGTGGTGGGAGAGTCCACCATGCTCATGATGCGTTCAATTGCGTCGTCATCGGCAAGCACCGTGCCCACCGACGAGGAAGGAATGGTATGCAAGGCAAGGCTTGCAAGCGCCGGTTGAGCAATCAACACAACACAGGCGCAGGCCGCAAAAACGCGCCGAACGGGCGTAGTCATTTGGCCTGCTCCTGCTCGGTGACTGTGGCGGTCTCGTTTTTCGGCTCGGGTTTGTCCTCTTTCCTGGCCACCTGCTGAAAGGCGTCATCGCCGCACTGACAACGGAAATGCTCCTCATAGGGTTGGAACTCTTGGCCGATGCATTGAAACTTGAACAGAGAGCCGCGTTCGCTGCAGGACTTTTCACAAACCGTGAGATATTGCCGGCAAGATTTGGCGTTGCGATGTCTGAGCGGCGCGTCAGTCGATGTAATCCGAGGAACGACGTACCCTTTCGGGGTGTATCCATAGCCGTTGTCAGCAGAAGACTGATTCGGCCCTGGCGGCAAACCTTGGGCGGTTTCTTCGCCGTGGGCTGTGCTCAGGTAGAAGCCGGCGCACAGGAAGGTCAGGTAGACGCCGAGGATGTAGAGGGTCATTTTCATAGCAGTATCCTTTTCAGCAGGCCGAGCACAAAGCAGAGGCCGAGAAACCCAATCACCAAGGCCCAGCGACGAATGAGGGGGAAAGAGGGCAAGATGGTCATGGCATTTTCTTTAGCAGTCGGTTGATCAGGAAGCCGCAGGCGATCAGGCAGCCAATGCCGGCAAAGGGTGCGGCCAGATGAAAGAACTCGGTGAACAGAGCGGCGGCGTCAAAGCCTGGGGGCAGCTGAATCATGATTGCCTCGTTACCACTTGGTGTGGGCGGCAATCACAAAGGCGATTGCGCAGAGCGCGCCCAGGCCAAACGACATGATGTCCGCCAGCTGCAGGGTGATGTTGCCGAGGATGTCGGTCAGTTCAACGGCAGTCATCCTAAGCGCCCTATGCCGCGATTGATCGAAAACACGTAACTGACCACCAGCCCGGCAATCCAGCCGACCAGGACCAAACCGAGGCCGTAGCCGAAGGCAATTAAGTTGAGCGTCATAACAGCACCTAAAAATCAAGGTTTAATGACAGATTCAGAAGGTCGCCCTTCAGCAACCCCACCCTGTTCGACAACCCATAAAGATTGTTCAAGCTCAGCTGAACGATCTTCAGACAAATCCACGCCGTCATTCTCCCAATGGTTGTTGGCATAGGTGGAATCCGGGCCGGGTTCCAGGCTCTCCACGCCGTCAGCAGCAAATTCAAGATCATGTTGCCGCAGCGGGCTTATTTCCAGATCGCTCCGGCTGGGCCGTATGCCCGGTTCGTTGCTGCCGGCCGCCGCGCTGATCCGCCGATTGATCTGATAGGTTGCATAGGCTGCGCTGGCCCTTTGATAAGAGTCGAAGGGGTTGGCCATGGCTTCCAGGGCCGGCAACAGGATCAGGTCTTTGAGAATATCCAGCGCCATGAGGATGAAAGCGCAGACCACCAGCCCCAAAATCAGGGTCTGCATATCCG
>NZ_JAVBXR010000078.1 GCF_030824455.1 Desulfobulbus sp.
TAAACGGGTTTCGTGCTGGTGTTGCCCGCTTAAATCGCTTCCCGATCTGCGCAAACTTCGCAAGCACCGGCCTGAACTGTGGGACCAACTTATTGAAATGGATCTGCGCCAGCCTCCTGAAAACCAAGGCTTTAAAGATACGAAATCCGTGCTTGACCTAGAGGCCCGGTTCCGCCAGGAAGACAAGCAACTTGTGCTTTTCCCGCCGGCTCAAGCTCAAGGGCTTCAATATCATAATGGCAGGGTAGGGCAGGGGATATGAAAACCAGCATCTTCAAGACGCCGCGCCGTGGCTGGCTTGGCAACAAACCGCTTGGCGCTGACTACATGCCCGCCGTGAACGAACGCGCCCGCCGTATGAAAGCCGCCGTTCGCGAGCAGGACCAGACCGCCGACAAACGGCAACCGCGCTTACCGGGATTTTGAAAAGATGAAAATGCAAACTGAACTCGGAACTTCTTTGACCGCTGGCCAAGTTGCTGATTACCTGGGCCTCGACGTTAACACCGTCCGCAAGTACTATAGAGAGTTGGGCGGTATTAGAGTCGGCACGGCTTACCGGTTCTTTGAAAGGACTTTAACCGATGCCATATTACGACAAACAGAAAAAGCGATTCGTGGGACAAATCAGAGTGGACGGAAAATACGTCCGGAAATTTTTTCTGACTCAGAAGGAGGCTTACAAGTGGGAGATAGATCAAGCGGAGCGGCCAAAAACGGCGAAAAAAACGATAAATACAATTTGCTTAATTGATTTTCTCACTCAGTATCTCGAGTTTTCAGAGCAAAAGCATTCAAAGAATACCTTCGAAGAGAAGAAGAGGGCGTTCCGGCTGCTTGTAAAATCGATTCCAGCTAAAACGCCAGTTCTTAAAATCACAAAAATGATGATTCTTTCCCATCTCAAAAATCAAGTCGGCACAAGGTCCGGCAACGGGGCCAACAAGGATCGAAAGAATCTTGTCGCCGCCTGGAATTGGGGAATGAAGTACATTGACCGTTTTCCGGTTGGCAATCCTTGCATGGTGGATCGCTTTCCCGAGACTCGGAAGCGTCGATATGTTCCGCCGGAAAAAGATTTTTGGTTGGTGTATGAGCAGGCCGGAAGTGAGCAGGATAGGGCGATGCTTTTGTCATATCTCCATCTTGGAGCCAGACGAAGCGAGGTTTTTACACTTCGTTGGTCTGATGTTGATTTTCCAGGTCAACAAATCCGACTTCATACCAGAAAAAGGCGAGACGGTTCTATCGAATGTGATTGGCTGCCGATTACTGATTCGTTGATGGTGCTTTTGGAGCAGTGGAAAAAATCAGCTTCGCGTGAATGGGTTTTTCCTGATCCGGATACCGGTCAGCCGTACCGTTGTCGCCGGCGATGGATTAAAGGTCTGTGCAAGCGTGCGGGTGTGAAAGAATTTGGCCTTCATGGAATCAGGCATTTAACGGCAAGCATACTCATGCAAGCCGACGTTCCGTTGATCGACATAAAGGATATTCTACGGCACAAGAATATTTCAACGACGGAAAGGTACATTCATCGGCTGAAATCTTTGCGGGGTTCTTTGTCGGTATTGAAAGGGGGATCGATTGCCGTTGAAGGTGGGCAACTCACCGCTAACTCACCCATAAAAAAAGCCTGTTAGCTAAGGTTAGCTAACAGGCTGATTTTATTGGTGACCCCAAGGGGACTCGAACCCCTGTTGCCGGCGTGAGAGGCCAGTGTCCTAGGCCACTAGACGATGGGGCCATATGTCGTTTAGAGTGCGCCATCTTTAAAACATCTCGATGGCTTTGTCAAGCGACTTTCGGTGGGCGGCAACACTAAATGGTCACGATGGACCTATAAATCCTCAGTATTTGCCGACATCGTAATGAGGGTAGAAATTTTGACCTTTATCATCACTTTCCCTGATCATTTCCATGAGTTTTTTTCTTGACTTTCGGCCTTCCGCTATATAAATATCAACCCTGACTGAATGCTGGTTCAGTTTTTTCTGCGTAGGACCGAATCCGGCACATCAGGTCGGCATTTATGTAGGCTAAATGTTCTCACAAGAATAAAACCAGAGAGGGAAAAAATTATGAGTTCAAAATTGGTAGCGCCCCATGGCGGCAAAGGTCTTGTTTGTGCCCTGCTTGAAGGTGCTGAGCGTGAAGCAGAGTTAAAGAAAGCCGCAGGTTTGAAACAGATTGAGATCACCGCTCGCGCCAAAGGCGATCTGATCATGATGGGCATCGGCGGTTTTTCTCCGCTCTCCGGTTTCATGACCAAAGCTGACTGGAAAGGCGTTTGCGAGAATTTCCAGATGGCAGACGGCACCTTCTGGCCGGTGCCGATCACCTTGGACGTTACTGCTGCCGACGCAGCAGGCATCAAAGTAGGTGACGAGATTGCCTTGGTTCGTAAAGGCGAGACATTTGCCACCATGAAGGTCACCGAAAAATTTGAGATGACCGAAGCCGACAAGCGTTGGGAATGCGAGAAAGTATTCAAAGGCGAAGGCGAAGAGTCTGTTGGCGACAAGTTCTGGGAGATCGCACCGAAGGATCATCCTGGCGTCATCATGGTTCTGGCTCAGAAAGACGTTAACTTGGCTGGTCCGGTTAAAGTTCTGTCCGAAGGCGAGTACAAGAAAGAGTACCCGGGCGTATATCTGAAACCCGCTGAGACCCGCGCAATGTTTGACGAGCGTGGTTGGGCCAATGTTGCCGCCCTGCAGCTGCGTAACCCGATGCATCGTTCCCATGAGTACTTGGCCAAGATCGCGGTTGAAGTATGCGACGGCGTTCTGATCCACAGCCTTATCGGCAATCTCAAGCCGGGCGACATCCCAGCCGATGTTCGCATCGAAGCTATCAAGATCCTGATTGACCATTATTTTGTTAAAGAGAACGTCATCAACGCTGGTTACCCGCTTGACATGCGTTACGCTGGTCCTCGCGAAGGCCTGCTCCATGCAACCTTCCGTCAGAACTACGGCGTCAACAACATGCTGATCGGTCGCGATCACGCCGGTGTTGGCGATTTCTACGGTCTATTCGAGGCTCAGCAGATTTTTGATCGCGTTCCCGTCACCGGCGATCCTTCCAAAGACCTGCTTTGCAAGCCGATGAAAATCGACTGGACCTTCTATTGCCACAAGTGCGACGGTATGGCTTCTCTGCGTACCTGCCCGCACACCAAAGAAGACCGCGTCATCCTTTCCGGAACCAAGCTGCGCAAGGCTCTGTCCGACGGCGCTCCGGTTGTTGACCACTTCGGTCGCGAGGAAGTTTTGGTTCGCCTTCGCGCCTACTATGCTGGTCTGACCGAGAAGGTTGAAGTTAAAATGCAGGGTGCTGCTTCCGGCGCTGCAATGTAATACATCTCAGTTTTCTGAGATTCAGCAGGACTAAGGAGATGTCGCCTCGTGCGGCATCTCCTTTTTTATTGAAAATCGTATCCCGCTGCGGTACGGACGGCAGCGTGGGTATTGAACGGCAGTGACGCAAACAGACGGGGAGCGAATAGTGGAGCAGACAATTCAGGTGGGGCTCGGCGAGAGAAGTTATCCTATCACCATCGGCCCTGGGGTGATGGAGCAGATTGGCGCGTTTTTACAAGACGGCGCTGTTGCCAAGCGGTTCGCCATCATCAGCGACGACAATGTGGCGGCCTTGTATGGCGAACGGGTGCAACATACGCTGCGACAGGCCGGGGTTGCCTGCGAATTGATTGTTTTTCCCCATGGCGAGGCCAGTAAGAACTTGTCCACCATCGGCCGGTTGGCAAGTGAACTTGCCGAGCGTGGTTTTGATCGCGGCGACGGCTTGCTTGCTCTAGGAGGCGGCGTAACCGGCGACATCACAGGATTTCTGGCTGCTATTTACATGCGCGGCATTCCCTTTGTGCAGGTTCCGACTTCGTTGCTTGCCCAAGTGGACAGTTCGGTCGGCGGGAAAACCGGCGTTGACATTCCCCAAGGGAAAAATTTGATCGGCGCTTTTTATCAACCCCGCGCTGTTTTTATTGATACAGCGGCGCTGAACACCTTGCCGTCGGAGGAATTTCTCGGCGGCATGGCCGAGGTGATCAAATACGGCGCTTCCATTGACGCTGATTTTTTTGCCTGGCTTGGGCAAAACCGGCAAGCGATTCTTGCCCTTGAACCTGCCGTTATTGCGCCCATGATCCGACGGTGTTGCGAAATGAAGGCTTCGGTGGTCGAACGGGACGAGCGGGAAGGGGGCCTGCGGCGGATTCTTAATTTTGGCCACACCATTGGCCATGCGGTGGAAGCGGCATCGGGGTATCAACTCATCCATGGATTTGCTGTGGCCATTGGCATGCGAGCCGTCGCCGAACTCGCCGTCCGGGGAGGGTATGCTGACGCCGCCGTGGCCGCCGACATCGTCGCGCTCTTGCAAGCCTACGCTCTGCCCACCGCAATCCCGCCCGAGTTTGATCGCGAATCCCTGCG
>NZ_JAVBXR010000057.1 GCF_030824455.1 Desulfobulbus sp.
CTGCCGCCGCCCTGCCGCAGCCGCAGTCGGAAGGGGAAGAAGAGACGCCAGCGGCCAACGATTATCAGGTGATTCTGACCAGGAATATTTTTAAGGCGGCGCTGGAGTCGGGCGATCAGGCCGCAGGCGACGAGTCGCAGGCGCAGTTGGATGATTTGGCCGAAACCAAACTGCATCTGGCCTTGCTCGGCACCGTGACCGGCGCCAAGGACGACGCGCGGGCAATCATCCGGGACGAAAAAAATCAACTGGAAGATCTCTATCAGGTGGGCAGTGAAATCCAAGGGGCCATCATTACCCGGATCAGCAGGGGCAAGGTGGTGCTGCAGGTCAATGGTCGGGAAGAGGTCCTCAACATCAAGGATCCCCAGGAAGACGGCCAGCGACCGGAACGAGCCGGAAAACCTGCGGCCGCAGCCCCGGCAATGGCCGCCCCCAGCGCCGCCCCGGACAGGGCCGTCGAGCGTCAGGCCCCGGAGGCCATGCCGCGTCGACGGATCAGCTTCCGCGGCGCCAATCCCCCGCCTGCCGCCGCTCCCAATGAAGACAAGCCGCCCGAGTCTGAGCCGGAACCAAGCGTTGACGTTCAACCCGTGCCTGACGACGAAAGCGCCCCCCCGCAGGCCAGAGAGACCGAGAATGACGCTGATCAGCAGCCGACGAAATAGATGGGCGCGCCGTGCACAGACCGCGCCGCAACGAACAACAGCAGGCTGGACCCCAAAAACTGCTCATCTGAGATGTGAACGACTATGAGAAAATCCGTTTTGACCGGCGGCGCACTGCTGCTCTTCCTCGTGTTTCTGCTGGTGTGCATTGGACCGCTTGGCGCCGCGAATCCCAAAATAGTGCAGCAGGAGGGCAGTGGAACGCAGCGGTTTGTCACCATCGACTTCAATGACGTTGATATCAATCTTTTTATTAAATACATCAGTGAGTTGACTCAGAAAAACTTCATCGTCGACCGGGAGGTGAAGGGCAAAATCACGGTCATCTCGCCCACCCGGATCTCCGAGGAAGACGCCTATCGGGTGTTTGAGTCCGTGCTTGAGGTGCATGGCTTTGCCGCCATCCCCAGCGGTTCGGTGACCAAGATCGTGCCGTCGGCGGCGGCGCGGTCAAAAAACATCGCCACGGTGCGCGAAGGCGAGCTGCCCTCCGGGGAAGACAAGATTGTCACCCAGATCATCTCCCTCAAATACGCCAACGCCGAGGAAGTGAAGAACCTGTTGACGCCTCTGGTTTCCAAAAACAGCGTTCTGATTGCCCACGCCAATTCGGGCATGATCATTCTCACCGATTTTTATTCCAACATCAACCGCTTGCAGGAAATCATCAGGGCCGTGGACGTGCCCTCGGACAGCGAGGAAATGGTCATTATTCCCCTGCGGCACGCCTCGGTCGAAAGCGTGTCCAAGGCCTTGACCCCATTGTTTGCGGCCGCTCCGGCGCAAAAAGGGGTGCGTCCGGAAACCGTCAAGGTCATCCCCTTTGAGCGCACCAACGCCCTGATTGTTTTTGCCTCCAAGGCCTCGGTTGCGCGGGTGCGCAATCTGGTTCAGCAGTTGGACACGGATGTGCCCAGAAAAGAAGGGAATTTGCGGGTGCTCTACCTGCAGCACGCCAACGCCGAAGAGCTGGTTAAGGTGCTGATGAATCTGCCCGATGAAAAATCGGGCGGAAAAAGTACCGAGGCCAGCAGCGGCAAGGCGACCGGCGCCCCTTCTGCGCCGGCAATCTCCAAGGACATCAAGATCGTGGCCGACAAGGAAACCAACGCCTTAATCATCACCGGCCCCCGCGAGGAATACGAGGTGGTGGAGGATGTGGTCAAGAAGCTCGACATCCCCCGGCGCATGGTCTATCTGGAAGCCCTGATCATGGAGGTGAAGGTTACCAAGGATTTCAACATCGGCGTGCAGTGGGCCGACCGCGAGGGTCATGTCCAAGGAGGGTTCAGCGGCAACGCCACCTCCTCCTACAACGCCCTGGATGGGTTGGCCACCGGCTCCCTGCCGCCTGGTTTTACCCTGGGCATCCTTGAGGAAGGCATAACCATCGGCGACGTCACCTTTCCTAACCTTGGCGCGGTGGTCAATGCTTACAAGAGCGACGACGACGTTAATGTGATCGCCACCCCGCAGATTTTGACCACGGACAATAAAAAGGCCTCCATCAAGGTGGGTGAAAACGTCCCTTACATTACCAGCAAAAACACCACGGACTCGACCCAGGACTACACCAACTATGAGTACAAGGATGTGGCCACCAGTTTGACCATCACCCCCCAGGTCAATCAGGCGGAAGTGATCCGCCTGGAGATCGGGGTTGAGGTTATTAAGCTGAAGGATACGGAAGCGACCAGCACGCCTTCCACCTTTACCCGCACCGCCGACACCACGGTGGTGGTCCATAATGAACAGACCGTGGTCATCGGCGGCATGATCGGTCAGGACACCACCTCCGGCGAATACAAGGTGCCGATTCTGGGCGACATTCCCGGACTCGGCTGGCTGTTCAAGTCACGCGGCAACTATCAGGAAAAGACCAACCTGTATATATTCATTACGCCGCATATTGTTGAAAATCCTGCGGAGTTGGCTGATTTGTATCAGAAAAAACGGCATACTATGGAGGCACTGCACAAGGAACCCGGCGACATTGCCGATCAGTTCTTTCATCCTCCGGACACCAACGCGGCGCAGAGCGTGGCCCTCTCGGACATCGGCTTTGCCAAACTGCAGCAGAATGATCTGCGCCGAGCCCGGGAGTATTTTGAACAGGCCTTGAAGAACGATCCCAACAACGGCGCGGCCCTGATCAATCTGGCCACGGTCTGCGAACGAGAGGGGAAGAAGGCTGAGGCGGAGGCCCTGTATCGTCGGGTGTTGGCCTTGCCGCAGCAAGCGGGCCAAGAAGGTCAAGGCGGGCAAGCAGGCGGACAGACGGGGGAAGAGTCCATGAAGGCGATTGCCAGGGCTGGCCTCAAGCGTCTGCAACTGGCCAACGGCAAGGGCATTTGAGGATGCGCCCGGAGGTGGATCGACCATGCGGCTCTTAGGGGAAGTCCTGCGGGAAACATTCGGGGTTGCCGCAGAAAGCATCGAGGCGGCGTTGGCGGTGCAGCGGGAAAAGGGCGGCCGCATCGGCGAAATTCTGATTCAGTTGCGCAAGATCAGCGAAGACGATCTGCTCAGCGCCCGCAGCCTGCAATGCGGGTTGGACGTGGTGCACAGTCTGCCCACCGATCCTGATCCTTTTTTTGTGCCGCGGGTGCCCATCGGGTTTTTAAAAAAATTTAAGATGATGCCGATAGCCACGCCCGAGGCCTCGTACATTGCCCTGGCCGAACCGTTTTACTTTCAGCAGGCGGACGATCTGCAGCGCCTGTTGCAGTGGGAAGGGATACGGACCGTGTTGACCCCGCAAAACGAGATTTTCGTCGCCATCAACGCCGCCTACGACACCACCCGCAAGGACGCCGCCGACCGGGTGATGCAGGACATGGACGAGGACGATCCGGAAAGCATCCTCTCCGAGATCGAGGAAACCGCCGATCTGCTCGACGACACCAGCGACGCCCCGGTGATCAAGCTGGTCAATCTGGTGCTCTCCCAGGCGGTGCGCGACGGGGCCAGCGACATCCACATCGAGTCCTACAAGGACCGGATCAAGATTCGCAAGCGGGTCGACGGCATCCTCTACGACATGTACTCGCCGCCGCGGCACGTGCAGGGCAAGCTGATCTCGCGCCTCAAGATCATGGCCAAGATGGACATCGCTGAGAAACGGTTGCCCCAGGACGGACGAATCGAGATTCGTCTGGCCGACAAGAACATCGACATCCGGGTGTCGACTCTGCCGACCAGCTTTGGCGAGCGGGTGGTCATGCGGTTGCTCGACAAATCGAGTTCGCTGGTGCCGCTGGAGGATTTGGGCTTGTCCAAGGACGATCTCAACCACTTTATGCGGATGCTCAAGGCCCCGCACGGGATCATCCTGGTGACCGGTCCAACCGGCAGCGGCAAGACCACCACCCTCTATTCGGCCCTGGGCATCCTCAACAACGCGGACATCAACATCATCACCGTTGAGGACCCGATCGAATACCAGATGAACGGCATCAGTCAGGTGCAGGTCAACCCCAAGATCGGGCTCACCTTTGCAAGCGGGCTGCGCACCATCGTCCGCCAGGACCCGGACGTGATTCTGGTCGGCGAGATCCGCGACGTTGAAACCGCCGAGATCGCCATTCAATCAGCCCTGACCGGTCATCTCGTGTTCTCCACCCTGCACACCAACGACGCGGCCAGCGCCATCACCCGACTGATCGACATGGGCGTGGAGCCGTTTCTGGTTTCCTCGGCGGTCAACGCCATCATGGCCCAACGGCTGGTGCGCAAGATCTGCCCGCATTGCCGCGAGGCGTACACGCCCGCCAACGCCTATCTGGAACGGGTGGGTTTGTCGCCGATCAAGTTTGCAGATAAGAAACTGTACCGTGGGGCCGGTTGCGTCCAATGTCTGCAAACCGGGTACAAGGGGCGGATCGGAATTTTTGAGCTGATGAGCCTGACGCCGGCAATGAAAAGTTTGATTTTGACCACTTCGGACGCGGGCCAGATCAAAAAGCAGGCGCTTTCTTCGCTGGCGACCGGCATGTTGAGCCTGCGCCAGGATGGGCTGCGCAAGGTGCTGGCAGGGTTGACTACTTTGGAAGAGGTCTTCCGGGTTACCTGATCAGTTGGTTCATTTCAAAAATGGGCAGCAGAATCGACACCACGATGAAGCTGACCACCATGCCCATGGCGAGGATCATCACTGGCTCGATCATTGAGGTCAGCGCCAGGATTTTTGTCTCCACCTCCTTCTCGTAACTGTCCGCCGCCTTGGCCAGCATCTTGTCCAGGGAACCGCTCTGTTCGCCCACCGCCATCATCTGCACCAACATCGGCGGAAACCATTTGCCGCCCTTGAAAAATTGGGACAAGCTGGCTCCTTTTTCCAGTTCGTCGCAGGCTTCGCTGATTTGTTCGGCCAGAATGACGTTGTCGAGGATGTTCTTGACGATCTCCAACGAGGCCACCAGGGGCACGCCCGATTGGAGCAAGCTGGCCAGGGTGCGGCTGAACAGGGCGGAAGCTGTTTTGATGCTGAGGTCGCGCAGGCCGGGGAAGGTGAGCTTGAGGGTGTCCCAGCGTCGCCTGCCGTCGGCTGTGGCGATATACCAGCGAATGCCGGCGCCGGCGCCGAACGCGAGAGCCAGCACCGCCCACCAGAACTGTTTGAGCACGGTGCTGAGACTGATGAGGATGATGGTCGGCAGGGGCAGGGCCTGTTGGGTGCCCTCAAAAACCGAGGTGATGCTGGGCACGATAAAGGTGATCAGCAGAAACAGGACGACAGTCCCAACCACGGCCATGAAAATCGGATAGAGCAGGGCGGCCTTGACCCGGCTGCGGATGGCGTGCTGGTTTTCGCCGAACTCCGCCAGTCGTTCGAGCACCACGTCAAGCGAACCGGAGGCCTCGCCGGCGCGCACCATGTTGACGTAGATTTTTGAGAACAGCCGGGGATGCTCGGCCAGGGCGGTGGTCAGCGCGTTGCCCTCGTTGACCGCGTCCTTGATCTGGGCGAGCACGGTTTTAAGCGAACGATTGGCGGTTTGTTCGGTCAATCCGGCCAGGGCCGGCACCAGCGGAATGCCGGCGCCCAGCAGGGTGGCCAATTGCCGGGTGGCGATGTGGATCTCCTGTTGTTTGACGCTCTGCCCGAGTTGTCGCGAGAAGAAGGGCGTTTTCTCGCCTCGGGTCGAGGTCTCTTTGATGTCCACCGGATAGTGCCCCTGGCCGCGAATTTTCTGCCGTGCGGCGGTCAGCGAGTCCGCGTCGAGCACTCCTTTGAGCTTTTTGCCCGCAACGGTCAGGGCGGTGAATTCATAGACAGGCATAGCGTTCAGGCGCCGTAAAAGGAAAAGGTGCGGGAGAGGTATCCATTGCGCCGCCGGCGAGGTATGCTAATATAGCGGATTGGAATGCGGGAAGCGGCAAAACTTCCGAAGGGCATGGCCTATTTCTCAATCGGGGCTGGTTTGCCGTCCATGCAGTGCGAGACGCAGGCGGCGCAGCTGTCCGGGGTTCGGCCCTGCTGGCAGAAATTGGCAAAGCCGCTGATCAGGTCCTTGCCGCCCCGGGGGCAAATCTCAAGGAATTTGATGAAATCGACCATCCGGCCGATGATTTTTGGCGGCGCGGTGTGTTCGATTTTGCAAGCGCCCTCTTCGGCAAGGGGCTCCTCAATAGCCAGCACATCAATGAAGAATTGTTTCAACGAGTTGTGGCGAAGGATGACGTCCTCGGCAATCAACCGTCCCTCGGCGGTCAAGGTGATGACCTCATACGGGGCGTAGTTGATCAACCCCTTTCTGGAGAGAGCCCGTAACGCCTCGGTGACCGAAGCGCCGCTCACGGACAGGCGGGCGGAAATGTCTTTTCCCCGGGCCACCTGTTTATCCGTAATGATATGGTAGATGGCCTCGATGTAGTCTTCGAGGCTGGCGCTGAGCTGTTGCGGTTCCATCATCTCGTCCCTCCGGACTGCTGAATTTTACATGTATCTTCAATACGATACATTTTTGCCCCCTGGGCGTCAAGGATAATGTCGCCTTTTCGGCCCGCCCCTTTTGCCATGAAACGACCATGTTGCAGGAACTTCGAGTACATAATCTGGCCCTGATCGATTCCCTTCATCTCGATCTGACGGCGCAACAAACCGGCCTGATCGTGTTGACCGGCGAGACCGGCGCCGGCAAGTCGATCATTCTTCAGGCGATCAATCTGCTGACCGGGGGCCGGGGCGCGGCCTCCTGGGTGCGCAACGACTGCGAGCAGGCTGGGATCGAGGCGGTTTTTACAATTCGTCCCGATCACGCCGAGCTTAATGGATTGCTCAGCGAACATTCGCTCAAAGACGGTTCCTCCTGCATTGTTCGCCGGGTGCTCACCCGGGAGGGACGGTCTAAGGTGTACGTTAACGATCAGTCGGTCACCACCCGGCTGTCCGGCGAGTTGACCGCCGGGTTGATCAACATCGCCAGTCAACACGACCACCAGCAACTGCTCAACGCCCGCAATCACCTCGACTATCTTGACGTTTTCGGCGAACTCCGGGGGCTGCGGCAGCAGTTCGGCAAATTGTTTCATCGGTGGCAGCAGGCCTCTTCCGAGTTGCGGCAACTGCAGGAGAAGGAGCAGGACAAGGAACAACAACGAGATTTTCTTCGCTTCCAGCTTGAGGAAATCCGCAAGTGCGGCCCGGTCGCCGGCGAAGACGAGCAGCTGCTGCGCGAACGCGAGCAGTTGAAATCCTCCGACGCCTTGCTGCGGCTGGTCGGCGCCGGCAGCCGGCTGTTGTCGGGCATGGTGGGCAACCTGGCCGACGTCCGCAAACACATCGGCCACGCCGCAGGCCTGGACGCCGGGCTTGCGCCGTTGTCCGAACGGATCGGCGCCGCCGGCTTTGAGCTGGAGGATCTGGACGCCGCCCTGCAAAAATATCTCGACGAAATCCCCATGGACCCATCCCGGCTCGATCTGATTTCCGGACGGCTGGCCGAGTTGAAGCAGCTGCAGCGCAAATACGGACCCACGCTTGAAGAGGTGATTGCCTTTGCCGCCGGGGCTGAAGCCAATCTCGCCCTGCTGGACAGCTTGGAGCAGGAGATTGCCCGGGCCGAGGTGCGGCTGGAGGAGATCTCCACCGAGGCCCTGCTCCGCGCCGCCGAACTGACCCAGGCGCGTCGGGAGGCGGCCAAGCGGCTGGAGGCGGGCATGGAAAAAGAACTGGCTTCGCTTAGCTTTCCCCAGGCGGTGTTCCGGGTGGCGGTGACCGAGCCGGAGGGGCTGGGAATGGACGGCATTCACAGCACCGGCCGCGACAATGTCGAGTTTCTTTTTTCGGCCAATCCCGGCGAGCCGGCCAAGCCGCTTGCCAAGATCGTTTCCGGCGGCGAACTGTCGCGGTTGATGCTGGCGATGAAATGTCTGCTGGCCCGTCGCGATCAGGTGGACACCGTGATTTTTGACGAGGTCGACGCCGGAATAGGCGGGCAGGCCGCCGAGGCGGTGGCGGAAAAAATCGGCGAGCTGGCCGGACATCATCAGGTGCTGTGCATTACCCATCTGCCGCAGATCGCCGCCTGGGCCGATCTCCATTTCAAGGTGGAAAAGCAGGTCGAAAACGGCCGCACCCGCACGGTGATCAACCCCTTGGGCAAAGAGGCGCGGGTCGGCGAGCTGGCGCGGATGCTGGGCGGCGAACATCCCACCGCCCAGACCCTGGCCTTTGCCGGCGAATTGATTGAACGCGGCAACACGAGGAAATTGGCGTGAACAAGCGAGTTGCCTTGGGTTTGTTTTCCGGCGGCCTGGATTCAATCCTGGCCTGCCGGGTGGTTGCCGATCAGGGGGTGCGGGTGATTGCTCTCAAATTTGTGACCCCGTTTTTCGATCACGAATTGCTGGATCGCCGTGAAGAATACGCCCGCTCCATGCAGGCCAAATACGGCCTGGAGGTGGAGCTGGTCGACGTCAGCGAGGGCTATCTGCGCCTGCTGGAAAATCCGGTCCATGGATTTGGCAAGCATTTCAACCCCTGCATCGACTGCAAAATTCTGATGCTGCGTCGGGCTCGCGAATTGATGCCGATGTACTCCGCCTCGTTCCTGGTCACCGGCGAGGTGCTCGGGCAGCGGCCGATGTCGCAGCGGCGGGACACGCTGCGGGTGATTGAGCGCGACTCCGGCTGCAGCGGGCTGCTGCTGCGGCCGCTGAGCGCCAAGCTGATGGCGCCGACCCCGGCTGAAACCGAGGGTCTGGTGGATCGGGAACGGCTGTACGGCTTTTCCGGGCGGGGCCGGCGGCAGCAAAAACTCCTGGCTGCTGAAATGGGCATAACCGAATACCCGACCCCGGCCGGCGGCTGCATGCTCACTGACCCTAATCTGGCCGCGCGGATCAAGCATTTCTACAACGGTCTCTTTTCCTTTGGCGAGGCGCGGGCCGTAGGCGACGTCCGCCTGCTCAGCGTGGGACGGCAGTTCAAGCTTGGCGACGACCTTTGGTTTATTCTCGGCCGCGACGAGCGGGAGAACATTCGCCTGGAAAAAATGCGCGGCCCGGACGACTGGCTGCTGCGCATGACCGTGCGGCCCGGTCCGCTTGGTTTGCTGCGGCATGCAGGCCTTCAGGCCCCCGGTTGGCCTGACGAGGCCGAGGTGCTGCGCCGGCTGGCTGGGCTGGTGGTGCGCTACGGCAAAAAGGTCGCGGACGAACCCCCGGAGGCCGAAGTGATGATCGACAAGGGCGCATCGATTGTGCATCAGCGTTTTGCACCGCTGGCCGACGACGATGCCCAACTCTGGCGGATTTAGGCTGTGGCGCAGGCGCAAGAAACCCTGACCCGGCGGCGGATTCTGGCGGTGTTGCCGGCGTGGCTGCAGATCCAGTTGACCACCCTTGCGCGGGAGCTGGGAGGCGAACTCTACCTGGCCGGCGGCGCGGCGCGCGATCTGCTGCTGGGCAAGACGCCCGAGGATATCGACCTCACCGTGGCCGGCGGGGCAAGCCTTTGGGCCGGCAAATTGGCGACCCTGAGCGGCGGCGCCTATGTGCCTCTGGGCCGCGACGAGGACGCGGCGCGGGTGGTCAGCCGCCGGACGACCATTGATTTTTCCTCCTTCCGTCAGGGCGCGACGACCATTGACGAGGATCTTGTCCGCCGCGATCTGACGCTTAACGCCCTTGCCGTGCGCCTTGACCCGTTGCTGCTTGATCCCCAGGCTCTGGACGCGGCTGTCCCGCTGATCGATCCCACCGGCGGCCGTGAAGATCTGGCAAGGGGCGTGATTCGGGCGGCCAGCGTCGAGAGTTTCGCAAGCGATCCGCTCCGCCTGTTGCGGGTGTTTCGTTTTGCCGCCACCCTGGGGTTTGCGGTCGACGCCGCCACCCTGGCGCTGGTGGAGCGGCAGGCCGAACTGCTGTCCCGGCCAGCGCCCGAGCGGGTGGCCCACGAAATGGACCTGATCATGGCCTCGGGCAACGGACATGCGGCGGTGTGCGCCATGGCCGACGCCGGTCTGTTGTGGATCGTGGTTCCCGAGTTGATTGCCGGGGTCGGTCTGGAGCAGCCCAAAAGTCATCATCTTGACGTTTTTCGGCACAACCTGGAGGCTCTGCGCTGGATGGAGCAGATCACGGCGGCTCCGGGCCGTTGGTTTCCGGAAGAGGGCGACGGTCTTGCCGCCTATTGCGCCGGCGAAGGTCAGCGCCGTCGCCTGCATTGGGCCGCGCTGCTTCACGATCTGGGCAAGCCGGCCACCTGTGTCCTACGGCCGGACAAGGGCGACCGCATCACCTTTTACAATCATGACCGGGTCGGGGCCGAGATGTTCCGCGGTTTTGCCTTGCGGCTACGGTGGAGCAACGACGACCGGGAGCGGGTGGCCCATCTGATTGACGGCCATATGCGGCCATTTCACCTGGCCAACGTCGCCCGCGCCGGCGGCCTGACCCTGCGCGCCTCGATCCGCATGGTCCGCAAGGCCGGAGCCGATCTGCCGGGGCTGTTTCTGCTGGCCATGGCCGACAGCCTGGCCGGGCAGGGCGTGGAGCGGATCGAGGGCATGGAAGCGGAACTGGCCGCGCTGTACCGGACGCTGGATCGGGTTCGCCTCGAACACGTCGCGCCGGTGGCCGCCGCGCCGCCGCTGCTCACCGGTCGGCAACTGATCGAAACCCTGGGGCTCGCGCCGGGACCGATCTTCAAAACCATCCTCGCGGCCATTGAGGAGGCGCGGATGGAGGGTCGGGTGACCGACGTTGCCGGGGCTCTGCGGCTGGCCAGGGAAATAGTTGTCAATAATTCGCTGTAACCGGCGGAAACGTAAAGGAAGGGCAGATGCGCGACGAACAGGATTACTACTTCAAGAAAGCAAAAAAAGAAAATTACCCGGCCCGGTCGGTGTACAAGCTGGAAGAAGCCCAGTTGAAGCACAAGTTTCTGAAAGGCGGGCAGCGGGTGCTGGATCTGGGCTGCCATCCCGGCAGCTGGAGTTTATACGCCTCCGGCGTGATTGGCGAGAAAGGCGTGGTGGTGGCGGCGGATTTGCAACGCACCGACATCCCGGTTCAAAAACCCCATGCCGAAATCCATTGGCTCTGTTATGATGTGTATTCGGAGGAGTTCGTCGATTATCTGAAACAGCACTGGCCGGGGTTTCACGTGGTGCTCAGCGACATGGCGCCGCGAACCACGGGCAGCCAGTATGCCGATCATCAGCAGTCGCTGAGGCTGGTGCGGCGCGTTCTTGAGTTGTCCGCAATATTCCTGCATGAAAACGGCACGTTTTACTGCAAGGTCTTTCAGGGAGAGGATTTTCCCGAATTTCTCCAGGAATGCAAACCGTTGTTTACAACCGTCAAGGTGGTGAAACCCAAAAGCTCGCGGAACGAAAGCCGGGAGGTTTTTGTGCTGGGGCGCGGGTTTCGTCGGGCGAGATAAATTGTATCCAAGCAACTGTACGATATTATTCATTCAAGGAGTCAGAGCGTGTCGGGACATTCAAAGTGGAGCACGATCAAGCGCAAGAAAGGGGCCAATGACGCCAAGCGCGGCAAGATTTTCACCAAGCTGATCAAGGAAATCACCATTGCCGCGCGCATGGGCGGCGGCGACATTGACGGCAACCCGCGCTTGCGCAGCGCAGTCACCGCAGCCAAGGGCGAGAACATGCCCAAGGAAAACATCGACCGGGCCATCAAAAAGGGCACCGGCGACCTGGGCGGCGCAATATACGAGGAAATTCTCTACGAGGGCTACGGTCCCGGCGGCGTTGCCGTCTTAGTGGAGACCATGACCGACAACAAAAACCGCACTGTTGCCGACATACGCCATTTCTTCGCTAAGAGCGGCGGCAACCTGGGCGAGTCCGGCTGCGTGGCCTGGATGTTCGACAAAAAAGGCACGCTCTCGGTCGACAAAGACGGCGTGGCTGAAGACGAATTGATGGATCTGGCCCTGGAGGCAGGCGCCGAGGACGTGGTCGAGGAAGAAGACAGCTTCCAGATCATCACCGCCCCGGAGGCCTTCAACGACGTGGTCGACCAGTTGGAAAAAGGCAAGGTCAAGTTCTCCGAGGCGACCCTGTCGATGGTGCCGAAGAACAGCATCGAGGTGACCGAGGAAAAGGCGGCCCGCTCGTTGTTGCGTCTGCTGGAAAATCTTGAGGATCACGACGACGTCCAGAAGGTGCACGCCAACTTCGACATCGCCGACGACCTGATGGAGTTGTTGTCCTGATGATCGTTGCGCGTGGGATTGGATGCGGATTCTAGGCATTGATCCGGGATCGCGGATTACGGGGTACGGCGTGATTGCCGCCCAGGGCCATGAAATCGGTTTTGTCGCCTGCGGCACCATCCGCACCGGCGAGGAAACCGATTTTTCCCGGCGCCTGCTGACCATCTTTGAGGATCTGTGCGAGGTGATCAGCATCCATCAACCGGTGGTGGCTGCGGTGGAAGACATTTTTGTCGACCGCAACCCGCGTTCGGCCCTGAAGCTCGGGCACGCGCGGGGAGCCGCGGTGGTGGCGGCCATGCACAATAATCTCACCGTGTTCGATTACCCGGCCCGCAAGGTCAAACAAGCGGTGGCCGGGTATGGACAGGCGGAAAAAGGACAGGTGCAGCACATGGTGCAGACCCTGTTGCAGTTGAATTCGTCGCCGTCCAAAGACGCCTCCGACGCCCTGGCCGTGGCCATCTGCCACGCCCATCACGCTGCCTACAGCGGAAGATGCGGCGCATGAACCAGCGGCGGCTTCGCCCGCTGTTCCCCTCCCTGACTCAACCTGCCAGCGTCTGCCGATGATTGCCTCGCTCAACGGCCTTGTGCTCGTCAAAAGCCCCAACGTCGTGATCCTTGACGTCGGCGGCGTGGGCTACGAAGTGTTCATCTCTGTTCGCACCTACGACACCCTGCCGACCACCGGCGCTTCCTGTTTTCTCCTGGTCCAGACGGTGGTTCGCGAAGACGCGATTACCCTCTACGGATTTGGCAAGAAAGAGGAGAAAGAGCTGTTTTTGCTGCTGATTACTGTTTCCGGCATCGGGCCCAAACTGGCCCAGACCATCCTGTCCGGAATCGGCGTGGAGGCCCTGTGTCGGGCAATCACCGCCAAGGACGTGACCCAGCTGATGACTCTGCCGGGCATCGGCAAGAAGACCGCCCAGCGGCTTTGTGTGGAGTTGGGCGAAAAGGTCGGCGGTCTGGTCGGCGAGTTCGGGGTTGATTTTGCCGGCGGCACCACTGCGCCGGGCGCGGCCCCTAGCGGCGAGGTCCAGGTGATGGCCGACGCCGCTTCCGCCCTGATCAACCTCGGCTATCCCCAATATACCGCCTGGCAGGCCTTGCGCGCCGTTGAGAAACAGCTGGCGCACAGCGGGGACGCTCCGCCCAGGGTGGAAGACCTGATCCGCCTGGCCCTGCAGTCCCTGGCCGGAAAATAAACGAAATCATGAAACGCGAAGAGAATCTGACCGGCAAACGGTTGATCGCCGGCGAAGAACGCCAGGAAGACCTGGGCGTTGGCGTTGAAATCCGGCCGCGCCGCCTGGACGACTACATCGGCCAGGATCAGGTCAAACAGAGTCTGCGGGTGTTCATCCAGGCGGCCCTGCAACGCGGCGAACCCTTGGATCATGTGCTGTTCCACGGCTTTCCCGGTTTGGGCAAGACCACCCTGGCCTACATCATCGCCAACGAGATGGGCGCCGGCATCAAAGTTACCTCCGGGCCGGTGATTGAGCGTCCCGGCGATCTGGCCGCCATCCTCACCAGCCTGCAGGCCGGCGACGTCCTGTTCATCGATGAAATCCATCGCCTCAACCACGTGGTCGAGGAGATCCTCTATCCGGCCATGGAAGATTTCCAGCTCGATCTGGTCATTGGCCAGGGGCCGGGCGCCCGTTCGGTGAAGATGGACCTGCCCCGTTTTACCCTGGTCGGGGCCACCACCCGCACCGGATTGCTGACGCCGCCGTTGCGCGACCGGTTCGGCGTACTCCTTCGTCTTGAGTATTACAGCCCGGAGCAGTTAGTGACGATCATCCAGCGGACGGCCCGGCTGTTCCGTATGGAGATCGACGCCGACGGGGCCATGGAACTGGGACGGCGTTCGCGCGGCACGCCCCGGATAGCCAACCGTCTCCTTCGCCGGGTCCGCGATTTCTCCGAGGTGGGCGGGCATCCGGTGGTGTCCCGCACCGTGGCCGACGAGGCCCTGACCATGCTCAATGTAGATCCGCTTGGTTTGGACGAGATGGATCGCAGGATTCTTCTCACCCTGATCGAAAAATTCCAGGGCGGCCCTATCGGCCTGGAAACCCTGTCAACCGCCGTCTGCGAGGAAAAAACCACACTCGAAGACGTGTACGAACCCTTTCTCATTCAGTCCGGTTTTCTCGTCCGCACCCCCCGCGGCCGGATGGCCACTGCGGCCGCCTACGAGCATTTCCGCCTGCCCCTTCAGTCCACTCCCATGCAGCAACCTAACCTGTTCGATCTTTCCGGCAAA
This sequence comes from Desulfobulbus sp., assembly GCF_030824455.1. Lineage (GTDB taxonomy): Bacteria > Desulfobacterota > Desulfobulbia > Desulfobulbales > Desulfobulbaceae > Desulfobulbus. The sequence goes on from NZ_JAVBXR010000057.1 coordinate 14,636, forward strand.
AAAATCTAAAGCACCCGCCATTTTCTCGCCGGAGCATCGGCACCTTGGTCGCGACAATAACATCCCTGCAAGAGCGGTTGGAGCGTTGTTGCAAAAAAACGACGCCCCGCCTTGATTTTTATCCGGGAAACCTCTTTAATTTCTCTACATTGTTTTGTCGGCAGGAATTGTATCTGTGCAGACAATCTGCTCCCTTGTTCATTCCAAGGCCCAACTCTGACCAGTCACAGGCGGCAACCATGCGATTGACATTCCTCCTGCACGCGATCCTGGCGCTGATGCTGATGCTGACCACGCCGCTGCCCCGTTTAGCCCATGCCGAAGTTCCGGCCGGCAATCCCCAGCCCCAGCCGGGCGATGTTCTGCTGCCCATGCCGGCCGGCAGAACCATGGCCTTGCGACCGGTGTGCATCGGCGAGGGCGCCGGGTCCTACGCCTGGAAGCGTTTTCGCGTGGGCGATCCGGCCGGCGGTTACAAGGAGTCGCCCACCGGCGTGGCCCTAGGCGGCGCATTCAAGGTCGCGCAGGCGTCGTCGGAAGACTGGTGCTACTACATCGGCAAGTACGAAGTCACCGAAGACCAGATGTTTGCGGTGATGCAGTCGCCCAAGGAATATGAAAACAGCAGCCTGCCGGTTCGCAATCTGTCCTGGTTTGAGGCCGAAGATTTCCTGCGGAAGTATAACGAATGGCTGTACGGTAACGCCCGGAAGGAACTGCCTGCCCACGGCGGCGTGCCCGGTTTTTTGCGTCTGCCCACCGAACCTGAATGGGAGTTTGCCGCGCGCGGCGGCAGCGAGGTGGACAGCGCCGGATTTGACCGAAAATTGCCCTATCCCCTCGAGCAACTCCCCGAATACGAATGGTTTTCAGGGCCCACGTCGTCGCACAACAAGGTCAAGAAGGCGGGGCTGCTGAAGCCCAATGTCCTGGGGCTCCACGACATGCTCGGCAATGTGGCTGAGATGACCGATTCCCTCTATCAGATCGAGTATTACCAGGGGCGCAGCGGCGGCTACGTCTCCAAAGGCGGTCATTATCTCACCGACGGCAATCAGTTGCGTTCTTCGCTGCGCACCGAGCAGGAGTTTTACACCCTGGACGCGAAGAACAACGCGGTGATTCCGGCTAAAAAAGAAACCCTGGGTTTTCGCCCGGTGCTGGCCTCGCTGGTGTTTCCCAACCGCCAGGTGAGCGCGCAGATGAACGACGACTGGGAGGCCTATCGCCAGGGCGCGGCGCAAACCCTGCCGGCGGCGGTGTCGACCAGTTCAACCAGCGCCAAAACGCAGGTTTCGGGCAGCGACGCCAGCGGCCATCTCAAACGGCTCAAGGACGAACTGACCCGAGCCGGCGCCCCGTCCGGCCCGGTGCAGCAGGAACTCGATCTGCTTGCCGCAGCTCTGAACGACATCCAGTTCACCATCAAGCAGGCGGAGCAGGATTCAGCCTATTCCTGGGTGAAAATCGGCGGAGAACAGGCGTTTTTCATCACCAAGGAGGCGCGGAAACTGCCAATTTTGGAAAACCTGCTGCAGTCGGCCCTGAGTTCGCAGCGCACCGAGGTCGCCGAAAAATACAAGGAGCGGGAAACCGAGATCCGGCAAAACATCGCCCAGGCCATGTCGTCCTACACCGAGTCGATGCGCCAGCTTGGCGCAGTTTCGGAAACAGCGGTGAAGGATGGGTTTGAACGCTATACGCAGTTCTTGCAGAAGCGCAACGCCGAGGCGCAGGGCAAGCTGCTGGCAACGGTGCGTCGTCACGCCGACGAGTATCTCAAGGTCAAGCGAACCGACGATGAAAATTGGCAGAAGCAACTGTTTGAAGCTGCGGCCGCGCCCTGAGCAAGGCGGCAGCCGTCCCGCTTGACCTGGTAATAACAACGAAATGATCGATTGTTGCAGTCCTACGTTTACAGAAAAGGAGAGAGTATGAAGAGGAAAACATCGTGGGTCATGGTGGTGTTATGCATGCTGTTGACGATCAGCGGCTGCGCCAACATCAAGGACGACGGAACCCGCACCCGGACTGAAGGCGCGGGCACGGGCGCGGCCATCGGCGCGGTTGCCGGCGGCGTGCTCGGGCAGATTCTCGGCGGCGACACCAAAGCCACCCTGATCGGCGCGGCCATCGGCGCTGCGGTGGGCGGTGTGGGCGGCTATGCCTACGGCGATCATGTTGCCGGTCAGAAGGAGAAATACGCCAAAGAAGAAGAGTGGCTGGATGCGTGCATCGCCCAGGCCCGGCAAAAGAATCAGGAGATTGTCGCCTACAACCAGAATCTTTCCCAGCAGATTGCGACCCTGCAGAAGGAAACGGCGGCGCTGAACAAGAAGATCAAGAACAAGACGGCGCGAACAGCCAAGCTCAAGGAACAAAAGGCGGCGACCGATTCGCTGCTTGAGGCGGCCAACAAAGAGCTGGCCACGGCCAAAACCGAGTTGGAGGCCCAGGGTTCGGTCTCGGCCGAGGCCAGGAAGAGCGGCAAGGACGATTACGCCGTTACCCTGGACAGCGAGATCGAGACGCTCAAGGGCAACATCACGGAACTGGAAAAGCGCACCGGCGAACTGGCCTCGATGTCCGCCAGCATGTCGGTGTAACCTGGGAGATCGACCATGAAAACATTTTCTTCACTGCTGTGCTGCCTGTGCGTCGCCGCCGTTCTCTCCGGCTGCGCCGGCCAAACCACCGATCCGCGTCAGGGTGGTCTGTTCAGTTACAATCCCGACGCCTATCAACAACGGCTGCGGGACCGGCAGGACAATCTTTCCAGCGCGGAGCAGGCCAATCAATCGGCCCAGGCGCAGACCGACGCCCTGCAGTCCGAGCAATCGTCCCGGCTCCAGGAGAAGGCCGCGCTTGAGAAGCAGTTGAAAAAGCTCTCCGCCTCGGTGGCCTCCCTGGAGAAGGGGATCAAAACCAAACAGGCCCAGACCGCTGCCCAGAAAAAGGAACAGCAGCGCATCCTTGCTGAAATCAATACCCTGAAAAATTCTGCGCGTACAGCCGACGACATCGCTGATCCAGAAGAAAAACGGCTTGAGCTGCAACGGTTGCAAAGCAAGCGGGACAAGCTGGAAAAAGAGGCCGCCAATCTGATGCGGCTGTAATCGGCCCGGCCCGTGGCGTCTCTCATCCTCAGCACGGCCTGCCGACCATTGCGCGGGTTTGCGCTTATTGTGGTCGGTTTGGCGCTGTACGGGCTTGGAGCGGCGCCGACGCCGGCGGCCTGGGCGCAGTTAACCGAGGAAGCGCAGTTGCTCACTGCGGCGGTGGAACAGATCCGCGACCACGGTCTGGCCGTGCCCAGGTCGAGCCGGAAGATCGCCGAAGATCTTCTCCGCGCCTACGCCCACTCCCTTGACGACTATTCCGATTATCTCACGGCCCGTGAATACGCCGCCTTTCTCGAGTCGACCAGCTCCGACTACTTTGGGGTGGAGATGGATATGCAGCAACGGGACGGAACCTTGCGGCTCTATCCCTTCAAACGCGGGCTGGCTGAAAAAAGCGGCATTGCCCCAGGCGATGAACTGGTGGCGGTCAACGGCTCGCCGGTGTACGGCAAGTCGGTGTATGTGGTCGGCGCCATGATCCGGGGGGCGGAAGGCGCGACGGTGCAACTAACCATCAGAACCGGTCAGGCCATCCCCAGGTCCCTGACCCTGCGGCGACAGCGGGCCCACTACCAATCCGTTGTCTGGAAGGCCGCCGGCGCGGGTCATTTTATCCAGATAACCCGGTTCGCCAAGGACACGGCGGCGCAGTTGCGCCGTATCCTCGAAGGGGGCGGCAACGACGGGCGGCCCATTCTGCTTGATCTGCGCGGCAACCAGGGCGGCAGCCTGATCAGCGCCCGTGAATGCGCGGAACTCTTTGTCCGGCCCGGGACCGTGTTGTTTCAGCTGCGCGACCGGGACACAACTCAAAAAATCGAGGCCGAACAGCCGCAGCTCGCAGCCGGCAGGCTGACGCTGCTCCAGGACAACGACACCGCCAGCGCCGCCGAGGCGTTTATTGCCGCCCTGACCGCCGATAAACGGGCGCTTTCGGTGGGGGCGGCAACCTACGGCAAGGGGCTTGCCCAGCGGTTTCTGCCCCTGCCGGACGGTTCGGCCCTACTGCTGACCTATGCCGAGATCCTGACCCCGGAAGGCGTTGCCTTTCACCAGCGCGGCCTAGCCCCGGGGCTTCGCCTGCCCGAGGAACTGGCCCGTCAGGATTTCAGCAAGGAATCGTCGATCACTGCATTGTTTGATTTCATCACCACGAACCAGGATTGAATAAGGAGAAGAGGTATGCGGTTACACACATTGACCATGGCGTTGGGCCTGCTGCTGGGAACCTTTGCGATTGTGCAGGGCGCGGTTGCGGCCGGCGAATCTTCCGGGACGGCGACAGCGACAGCACCGGCGGAGGCCTCCGCCGCTTCGGCTGCTAAACGGATCCCGATAAAGCTTGAGGGCAAGGAGTCGCTGCCCCTGCGGGTGTTGTCGCGCGCCTTTTCCAAGGTATATAAAAACCCCGACGTCGCCAGCTCCACCATCGAGGAAAACGTTCCGGCCTTCCAGGCCTATTACGTCTACGGCAAACAGGGTGGGGGCGATCTGGGGGGAGCGGTCTGGTATGAGGTTGGCCACGACAACCGGGGAACTGTGCTTGGCTGGATGTCTTCGGATGACGTGTTCGAGTGGAAGCAGACCATGTGCCTGTCCTACACCCACCCGGAGGGACGCTATCCGGTGCTGATGTTTGACAAAAAAGCGGAGTTGGAACGATTGAGCGGGCTGCCCAAAGAAAAACGCAAAGAGGCAGTGGAAAAATACTACATGGACATCGCCATGGGCGATGTTCCGCCTGAGTTTCCCATTGTGACCATTGAGCCGAAAAAGGCGGTCGACATCACCAAGGAGTTCTATCTGCTGCCGATTCTTGAATTCGGCGAGGTTCAGCTGGAAAACCGTGAGGCCAGAATCCTCAAGCTGGCCGCCGTCACCGGCGAAGGGGCCGAGGCGCGGGAAAGCTCGGACATCAGGAAAAACAAGGACTACCTGCAGGACGCCGTGCAGGACAGCACCTCGATTAGCCCGGCAGCCCTTGAAAAATTAGGCATCGACATTGTCTGGGTGATGGATGCCACCAACTCGATGATGCCCTACGTCACCCAGACCCTGAAGGTGGTGGAAGAGGCCTCCAAACGGATATCGAGCAACGCCGCGCTGGCCAAGGCGGTCAAGTTTGGCGTCTGGGGGTATCGCGATTCCATCTCCATTCCGGACATCGGCTACAACGTCAAGAATTATACCCCGGAACTCCAGAACATTGATCAGTTCATTCCCACCTTGAAAACCGTGGACGTCAGTTTGGCCGGCTCGGAAGGGTACGCCGAGGACGTGTTCTCCGGGGTGAAGGGCGCGGTTGACGAGACCGCCTGGACCCCCAACGCGATCAAAATCGTGGTCCTGGTCGGCGACGCCCCCGGCCATGAGCCGGGCCACAAGTGGAACGCCTCGGGACAGAGCCAGACCACCCTGCGCGCTATTGCCGACGACCGCAACATCACCATCTACGCCATCCACATCAAAGATCCCAAGGCCGAGCAGTATCACGCGACCACCGCTGAACAGTTCCAGACCTTGAGCGTCAACAGGGGCGCCGAGGGCGGACCTTCCTACTACAGCACCCCTTCCGAGGACTTGGTTGGTTTTGAAAACGTCACCAAAAACGTGACCGACGCAATTATCGGTTTGCTTGAGAAAATCAATCAAGAAAAGGGCAAGGCCGCAGCAACCGCCACCGCCGGTTCGGGCGGCAATGCGCCGGCAACGGCCAAAGCCGGCGTCTCCGACTTTGACGTCTCGTCGCCCGCGGCGCAGCCGGCCAAGCCGGGGACGGAACCGGCCGTGACGGCTGCCAAGGGGACCGTGAATCTCGACCTCTTTGAGGAGGCAAGCCCGGCGCCGGCAAAAGGCGAGCCGGCAAAGCCCGAGGGGCAAGCCCTGGCCAATGCGGCCCTGAAAGCCGCCTTTGTGCAATGGATCGGTTCCCAGGCCGGGGCGCAGGCGCCGCGCGACGTTGTCGCCTGGGTAACGGACAAAGACTTGCTCGCCACCGACATTCAATCGCTGGAGGTGCGGTTGCTGATCAACAAACGCCAGCTCGACTCCCTGCGGGAAACCTTGAAAACCATCCTTGCAGCAGGCCGCAAGGGCCAGATCAGCGGCGAGGATTTCTTCTCCTCGCTGCAGGCGGCGGCGGCCGCCACGGCCCGCGATCCAGAGATGATCAAACGGGCCAAGTCCCTGTCGCAGAGCGGGTTGATCCCTGAGTTTCTGACCGGTCTGCCCTACAAAAGCCGGATCATGGATATGAACAACGAGCTGTGGAGCAGCTGGTCCGTGGACGAACAGGACATGTTCCTTGCCGATCTGGAGGCGCGGATCATGGCCTACGAAACAATCCACGACGGCCCGGAGGGTTGGGTGCGGCTGAACAAGAGCGACGACCCCAGCGAGTATGTGTACCCGATCAGCCTGGAGCTGCTGCCCTGACCTCTATGACTGATGTCGTCTATCGTCTCCGGGATGTGGAGAAGCGCCGCAGCAAGGGCGGCGTTTCCTTTGTCCTCCGCATTCCGGAGCTTGACGTCTGTCGAGGCGAGTTTTGCTCGGTGGTGGGGCCGTCGGGCTGCGGCAAATCGACCCTGCTGGATATGCTGGCCCTGGTTATGGAGCCGACTCGTGCCGGCAGTTTCAGCGTGCAGGTGGGGCCGCGCGGCAAGCCCAGAGTTTTTGAAGTTCCTGGTCTTGCGGAAAACCGCGCCGCTCGGATCCGCCGCGCCAACATCGGCTATGTTTTGCAAAGCGGCGGCCTGTTGTCCTTTTTAAGCGTGCGCGAAAACATCATGCTCACCGCCCAGATCAGCGGCGTCGGCGTCAGTCGCGGCGAGTTCAACGACCTCGTCGGGGTGTTGGGGCTGACTGACCAACTCGACAAGAAGCCGCAGCACCTTTCCGGCGGGCAACGGCAGCGGGTTGCGGTGGCCCGTGCCCTGATCCATCGGCCGATGATTATCCTGGCCGACGAACCCACCGCCGCCGTGGATTATCCCACCGCGCTCGACATCCGCGACGAACTGCACGCGCTGGCCAGGGAAATGGGCGCGGCGGTGATCATGGTAACCCACGACCGCAGCCTGGTGGACCAGGTGTCGGACCGGCAGGTGCGCTTTGAAACGGTGCGCACGGGCCGCGCCGAAACGTTGGCGACCGCGTTTGCGGAAACCCGCGTTCCCGCACCCGTCGCTGGCGAACGACTGGCCCGTCCGGAGGTTGGGGCATGATTTTTCGGCTGGCCTTCAAGGACATTGTCCACGACTGGTTGCTGAGCCTTTGTCTGGTGTTGGCCATTTCCGCGATCATCGCGCCCCTGCTGATCCTGTTCGGGCTCAAGTTCGGGGCGGTTGAGACCATGCGCAGCCGTTTAGTGCAGGACCCCAAAAATAGGGAAATCCGTCCATTGACCACCCGGTCTTTTAGCCGCGAATGGTTTGACGAACTCAGGGCCCACCAGGCCGAGGTTGCCTTTGTGGCGCCCATGACCCGGCAGATCTCGGCCTCGGTCATGGCAACCAACGCAGCCGGCGACCTCAGGGAACCGTTGAGCCTGATGGTCACCGCGCCCGGCGACCCGCTGCTGCTTGAAAACAGCGGGGTTGTGCCGGAACCCGGCGAGTGCGTGCTCACCGAGGCGGCGGCCAAGGCGCTGAACGTCGCCGCCGGCGATCAGCTGACCCTGGGCGCGCAGCGAATCATCCAGGGGCGGTACGAGAATGGAACCTTTCCGGTGCGGATCGCCGCCGTGCTGGGCGAGCGGGCTTCCAGCCTGCGCGCCGCCTATGTCCGGCTGGAGGTTGTCGAATCGGTCGAGGACTACAAGGACGGCAGGGCCGTGCCTGCCTATGGTTGGCAGGGCGAGTTGCCGGAGGCTTACCCGGTGTTTGACGGCGCCGTGGTGCTGACCCCGGAACCCTTGAGCAAGCTGGACGAGGTGCTGCTGGTCAACAACACCGGTTTTTCCCGGGTGCAGCCGGTTGCGGGCGACGAGGCTCGGGACAAGCTCGGCTACGCCCCGGAACCGGGGTGGTCGGCGTATTGGATCACGGTCCGGCAGCGGGCGGCCACGGAGGACAATCTCCAGGCTGTGGTCAACAAATTGCGGGGCAGGGGCGCCATTGTCGCGCCCTGGATTGAGCCGCTGGAGATTGGTTTGACGGTCGCCGGCGCATCTGGTCCGGTGACCGTCCAGCTGCGGGCGCGTTCCGATGTCGCGTCGTCGTCGGGGGCCGTTCAAGCTGCCGGCTCGACCCGCCCCCAGCGCGTCATTGTGGTCGCTCCGGATCTGCCGCTCAGCGAAGGCCCGGCGACCTTGCGCCTCAAGGTCGCGGACCGGGAGCTGCAGGCGCCGGTCCTGCTGCACAAGGGCGATGTCCCAGGCGGCCAGGCGCAGGCCAGCGCCGCCGTTGCCGGCACGTTCAACCTACTGCGCCACCGCAACGTCCGGTACGATTCCGCCGCCGATGCATTGCTGCTCTCCCGCCAGGGATATGCGGGGTTTCGCCTTTACGCCGCGACCATCGACGCGGTCGATGCGGTGCAGCAACGACTGGAACAGCAGGGCGTGACCGTGCACACCGAACGGGAGCGGATAGCGGAGGTGCGGCGGCTTGACCGCTATGCGACCCTGGTCTTCTGGTTGATTGCCGCAGTGGGTGTGATTGGCGGCGTATCCGCCCTGACCGCCAGCCTCTACGCTTCGGTGGAGCGGAAAAAAAAGGAGCTGAACGTGCTTCGGCTGCTCGGTTTGCTGAAGCGCGAACTGGTGCTGTTCCCGATTTCCCAGGGACTGCTGCTGTCAAGCGGCGCCCTGGCCCTGGCGGCGGTGCTGTTTCTGCTGGTGGCCAGGGTAATCAACACCTTGTTTCGCGCCCAGTTGCACGCCGAGGAGTCGCTTTGCACCCTGTCGCTTGGGCATTTTCTGATTTTGGCTGTCGGCGTCTGGACCCTGAGCGTTGTTGCCGCAACTTTTGCGGCCCTGCGGGCAACCCGTCTGGACCCGGCCGAAGCGCTGCGCGACGAATAAATCCATAACGTATCGAAACCATTGAAGGAGGGGAGAATGACAGGAGCAGGAATGCTGAAGGTAAAACCCAGGAACGGACTGCGGGGCATGGGCCTGACCGGTTGGGTGCTGGCCGCGCTGATCGGTTGTGCGTCTATGGGCGTGGTCCCCTTGGCGACGGTGACGGCCCAGGCTGCTGAAGCGGTTCGGGACGCGGCGAGCGCAGCCCGAGAGCTGCAGCTTGAAGGCGCGCGGCTGCAATTGCAGGGGCGGCCCGACCTAGCGGTCAAAAAATATAAGGAGAGTCTGGCCCTGCAGCCCAACCCGCGTCTGGACAGCCTGGTTCAGCAGCTGGAGACCCCGGAGAATAAACAGCAAAGCGCGCCGGCTGCGCCCGCAGTCGTGGAACAGGTTGCGCCGCCGTCGCCGGAGCCGGCCGCGCCTCCCGCTGAAGCGGTGGTTGTCGACCAGGCCGCGCCAGGGGGCCCTCCAGCCGGCCAGGGGCAGCAAGCGACTTCTGCGTCGCCGCCGGCTGCGCCGGTTGCAATTCCGCCGGAGCCGCCCGTTGCTGAGCGGAAACCGGCAACCCCGGAAGAGGCGTTGATTTACGCCTTCACCGACTGGGCCATTGGCCTGTTGCCGCCGCCGGGCCACAACAAGGATGTGGGCCTGAAGACCAACCGCAACTACGGCGTTGTTCCAGTTGACGGCGGTTATGAGGTGCGGCTTGAGCCGTGCACGTTGATCATGGACGAAAAAAACTCGGTCGAGTTCGGGCCGGTGGTTTTTCGTTTCAAACCCCAGGATGCGGACGTCCTGGCCGTCACCGTGCGGTTGCCTGACAAGGCCCCGGTCATTGAGGCCGGCAAGCCGGTTGCCGAGCTGACCCTTGGTCGTCAGGAAATCAGCGGCGTCTGGGACCGCCGGCAGATGAATTTCACCCGGATGGACGCCAAGCTGGGCGACCTGGTGCTTGAGGACATCGCAAAAACCGGTCGGTTGTCGCTCAAAGAGCTGGCGCTGAACGGCGTCGCCGGCAAGGGCGAACAGGACAGCTGGACCGAAAAAATGCAGGCGCAGGCCGATGGTCTAGCCTTTGTTGGCAAAGAGGTCGACTTTAAGCTGGCCAAAATCGCCACTCAGGCTGAGGTGAACGGCGCCAATGCGACCAGGAGCTATGCCTTGCGCCAGAGCCTGCAGCGCGGCCTGAACCGGATGGATCAACTGCCGCGTCCGGAACTCAAACAATTGCTCGCCGATTTTGACGAATACATGCAGTTGCTGGGCGCGTACACCGGTTCGATGAGCATCCAGGGGCTGCAGTCGACGTCCAAAGGCGACGTCTTCAGTCTGGAATCGGTCGAACTCTCCGGCGGCCTGCGCAAAGACGCCCAGGCTGAAAAATTTGTCTATCATTCCAAGGGTGCCCTGAACAATTTCGCCTATGCCGAGGGGAAAACTCCGGAAAAAACGCAGCCTGTTGCCACCTCGCTGCGTCATGTGGGATTGGTCGGCGAGGGCGCCGTCAAAACGCCGCCGCCGCATCTGTTCGCCGACCTGTTTGTCGCCATTGAGGGTATGGACAAAACGCCGCCAGAGCAGTCCGACGCCTATCTGGCCAAGCACGGGATGCAGTTTGTCCAGAAAGTACTGGCGCTGATCGAGGGCTATTCCAGCGAAATCAGCTTGGAAGACCTCCGGGTGGTCAATGCCCAGCCTGCGCCGGTGACCCTTGACAAGGCAATCCTGAGCGGCGGGTTTACGGCTGGCGGCGGCGATGGCGGAACCGCTCACACCCGCGTGCACTTTTCCGGGTTCAAAGGAATGGCCCCTGAGGCCGGCAACATGCCGGAATCCGCCAACGTCCAGCTTGAGGTAAAAAAAATTCCTTCCCTGCTCAAGCTGGTCTCTAGCCCGGCGGCGCTGGCTGCGGGCAATATGCAGCAGGTGCAGGGCGAGTTGATGATCAACGGCATGAACGCGCTGATGACAAGCGGCCTCACCCTGTCGCTGACCGATTCCTTTGTCGCCTTCCCGGCAACCCGGTTGACGCTGGCCCTGATGGCCGTGGCGGATCAGAAGGCCAAGTATTTCTCCACCGGCGAGATGAAGCTGGTTGTTGAAAATCCTGAAGAATTCTTAAGAATAGCGCGCAGTCTCAGCGCCGACCCGGAGACCGAGAAAACGTTGGCGACGATCACCGCACTGGCCGACCGGCGCGAGGAAAACGGCAAGGTTGCCGACCGGATCGACGCCAAGGTGGACGGCGCCGGCCAGGTGTTCATCAACGCCAAAGACGTGACCGCGATGTTTTTCCCGCCGCCGGCTCAGCAACAGGCTCCGCAACAGACGCCTCCGCCGGTCCAAGTGAAGTAGGGGCCTGCGTAGCGCCTGCTTCGAGCGCCGCATCCTCACTTCAGGGCGCTTCGTCAGGAATGCGTCCCGATTCATCCGGCAACCGGCGTTCAGACGCCGGTTGCCGCACAAAAACAACCCAACGGCTGATCATTATCCCTTGAAAGGGGGTGGCGATCAGCCGTTTGTATTTGCAAGGCCGTTCTGTCTGACGGGCAGGGCTGACGCGTTGCGCCGCAACGGTTTCGGGGCTGTGTTTCCTGGGTGGTAACGCTTCGTAATTAGGCCCTAAAGTCCATCTTTTCGCTGGGGCGTTTGCGGGCGGTTTTCTCCCTTGGTTTGATGGTGTTTTTCCTTGACTCTCTGGAGTGGTTCGTTTACTAATGAGGCATGCGGTGGTGGAAAGTGGTTTAAAGCGGTTGAGAGTGGGGCGTTTGCCCGGTTCGCAGCCGGTTGAGGTTCAAGGAGTGCTGTGCAGCGATTTCGGAGTCACTCGGAACACAGTCTGGATCCGAAGGGGCGGTTGAATATCCCGACCCGGTTTCGTGACGTGCTTCGTGAGCAGTTTCACTCCGAAATGCTGATTGTCACCCATTGGCAAAAATGTCTCCGCGCTTACCCGATGGCCGAGTGGGAAGCCCTTGAGGAGACGTTGCTCGCACAGGGGAAAAATCAGCCCGATTTCAGCAGGTTTGTCCGTTATCTGATTGCCGGAGTCAGTGAATGCCCGGTGGACAAGCAGGGGCGGATTCTTCTGCCGCCTGCGCTCAGGTCTGGTCTGGGCATCGAGAAAGACGTGGTTGTGGTCGGCATGCTCCAGCATTTCGAGATATGGGACAAGGTTGCCTGGGAAGAGGAAACTCGGCATACCCGCGAAACTTTCGGCGACTTCAGCGCAGGCCTTTCCGCGCTGGGCATTTTGTAATGTGCTCCATCGCATGACGCAAGACCAATCTGCGATCCATATCCCGGTGTTGAAAGACGAGGTGCTTGAATGGCTTAAACCGCGGCCCGAGGCGCTGTACGTTGACGGCACCCTGGGGTTGGGCGGGCATACGCAAGCGATTCTGGAGCACGCGTCGTCAACCAGTCGAGTTATCGGCTTTGAATGGGACGAAGAGGCAGCAGCTGCGACCAGTCGGCATTTGGCGGGCTTTGGCGAGCGGGTGCAGATAGTCCGGGCCTCTTATGCGGACGTGGTCCCGGAGCTTGAAAGGATGGGCATTGTTGCCGTTGACGGCCTGATCGCCGATCTCGGCGTTTCGTCGCTGCAGTTGGATCGAGCCGAGCGAGGGTTTAGCTTTCGGACGGACAACGCGCTTGACATGCGCATGGATCGCCGCAAGCCGTTGACCGCAGCAGCGCTTATTGCCCAGGCCTCTGAAGACCAGTTGGCGGATATTTTTTATCACTACGGCGAGGAACGGCAGGCCCGGCGGATCGCCCGGTTTATTGCCGAGGCCCGGATTGAAGCCCCGGTGGTCACCACCGGCAGGTTGGCCGCGATTGTGGCTGAGGCCGTGCCCCGGAAATATCATCCGCCCAAGGTGCATGTCGCGACCAAGGTGTTTCAGGCCTTGCGAATCGCGGTCAATGGCGAATTGGACAATCTCAGTCGATTACTGGCAACCGCGCCGCAGGTTTTGGCCAAGGGCGCCAGGATTTGCATCATCACGTTTCATTCCTTGGAAGATCGGATCGTGAAGCAGGCCTTTCAGCAAAATTCGGCCTATGCAGTGCTGAGCAAACGGCCGATTGTGCCGTCGGCGGAGGAAATGCGGCGCAATCCGAGGGCCAGAAGCGCCAAACTTCGGGTTGCGGAGCGGATTTGAGGCCGTGGGGAAACACGTTGGAAAACAGCAGGCGGTGACGCAGGAGACAGGTATGACGCCAAACGTAAGTGTACGAACATATAGGCCGCGCCAGCAGGCTTCGCTCAGAGAAGAGCGCCAGGCCAATCCCCGGTTTAACGCCTGTTTGTCGGGAGAAACGCGCAAATATATCGCCGTCGTCGTGGCGGTCGCGCTGGTGGCGGGCTTGGCGATCACCCAGTTTTTTTACGGGCAAATGATGGACATGCGGGCTCGGGCCGAACAGCTGCGTGGTCAGAACGCCTCGATTTACAACGAAAACGTCCGGCTGCTGGCCTTCCGCGCTCAGTTGGCGTCAAAAACGCACGTCGTCGCCATTGCCGGGACAAAATTGAATCTGTTTGAACCTGACAAAGGACAGGTGCGGCGGATGTAGTCGGGCAATGGCAAAAACCCTAAGGTCAAAAAAGACTAAACGACGATGGCTGATTCCCCTTCTTGTTGTTTTGCTGACAGCGGCTGGCGCTGTTCTGTATAGATGCCCCCCCTCCCTCCAGGATATCGGCAGGATTGTCCAGTCTGCTGTCGGCAAATTTTCGTCTCTTTCAGCGGGCCCAACGCCCGCTGAATCTGTTTTAAGGGGAACGGTTTACGACCGGAAATTCAGAGAAATGGCGGTTTCGTACCGTTTGTTCTCCTTGGCGGTCAACCCGGTTGAGGTGGGAGATCGCCGCAAAACCGCCGAGGCACTGGCGCCTTTTGTCGGCGACAAGGTTGACGCCCTTGAGGCGCGGTTGAAGAACGCGCAGTACTCGATAGTGCTGGCCGACGATTTGGACGAACGACAGGCCGAGCAGATAGCGGCGCTCCAGTTGCGCGGAGTGTCCTGCAAGGCGGGGGAAGTGCGGTTTTATCCTGGGCATACAGCCGCCTCCCATGTGCTCGGTTTCATGGGGGACGGGGTTGGCCTTGCCGGCGTGGAAGGCAAATACGACTCGGTGTTGCAGGCGGGCGGGTTTCGTAAAAGCAATATCCCGGATATCGATTTTGAGGGCCAAGAGAGTTTAGGGGCCGCAGTCACGGACATCGTGCTGACCCTGGACATCGATCTGCAAAAACAGCTGGAGAGCCGTTTTCGCGAGTATCTCGCGGCCCAGGGCGCGGAAAAAGGCATGGGGTTGCTAATCGAGCCGGGGAGCGGCCGCATTTTGGCGTTGGTCAACCAGCCGTCGTTTAACCCAAATTACTTCTGGAAAGCCAACGAAAGCAATCGGGTCAACCGGATCTACAATCATGTGCTCGACAAAGAGCTGATCCGGCCCATCCTGGCGCGGGCGGCGGCCATAGAACGGCAGGGTTTGGAAGGTCCCAGCCTGTTGCCGGCAACAGTGGCCGCAGCCAATTACGGATTCACCGACGCCCAGCTCAATGTTTTTGAACAGCAGATTCAGCTCTACGGGTCAGTGTTCGGCAATTGGGAATCAGGTCCTGCGGCTCCGGAGCAGTCCGGCGCAGAGCCGGTTGTCACCGGCGTTCAGGTGGGCGTGACCCTGGCCAGCCTTGTCAACGGCGGCTGGCGGATTACGCCCTATGTGGTTGACTCCATCTATGATCACGCCACGGCCAAACGTTATGCCCGCAGCAGTGAGGCCACTGAGAAACGGCATGTTCTGGACCCGGCGCTTGGGGTCAAGATCAGGCGGGAGTTGTTCGCCAACTGGCTGATGGAGCAGGAGAACGAGGTGGTGTTCACTGCCGACCATCTGCAGGTGAATCCGGAGAAAGAGTTTTCCCGCTATTCCATGCAGAAATTGTTCGTTGGTTTGGCGCCGGCAAAACAGCCGAAATTTCTCTTGTTAATGGCTATTGAGCAGGATTGTCTCCAACCCCTGCCGGACGCTAAAAACAGCGACAAGGCGGCCTTGGAGCAAATGGGCAAGGACTTGCTGGCGATGTTGATTAAAACCGCGCCGCCGGAAAATCTGCCGGCAAAGCCGCCGGAAAAAAGCCAGGAAAACCTGCGCCAGTTTTTCATCAGCAAACGGCTCAACTTCCGCAACACCCCGGGCAAAGCCAATGAGCCGGCGCCGGTGATGCCGCAAATGCGGGGCCTGAGTCTGCGCAAAGGCTTGCAGCAGATCGACAAATACAAAATGAAGGTTCGGATCAACGGCAGCGGCCGCATTGTCGCCCAGTACCCGCTTCCTGGGCAACCGCTGACCGGGGTTGACGAATGCATTCTGACCTTGGACACAAAATAATCGGCTGGCGTCTATGATCACCTTGGCGGAACTGGTTCACCTTCTTGCCCCGCTTGCAACGCGCGGACTGACCGATGCGGCCCTCCAGCAGCCGGTGACGGCGGTTGTTTCCGATTCGCGGCAAGTGCTCCCCGGCAGTCTTTTTGTCGCGGTTCGCGGCGAAAAGGCCGACGGCCGCGCCTATATTTCCGAGGCCGTTCGCAGGGGATGCGCGGCGGTGGTGGTCGACCTCGACGAGGGACTTGACGATCTCGCAGCGCCAGTGATCGTGGTTGCCGACAGCCATGCGGCGATCAGCGAATCGGCGGCCGCCTGGAACGGGTATCCGGCCGAGCGGATGCGGATGATCGGCATCACCGGCACCAACGGCAAGACCACCTGCTCGTGGCTGATCGAAGAGATGCTGCTGGCCGCAGGCTTCCGGCCGGGCGTGATCGGCACGGTGAACTACCGCTATCACGGCCTGGACGGTCTCCATGTCATTCAGGAGGCGCCGCTGACCACCCCTGATCCGGCGACCCTGCAAAGGTTGTTGCGGATTATGGCGGAGCAGGGCGTCACTCATGCGATCATGGAGGTCTCATCCCACGCCTTGCAGCAGAAAAGGCTGGGGCGAACCCGTTTTGACGTGGCCCTGTTCACCAATCTGAGCCGCGACCACCTCGATTATCACCAGAGTATGGGCTCGTATTTCGAGGCCAAGAAATTGCTCTTCCATCACCATCTGAAGCAGGAGGGCATTGCGGTGGTGGTTGCCGGACCGCATGCCGAGGGGTGCGACTGGGGCGAACTGCTGATTCAATCGCTGACCCAGGCGCCGGTCATCCGTTGCGGACTGTCGGCCGATTGCGCGGTCAGGGCGGGCGGGCTGCATCAAAGCGTGGAAGGTTTTCGCTGCAGCCTGAGTCTCCAGGGCGAACACAACGATTTTGCATCACAATTGACCGGCGGCTTCAACGTGCTCAATGTGCTGGCCGCCGCCGGCGTGGGGCTTGCCCTTGGTTTGGGCAAAGAGCAGATTTGCGTCGGCCTGGCCAAGGTCGGCAGCGTGCCTGGCCGGCTGGAGCGGGTCAAGCCGCCTACCGTCGCAAGAGCGGAGGTTCCGGCGGTTTTCGTCGATTACGCCCACACCCCGGACGCCCTGGAAAACGTGCTGCAAACCTTGAAGGAACTGACGACCGGACGTCTGGTGTGCGTGTTCGGGTGCGGCGGCGACCGGGATCGGGGCAAACGACCGTTGATGGGCGCTCTGGCGGCGCAGTATGCGGACGTGGCTGTGGTCACGTCGGACAACCCGCGCAGCGAAGACCCGGAGGCAATCATCGCGGAGATTGTTGTCGGCGTGGCAGCCTCGGGCAAAGCGGCCCGCTCCCTTGTCGACATGTTGACCGGCGCGGAACCGCAGCCCGGCTACACGGTGATCAGCGACCGCAAAGCGGCCATTGCAGCCGCCTGCAGTCTGGCGGCGCCGGGCGACAGCGTCCTCATTGCCGGCAAAGGGCATGAAAATTATCAAATTGTTGGCGCGCAAAGGCACTTTTTCGATGATCGGCTGGAGGCCCTCAACGGCCTGCTCCG
Organism: Desulfobulbus sp.; assembly: GCF_030824455.1. Classification (GTDB taxonomy): domain Bacteria; phylum Desulfobacterota; class Desulfobulbia; order Desulfobulbales; family Desulfobulbaceae; genus Desulfobulbus. The sequence goes on from NZ_JAVBXR010000057.1 coordinate 31,767, forward strand.
TTGGAATCTGCGCCATCTGTTGGCCGCAACCGGCGGCAGGCTGGCGGCCGGCGGTCAGCGTGCAGTCTGCGGGGAAATTTCGACCGATTCGCGAAGCCTAAAGGCTGGCGACGTGTTTGTCGCGCTCAAGGGCGAGGCCTTTGACGGCAACCAATACATCGACGCCGCCGCCGAGCGCGGCGCCTCGGTGATTGTCGCCGAGCAACCGCCGGAGCGTGTTTGCCCAGGCACGGCCTACCTTGTCGTCGCCGATAGCCTTCGCGCCCTCGGCGACATGGCGGCATACCGCAGACGGCTGATGGGCAAGACTGCAACAATCGCGGCAATCACAGGAAGTTCCGGAAAAACCACAGTCAAGGAGATGGTGGCCGGCATTTTTGCCGAGGCCTTGCGAAATGTTCGCACCGGAGTCGACCCAGTTTTAAAGACGCAAGGCAACTTCAATAATCTCATTGGATTGCCGCTCTCGCTGCTGCCGCTGGAGGCTGGCCATCGACTCGCCGTCCTTGAGATGGGGATGAATGTGCCCGGCGAGATAGCCCGCCTGGCGGCCATCGCCGACCCTGACATCGGCTGCATTAACAACGTCCATCCCGCGCACCTGCAGGGCTTGGGCAGTATTGCCGGGGTGGCCGCGGCCAAGGGGGAACTCTTTGCCGGCATGCGGCCGGACGCGGTGCGGGTGGTGAACTGCGACGATCCCCAGGTGCGGACCCAGGCAAAAAAATCAGGTGGCAAACAGATCGGTTTTGCGGTAACTCCTTCCGGCCGCAAACTGGCGCCGTTGATTCGCGTCACCCGCCAGCGGAATTTGGGCGAGCGCGGCATGCGTTTTACCCTCCATATCGGAGAATGGCAGGCTCGGATCACTGTGCCGGCCTTGGGCGCGCACAACGTGAGCAACTGCGCAGCCGCCGCGGCCATTGCCCATGCCGCAGGCGTCGGGCCGGAGATCATTGTCAAAGGGTTGCAGCAGTATGCGCCCTCGGTCGACAAACGGTTGGCCGTGGTTGATCTGCCGGGTGGGCTGATAGCGGTCAACGACGCTTACAACGCCAATCCGGCCTCGATGGCGGCGGGTTTGCGCACCGTGGCCGCCTTGGGCGTCCCGGGTTGTCGCCATGCGGCCGCCTTGGGCGACATGCTAGAGCTGGGAACCGCCTCAGACGCCTTGCACGCAGGCATTGGAACCCTGGCCGCGAGTTTGGGCTACCACCGACTGGCGCTCACCGGACCCCACGCCCCGATTGTGGCGCAAGCGGCGGTGGCCGGCGGCATGTCTGCTGAGCAGGTCCAGGTCTTCCCGGACCCCGGCGCCATGGCCGACTGGTTCTGCCGAATGCTGGTCGAAGGCGACCTGAAGGCCGGCGACTGGCTGCTGGTCAAAGGTTCGCGGGGCATGCGCATGGAGCGGCTGCTGGACGCGCTGGAACAACAATTAAAGACGGAACACTAAGCCCCTCAGGGAACCATGTTTTATAATCTTCTCTATCCCTTTCACACCGAGCTGAGCTGGCTCAACGTATTTCGTTACATCACCTTTCGCTCGATTGGCTGCGCTATCACCGCCTTTTTGCTGGTGGTGATCATCGGGCCGAGATTCATCGCCTGGCTGCAAAAGAAACAGATCGGTCAGGTGATCCGCGAAGACGGGCCGGAAACCCACTTCTCCAAAAAAGGGGTGCCCACCATGGGCGGCATGCTGATCCTTGCCGCCATCACCGTCTCCGCCCTGCTCTGGACTGATCTGCGCAGCGGGCTGGTGTGGTTGCTGATCGGCATCAGCCTGTTTTTTGGATTCATTGGCTCCACCGACGATTGGAAGAAAATCAGCAAGGGCAACTCCCGCGGGCTCAGCGCCCGGGGGAAATTGGCGCTTCAGGTGATCGGCGCCGGGGTAGTGGCGGTTTTCCTGCTGATGACTCCCGGTTACGACGGCATCCTCAGTCTCCCGTTTTTTAAGTCCTATCATCCTGACCTGGGCTGGTGGTATCTGCCCTTTGCGGTGCTGGTCATTGTTGGGGCCTCCAACGCGGTCAATCTCACCGACGGCCTGGACGGGCTGGCCGCCGGGCCGATCGTGATCACCGCCTCGACCTATCTCATCTTTTCCTATGTGGCCGGCAACGCGGTGGTGGCCAGTTACCTGCAGATTCCTTTTGTGCCTGGCGCAGGCGAGGTCACCATTTTCTGCGCGGCTATCGTTGGCGCCTGTTTGGGATTTCTCTGGTTCAACTGCTATCCGGCCGAAATTTTCATGGGCGACGTTGGTTCCCTGTCGTTGGGCGGCACCCTGGGCGTGGTGTCGATCATCACCAAACAAGAGTTTTTACTGGTGATTGTCGGCGGCATCTTTGTCATGGAGGCAGTTTCCGTCATCCTCCAGGTGGGCTATTTCAAGATGACCGGCGGCAAGCGGATTTTTCTCATGGCGCCGTTTCACCACCATTTCGAGAAAAAAGGCTGGCTGGAACCCAAGGTGGTGGTCCGTTTTTGGATCGTTTCCATCATCCTTGGACTGATTGCCCTGGCAACGTTGAAATTGAGATAAATCGTGCAGATACTACAAGGCATGCAGGCAGTGGTGATCGGGTTGGGGGCGGCGGGGCTGTCCACGGTTCGGCATCTGCTGCGTCGGGGCGCGCAGGTCAAGGTTTCTGATCGCCGCGCCTCCGCGCAGATTGAACCCGAGACCCTGGCCTTCCTTGCGCAGGCGGGCGTGGCGCTTGAAACCGGCGGGCATTCCAGCGCATTTCTTGCCGGCGGCGACCTGGTGGTTCCGGGGCCGGGCGTGCCGCTTGACGTGCCGGTGCTGTGCGCCGCCCGCGAGCAAGGCCTGCCGATAGTTGGAGAGCTGGCCCTGGCTGCAGGCCAGTATCCGGTTCCGGTCATTGCGGTCACCGGTTCCAACGGCAAGACCACGGTCACCAGCCTGATCGGCGACCTGCTCAAGGCATCGGGCAAAAAGCCGTTTGTCGGCGGCAACATCGGCACGCCCCTGCTTGACTACTTTGCCGAGCCTGAGATTTACGATTCGGTGGTGCTGGAGCTTTCCAGCTTTCAGCTCGATCTGGCCGGCGATTTTCGGCCGGATGTGGGGTTGCTGCTCAATATTTCTCCAGACCATTTGGACCGGCATGGGTCGCTTGCCGACTACGCTCGCGCCAAGCAAAATATTTTCCGCAGCCAACAGCCGGGCGACCATGCCGTTCTCGGCGGAGACGATCCGGCAGCAGCTGCAACCCCGCTCAACGCCGGGGTTGAACGTTCCACCTTTGGCCGGCATCAGGGCGCTGCGGCGCGAATTATGGACGGACGCGTCTGTCTGCGTCTGCCGGGAGTTGAGGCGGTGTTTGATCTGGCGCAAACCAAATTGCACTCCTCGGTCAATCAGTTGAACGCCGCCGCCGCCGTCCTGGCGGCAACGCTGGCCGGTTGCGATCAGGCCGGCATAGCAGCCGGTCTGGCTGGGTACGAGCCACCGCCGCACCGTATGGCCGAGGTCGCGGTGATTGACGGGGTGCGGTTCATCAACGATTCCAAGGCCACCAACATCGGCGCCTTGGAGGCCGCTCTGGGCGGCTGTGAGGCCCCGGTGGTGCTCATCGCCGGCGGGCGCGACAAAGGCGGCGACTACAATTTGCTGCGGGATGTGGTGGCGCGCAAGGTGAAACGTCTGGTGCTGGTGGGCGAGGCCGCTGCTCTGATGCAGGCTGCGCTTGGCTTGATTGCCCCCACCGAGACGGCAACCACCTTGGACGACGCGGTGCGCAGGGCTGCCGCTGCTGCGGTTAACGGCGATCTGGTGCTGCTTGCCCCTGGTTGCTCCAGCTACGACATGTTTTCCGGATATGAAGAACGCGGCCGGGTCTTTGCCGAGTGTGTTCGCCGGCTGGGCCGGGAACGGAGCCTGTCGTGAGAGCGGGCGCCATGGTGCGCATGTGTTGCGTTTGCCGGCGGGTCGAGCGGCATGGACAGTGGGGGGCGCTTGCTTTGCCGGTTCCCGACGCGGTGGTGACCCACGGGTATTGTCCCGAGTGCTTTGTCGAGGCCATGGCCATGATCGAGACGGTCATCGCCGAACACGGCGCAAGCAATAGTCGCAATCGACAGGCGGCGGACGCGTTGTCGATTGCCGGCGGCGCAACCTTTGCCGGACAGTGGCAACCATGCGCCTGATTGTCGTCGGCGGCGGAACCGGCGGGCATCTTTTTCCGGGCATAGCGGTGGCGACCGCCATG
>NZ_JAVBXR010000105.1 GCF_030824455.1 Desulfobulbus sp.
CTGTCCGCGCCACGCCCCTTGGCCGACCGGCCCCTGCTTTTTCCCTGCGCCTGACCCTCATCCTCCTGGCCTGCCTGTTGCTGCTGTTTGCAGCCGGTTGTTCCGGCAACAAGGAGAAAGAGGGAAAGACCGGCCAGAAGAAGAAATCGGCGATCCCGGTGACCGTTGCCGCCAGCGCCCAAAAAGCGCTGCCCCTGGAAATAGCGGCCACCGGCCATGTCGAGGCCCTGGCCACGGTCGAGGTTCGCTCCCAGGTGACCGGCACAATCAAAACCGTGCACTTCAAAGAAGGCGACGAGGTCAAGGCCGGCGAACTGCTGTTCACCATCGACCCCCGCCCCTTTGCCGCCAATCTGGCCAAGGCCGAGGCAGGTTTGGCCAAGGACCGCGCCGATTTGGAAAACGCCCGTCGCGAGGCCGGCCGTTACGCCCTGGCCGCGCAGAAAGGCTATGTTTCGCTTGAGCAGGCCGATCAGGCAGCAACCAAGGTCGCCACCCTCACGGCCACAGTGCAGGCGGATCAAGCCGCCATGGACAGCGCCCGGCTGGAGTTGGAATACTGCTCGATCCGCGCCCCCTTTGCCGGCCGGGTCGGCGAGTTGCAGAGCGACCAGGGCAATCTGATCAAGGCCAACGCCGACACCCCCATGGTCACCCTCAACCGGATACAGCCGATTCTGGCCGCCTTCACCGTGCCCGGCGGCCACCTCCAAGACCTCTTTCGCTACCAGGCGGCCGGCAGCCTCAAAGTGCTGGCGGGGAACCCAAAAAAACCAACGGCCGCCGAACTTGAAGGCGCGCTTGCCTTCATCGACAACACAGTCGACCCAACCACCGGCATGATCCGGCTCAAGGCCCAGTTCGCCAACGCCGACCACGGGTTATGGCCGGGCCAGTTGATCGACGTCCGCATCCGCCTCGCCCAACGGCCGGACTGCGTGGTCGTGCCCTCGCAGGCGGTGCAGATCGGCCAGCAAGGGGCCTATGTCTATGTGGTCAAGGACGACCACGCAGCCTACCGTCCGGTGACGCCCGGCATGCTCTTTCAGGGCGAAACCGTGATTGAGGAGGGGCTGCAAAGCGGCGAGCGGGTGGTGGTCGACGGCCAGATGCAGCTGGCCGACGGCGTCGCCATTGTCGAACGCGGCCCTGCGCCTGGAAAGACCGGCGGCAAGGAGGCCGGCGGCGGCGAAGGCCAACGGGGCAAACCATGAGAGGCGTCTCCGACCTGTTCATCCGCCGGCCGGTAATGACCGTGCTGGTGATGGTCAGCATTCTGTTGTTTGGCTTGATCGGCTATCGGCAGCTAGCGGTCAGCGACCTGCCCAACGTCGATTTTCCCACCATCCAGGTCAGCGCAGGGCTGCCCGGCGCCAACCCCGACACCATGGCCTCGACCGTGGCCACGGTGCTGGAAAAGGAATTCTCCACCATCGCCGGACTCGACTCCATGAGTTCGGTCAGTTCCACCGGCTCCACCCAGATCACCCTGCAATTCTCGCTAGAGCGCGACATCGACGCCGCAGCCCAGGACGTGCAGACCGCCATTTCCCTGGCCAACCGCAACCTGCCCGAGGACATGCCCTCGCCGCCGTCGTTTCGCCGCACCAATCCCGCCTCAGACCCGATCCTCTTTATCTCGCTCAACAGCCCGACCCTGCCGCTCTCCACCCTGGATCGTTACGGCCAGACCATGAGCCAGCGGCTGTCGATGATCCAGGGCGTGGCCCAGATCACCCTGCGCGGCTCGCAGAAATACGCGGTCCGGGTGCAGCTCGACCCGCGGGCGATGAAGGGCTTTGATCTCGACGCCGACGAGGTGGCCGCAGCCATCGACGCCCAAAACGCCAACCGCCCCATGGGCCAGCTGAGCGGCCCGCACAGCACCCTGACCCTGAAAGCCAACGGCGAACTCAAGGCGGCGGAGCAGTATAAAGACATCGTGGTGGCGGTGCGCGGCGGCCGGCCCATCCGGCTTGCCGAGGTGGCTTTGGTGATCGACAGCGTCGAGAACGACAAGTCCGGAGCCTGGTTTTTCACCCCCACCACCAAGGCCCGAACTATCGTCCTGGCGGTGGAAAAGCAGCCGGGTTCCAACACCATTGAGGTGGCGGACGCGGTCAAGGCCCTGCTGCCCACCCTGGCCGAGAGCCTGCCGGCCTCCATCAAGCTCTCGATCCTGCGCGACGGCAGCGTCGCCATTCAGGAATCGGCCCAGGACATCCAGTTCACCCTGCTTCTGACCCTGGCCCTGGTGGTGCTGGTGATCTTTCTCTTCATCCGCAACCTCAGCGCCACGGTCATTCCCAGCCTGTCGCTGCCGATGTCGGTGATCGGGACCTTTGCGGTGATGTACTTGCTCGACTACAGCCTCAACAACATGTCGCTGATGGCCCTGACCCTGGCGGTCGGGTTTGTGGTCGACGACTCCATCGTGGTGCTGGAAAACATCGTCCGCCACCTGGAAATGGGCAAGAACCGGCTGCAGGCCGCCTTTGACGGCGCCCGCGAGGTCAGTTTCACCATCATTTCCATGACGCTTTCGCTGGTGGCGATTTTCATTCCGCTGCTCTTTCTCGGCGGCATCATGGGGCGGCTGTTCCGCGAGTTTTCGGTGACCATCGGCGTTGCGGTGCTGGTCAGCGGGGTCATCAGCCTGACGCTGGTGCCCATGCTGTGCAGCCGCTTCCTCCGCGCCCAGAATGTTGTTCGCCATGGCCGCCTCTACCGGGCGACCGAGGCCGGTTATCTATGGATGGCGGAATGTTACAGCCGCAGCCTGCTGGCCGTGCTCCGTCACAAACGGCTGACCATGATCTTCTCCCTGGCGGTGCTGGCGGCCACGGCTTGGCTCTTCGCGGTGGTTCCCAAAGGCTTTATTCCCACCGAAGATCGCGGCTACATCATGGTTTCCACCCAGACCGCCCAGTCCATTTCCTGGATTTCGCAGGTGGAACACCTGATGCAGCTGGCGGAAATTGTGCAGCAGGACCCCAACGTCGACCGGTTCATGGTCACCACCTCGCCCTTCATGCTGCTGATGCTCAAACCCCGCAGCGAGCGGACGTTGAGCGCCGACGAAGTCATCCTCGCCCTGCGGCCCAAGCTCAACAGCGTGCCCGGCATCCGCGCCATGCTGGTCAACCCGCTGCCGATCAACGTCGGCGGTCGCCGCTCGCGCAGCATCTACCAGCTGACCCTGATGGGGATTGACGCCGCCCAGTTGTACCAGACCGCCCGCGCCCTGGAACAGGCCATGCTCGACACCCCGGCCCTGGTCGACGTTTCCAGCGACCTGCAGATGGACAACCCGGAACTCAACATCGAGATCGACCGCAACCGGGCCCTGCTGCTCGGCGTCACCCCCAAACAGATCGAAGACACCCTCTACAGCGCCTACGGCGAGCGCGACGTCTCCACCATCTTCGGGGCCAACGACCAATACAGCGTCATCGTTGAATTCCATCCCGATTTCCAAAACAACGCCGCCGCTCTGGACCTGGTGCACATCCGCTCCAATCAGGGCCAATTGACGCCGATCTCCACCGTGGCCACGCTCAGCCAGGGATTGGGGCCGCTGTCGATCAACCATTCGGGCCAACTGCCTTCGGTGACCCTGTCGTTCAACGTCAAGCCCGGCGTGGCCCTGGGCCAGGCCCTGGCCGATCTGCAGCAACTGACCGACTCGCTGCTGCCCACCGGCGTCAACGCCTCGTTCCAGGGCAACGCCCAGCAATTTCAATCCGCCCAGGCAAGCATGGGCTGGCTGCTCGGCTTGGCAATCATCGTCATCTACATCGTGCTCGGCATTCTCTACGAGAGCTACATCCACCCCCTGACCATCCTCACCGCCCTGCCCTTCGCCGGTTTCGGCGCCCTGATCACCCTGATGCTCTTTGGGGTAGATTTGTCGATCTACGCCTTTGTCGGCATCATCATGCTGATTGGTCTGGTCAAGAAAAACGGCATCATGATGATCGACTTCGCCATTGCCGCCCAGGCCGAGGGCAAGAACGCCCACGACGCGATCCACGAGGCCTGCGTCATCCGTTTCCGGCCGATCATGATGACCACCATGGCGGCGCTGATGGCCGGCATCCCGATTGCGCTCGGCTACGGCGCCGGGGCGGAATCGCGCCAGCCCCTGGGTCTGGCCGTGGTCGGCGGCCTGCTCTTTTCCCAGAGCCTGACCCTCTACGTCACGCCGGTGTTTTATCTGTATATGGAAAAGCTGCAACAGCGGATAAAGCGAAAGAAAACTGCCCCCCTCATCAACCGATGACGTCACCGGCGCTCAGTACCTCCCCCGGCTTTCCATGCGGTCTATTTTTCCGGCCGATAACCACCGCCGCTACACAGGTCAGATGGACGTTCAGGATAGTCAGGGCCGGATCAATGAGAAAGTTCACCGCCAGCAAGAGGATGATCGCTGTTTCCACCGGTAGTCCCAGAGGAATCAGAACCATGGAGACCATCGCTAAGGCGACCACTCCAGGGGCTCCGGCGCCTGCCAGCATACCGAGCAAGGTACCGCCGAAAATGATGCCCAGTTGGGGAATTCCTAAGGGGATGCCGTACAGTTGGGCTACAAAAACCGCTCCGATGGTGAACACCAGAATCATACTGTAACGGCAGATGACCACGCTGAGCGGCACTACCAAATTGATAATGTCCGGCGGTAGCCGGTAGTTATGGTGCAGCGTATTCAGCATGGAAGGCATTGCCGCATAGCTGTTGCGCGTGCCGAAAGCGACCATCAAGGGTTCGCGTAGTTCACTAAAGGTTTTGAAAAAAGATTTCCGGCTCACCTTTGAAATGATCAGGCCGCCACCCATCAGCAACAAAACGACAGCCACATGCACAATCACCACATAGCGCCCCATGGCCAGTAAAATTTCTACCCCGGTCCCGGCCACCTGACCCGCGATCATGCTGAACAAACCAAAGGGAAGAAAATACATAGCGATTCCGATCAATTTTTCAAATGCCTTAAAGACCACCTCGGTCAGATCGAGGAATTGGCTACGGCTCTCTGAAGGGACCAAACCCATCGCCAGCCCGAAGACTAGGGAGAAAAAAAGGATCTGCAGATTTTTCCCCTCTGATAAGGCGCCAAAAATATTTGCGGGGATCAGCATTTTCATAAACTCAGCCCAGCCGGTGGTGGCCGGCAGCAATGCTGTGGTCGTTGCAGAGGTTTTATCCGCCTGGAGGAGAACCGCACCCAAGGCGGCCCTCATTTCCGCACCCAGTCCGGCCCCCGGACTGCCGATCAACGCCACCACCATCCCCACCGCCGTGACCGCTATGATGCCACAGGTAAAGACCACCCCAATACGTTTCAAATACTTGGCGGCTTCAGGAGAGGACAAGAGCCGTCCAAAACTGGAAACAACTGCGGTTATCATGATGGGAATGACGCACATCGTCAGCAAGGTCAAATACAAATCCCCTATTGGAGCTATCTGTACGGACAGCTTTGGATTGACCATTCCCAGAACGATACCCGCCCCCACACCAAAAAGAATGCTCCAAGAGCTTCGTAACAAGCTCGCCACCTTTTCATAACGTCCGGTTGCTCTTGTCATTTCCGGCCCACAGCCTGCTCTTGCCGATTGCCGACGATACCGAATTCAGAGCGTAAGGCGTTTAACTGCAAAGCACCGGTGCCATGCTTCAGGTAAAAATTGAGCCAGGCCAACAAATGCTGGTCCTCGGCAGGCACTGCAATGCCGATGGGATCAACATGGTGGTCCAGCACCAAGAGTTGCAGATCAATATTCAACCCTGGATGTCCGGTCATGAATTTCTTAATTTCGTACTCATCATAGATCATGGCCATAATATCCCCACGGGCCGTCGCATTGACCAACTCTTCCATATTTTCATAGACCACCACCTGAGCATTGGGGATTAATTGAGCAGCATAGCCCACCCAGGCCGAGGCTCCGCGGACCCCGATCTTAAGCGGGGCCGCTTGCAACAATTCCATAATCGACTTTCCCTGACTTTTGGCCCGTAGCGTGGCCAGCTGTAAACGGTTAATCAAAAGCGCATGGTGAAAAACCAGATAGGGCTCGGTATAGGCCACGCGCAGGGCCCGGGGTATGGTTATGCTCAATTTGGAAATCGCGATATCCGCTTGACCGGAAGCCACCAAATCGACCACGGCATCAAAGGAGCAGGATTCTCGATTGAACTCCACAGCAACCCCCAACCAGCGAGCAATGTCGACCGCCATCTCCACATCCAGTCCCTCCAGTTGCCCCTGGGCATTGATGAAAAAAAAGGGCGGCCGGTCCTGGTGAAACATGGCGACCACCAGTTTGCCCCGGTCTTTGATCCCTTGGATATCCGCAGGAAAGGGCACCGAAGACGCCGGCGCCGGTGGGGTCGGCGCCCCACTGCCTGTTTTGACCGAATCCTGGCCCTCCTGTCCCGCCGCTGCTTCTCCTGTGCAGGATGACAACAATAACAAAACCAAGAAAAAGAAAGGAATGACCTTGGCCCTCAAAAAATTATCCATTCAGAGTTCCCTCATTCTCTCGCCGGCAACCCAAGACGTCCGCTGCGTTGGCCAGATCGCCTGTTGCCCTTGTCAGCATATCGTAGAGATTTTTCACCGGCGCCGGTGCTTCGTCCCATACCGTCTGGTTAAAATCCCAGGCAGCATAGCGGGGCAGAAAAAAATCGTTCATAATATTTCGCAAGTCAGCCGCCGCCATAGGGCAGCCAAGCCATTGCAGCAGGTCGCCGAATTTTGGCAGCGGTTCCCGGCAAAATTGGTCAAAATCAAAAATAAAAGCAGCCATCCCTGACGAACCCTCTAAAAAACGCAGAGTATAGTGCTCCCAAAGGGTCATCCCTGCCATCAAGGAAAGACCGTAACGGTCACGCATGGAGAGAGCCACGGCCAGAGGATGGCGTAAGCAGAATATGGCCCGTTGCAGTTCCGGCCAATAGAGGCGCCACGCGGCAAGAGTGAGGCACAGCAGTGGGTCCTTGCACAGCTCCCCGTCGAATTTATTGATGAACAGACGAAAATAACGCTCCCGGTCAGCGGCCAGCGCCATAAGATCCGCTGTTGCCGGAGGGGTAAAAATCCCGTTTTGTTCTTCACCTGATTCAAACAGCAACCGTTCATTGACGGTAAACAACAAATCCGGTTCAAAATGTCCCCTGGGATTCATGGGGGTGGGATTGCGCAAGATGCGGACATTTTTTCCCAGATCAAACCCGCAAAGTTCCAATAATCCGGTCACACAGCTGGTGCCGCTGCGCAGTGGCCCGGTGACAATGGTTACCTTGTGCATACGCCTTGTTCCTCCGGCTCTCCGGAACCCAGCGCCAAAGTCGCCCAGGCCGTGGCAATCCGCCCGCAGTCCCGGGTATGAAAAAGAGTGCGACGGCCCTCATCCTCGAACCAATACTCCAAAATCGGCTCGCCCAGCCAGCCGGGCCCTGTCTGTTGCGCCTTCAGCCATTCGCGGCCTCTGGTCTGCTCCTCCCTGGAATCGCCGGTGACGTCAAGCGCCAGCAGGGCCGCAGACGTTTCAATCACAGATTCTCCCCAGGAGCCATTCCCTTCTTGGCGGCTTGTTAACCACAGCGCCGCTCGGCGGCACGCTGCGGCAGCTGTGCCGGTTCCGGCGGCGTCATCATTGGTGGCGGCCAAAAAACGGACTGCATACCAGATTTGCAGAGTCTCCGATGGAAACCATTTGCCCGGCCATCCTCCAGTCACCCGCTGTTGGGAGAGCAGATATTGCCGGCAACGCACGATTTGAGCTGCATACCGGCCCGGGTCAATTCGGTGCAGCAGCCAGCCACAGAAGGCCGTAGCCGGGCAGTCCGGTCCGCGCCAGTATGGAGCGCGTCCGCTGCTGTCAACGGCAATCGTCCAGAATGCCCCGGATTGGTGGTCGTAAAACGCTTCCACCAGCCGGCGGCAACTGGTGCGCACCAATGCATGATGACGACCGGTGGTCAATAGACCTTCCATGACCAGGGCGCTATCCAGGGAGGTCACACCGTAGCCCTGCTGATAGCCCCAGAGACCATCCACGGCTTCGCCAAGGAGATACTGTTCCAAATCGCGATCCGGCTGGGCCTGGAGAACTAACCCATAATAAGCAATCGTTCCATCCTGCAGTCGTTCTGTTCCTTTAGGCCCGTCGCCGGTCATCCGGCTCGCCCAGGTCATGGCCAGGGGCTCGGCGGCAAAATCCGTTTGCACCGGCAATAGCGCCGGTTCCCGGCACATCTTGGCGGCCCGCCGGCCCGAGGCGATGGCCGCCCACATGCCATAGGGCATCTGCTGCTCATTCCACCAGGTATAGTCGCCAGCCAGCACCACGCCGGGCAAGGGGCGCAGTCGTGCATTGGAGAACCCCCCATAGATTTCGTTATTGATGATGGGGCCTACAGCCGGCCAATGTTTGACCTCACTGAAAACTACCTGCTGCGGCGCCACCTCGCCGATGCCGAGACCGTTTAGTTCGTTGCGAACGAGTGCCACCTGTTCCGCATCACTGAGATCGCGGCAGGCTGTTGCCTGTTCAGCGACCAGATAGGCGGTCAGGACCACGGTCTCCGGTGCAGCGGCTGACCGGTGGAATACAAAGGTGTTGACCAAACCCTGGGTAGACACCACGTAGGAATAGGGTTGTAGATCGGCGCCGCGGCAATAGAGCACCACCACCACGCCGCCGCCGTATTGCACCCGCCCCAGAAAATCGGTGGCCACGTTGGTTGCTCCCCGGCACAACTCACGGGCCGCCGCTGCCGGCGTCGCCAGAATCACCCGTTCGGCAACAGCGTGTTGTTCTCTGCCTGCGGCCGTTTGCCAGCGCACTGTGGTTTGGCCGGTGATGACGTCGTGCTCCAGTCCCCTGACTTGGCAGCCGGTCCGGATTTCCACCCCGTCCTGTTCAGCCAGCCCCTCCACCAGGCTTATGTTGCCGTTCCGGAACCGGTGGGTGTCATGGCGGACCAGGCTGTCCCACCGGCGGGAGGGCGTGTACTCATGCAGGTTACCGGGATGGATTACCCGAAAAAAGGCCTGGAGCGCCATCGACAGATCCTCGCCCACCATGGCCGGCTTGGGGAAGGGCGCGGCAAGAAAGGATTTTAGGCAGAGCATATTACGGACGTCCGGCTGCAGGGCCTGTAGACAGTTGATGACCGATGCGCCGGTCACCAATTTTCCCTTATGGAAAAGACCGAGAGGATGCGCGCTGCATTCCAGAGGCCCGGATGCCACGGGAAAAGGCGCCCACTGGGGATTATAGGCGAACAATGCCCCGGTTTCATATGTTATGCCTCCGTGATGGCGGGTGATGATTTTGCCGCCCACAGTCGGCTCCGCCTCCAGCACCAGCACCCGTTGTTGGTCGCGACCCAATTCGCAGGCGGCAGCCAGCCCGGCCAAGCCGGCGCCCACAATGACGACCGGGAATCGTAGGGATGAAGACATGCCAAGAGGCCTCTCGGAATTACCAGGCATGGTTGACTTGCTGCATGGCGGCAACTGTTGAGGGAAAAACATCAGCGAGAGGCAAACTCGGTCGGCTTACGGCCAGATAGGCCTTGGCCTGGGTGATACGGCCCTGATGCAGGGTGCATTTCACATGATGAATTTTTCGGAAGGTGTGCAGATAGACTAGATTGCCGGCGAAGCGGTCGCAGAGCGGGGACGCGGTGATTCCGGTATAGTCCCGTACCGCTTGCCCTTTTTCTGGCAGACAGAGACCGCGGCGAGTCAAATAATTGAGCAGTTCCAGCCACTGGCCGGGGTCGTCCTGTAACCAGTCCTGGTAGCATTCAAACCCGATGGCCGCGTCCACCCCTTTCCCGGTCAGGTTGAAGTCTAGAGCAAAATATTGCGACATAGGGAGCAGCTCTGACAAGATAGGGGTCAACGCCTCTGCCTCGCCTTCCGGCAGGATCATTGCCAGCCAGGGGATGATCGCCTCCGGTGATATCTTATTGACGCAGAGTCGCAGGCCGCAATCATCCACTCTGGTCAACATCAACCCTATCTGGAACAGTTTGGCGTCGATGGGCATGGTCTCCAGAAACCATCGCAGAACACTAATATCAGGCACAGAGCGTCTGTGCAAATGCATGATCTCAGCGGTAACTGCAAGGATTTCCCGGGGCGACGAATGCGACTCCGGGCCAAAGAAAAAATTGGGGCTCCTGCTGGCTTTTTGCAAGGCCTCTTGGGAAAGAGCCTCGGCAAGGTCGAACTCAAGCCAAATATTGCGGAGATGATTGCGAAACAAATGCAGGTCGTTTAGCCAGCATTGGGCAAGAATACGCAGGTTATTCCAGCCGGGCCATGTATCGCACAACTGGTCCAGAGCAGAAGGAATTTCACCTGCCAGCAAAGCGATGCCTGGAGTCTCCCGCTTGACTTCAAACAGAATATCCGCCAAGGCTGTCTTCTGGCCGAGGCGACATTCGAATCCCCAGAAATTCGACAATTCGACAGGGAGCAGCGAGGCGACCTCGGCCAGCCGGTTATAGCCCTCCTCGTTGATCAGGACAGGCGGCAGCGCGGGTTTGATCCATTGCAGAATCGTGAGCAATTGTTGTGATAGTGTCCCGCTGGCAGCATCGGTAGCCACATTTCCGCTTTCAGACGGCGCGGACTTCATCCAGAAAGCCTCCGTCGAAAAGTTGCTTCACTGCCATGCCGGTCAGCATGGGATTAATTCGCAGAGTATCGGTCATGGTGCTGTACATCTGGTCAACTCGCTGATTTCCCTCTGCAATCATGGCTCCCAGAGGCGCCACCACCTCTTTGCCGGCAAAATGATGCACTTGGTTCGGGGAAATTAGGTCAAATCCCTGTTCGGTGGGCTTGAAGCACAGATCATCCCGGAATCGCACCACTGAGTCAGGGCGGGGCGTCAAAGGCATGTTGCGCTCAATCAACTCCTCTATTGCCCGATGGAAATCAAGCGCGTCGGTGAACGCTGCCGTGTCGTAAATCCGGTAGCCATAGGCCCATTTTTTCGAAGTGTAGCACGGACTGACCAACTGAATGGTCTTATGCACCATATTGATCAGAAAACCGGACACACAGGCGATGGACCCCTGGGGGACGATCTGATCCATATAGTGGCCGCTCTCCCGGTCACGCATCCCGTTTTGTTCCGCCAGTATTCTGCCGCCGGTAACTTTTTGCCGTGGATGTTCCCTGGTCTGGATCAGGAGTTCCACATCGCGCAATTCATCAGGAGTATATAGCTCGTGAATTTTGAGCAGCATCTTTTTGGTCAAAACGCTGAAACGCGGCCAAGGGAGGTTCCCTTGCCGGTAAAAGGCGATCAGTGACCGCACCCACTCGGCATCACCGGGAACAGCGGTGGAGGTACAGCTTGCATGGCCGGTAATTTTGGCAAAATCCTTGAGAAAATCGAGGTAATGGGGGTTGTCATGGGGTTCGGTGCCATAATAGAGCAAGGCCATGGCGGCCTGATCACGGCCGAAAACATCGGCGCATGCCTTGACTACATCCTGGAAAAACTCCCGGTTTTCCAGATAATCGAAATTGGTGGTCAATTTGCGGGCGGCAAAGGCGCAGAACCAACAGCCGACACTACAACCGTCGCCAAGCTCAAAGGCCAGGATAGGGTGATCAATAACGTGGCCGAAATGGCCGAGTTCACTCTTCGCGGCCGCCACCCTCCGCATCCTCCAGGCGTCAAACCGTGGATTCTTGGGCACCCGGAAAACAGTGCTCCTGAAGTGACGATAGACCTTATTCTTTTGCGCCACATAGCGGGTCCAGAGGGCAAGCAATGGCCTCTGGGCAATTTTCTCAAGAAGTTCAGCCGGCATGGCGTCCTGGCAACCGCATGCCCGGAGAAAGTTGAGCTGGAAGTCGGAATTTTCCCAGAGGAGGTCAAGTTCCCGAAGGTCAAAGGTTACTCCAATTTGTTGCAAACGTGCTCGTTGTTCCTGTGAAAACGATCCGGAGCCGGCGGCGGCGGCAAATTCCTGATCTCCCTGAACCCATTCAAAAAAACGCTTTAAACGGACAATCAAGTCCATCTCTTCAACGGTAAAACAGGCAATAAGCTGCTCGTAAGCATTCAACGGCGTTTCCTCTGACATCTCTCCCCCTTGCTTGTATTCAACAGACCTTGATGGATTTTCTTCCCTGGTTCACGGTTGCCAGGGGCAGGGGCGGCAAGCATGCTCTCAACTAACGCTCTTGCGAAAAAGGTACCCCTGCCCGGCAAACACTTGCAACCGCGAATCCGACAACCCGACTCTCTTCCGTCTTACCAGGATTTGCAGGCGGCAACCGCAGCCCCGGCAGCGCCAACCGCCGAAATGACGCCGAGGACCGCAACCGCAACTGAACCGCAGGCAATGGCGGTGGCGGTGGCGAATCCGCCGGCTACCTTTTCCAAATCTTCCTCGCTCAACTCATCGCTCATGTTCACCCCGCCTTCCTGGGCCAGAGCCATGATGTCCGCCTGGGTGAAATGCAGGCCAAGTTCGCTGGCATGGGCAATAAGACCGTCAACGTTTTCCAAGCCGATTGCTTTGGCTTTATTGCGCACCTCTTCCTGTTCACCGCACAACAGTCCGTACTTCTTCAGATCTTCGACACTCATGATCACTCTCTTCACTGGTTGATGATGCTTTTTTCCTTCGATCAGCCCTTGTTTCAGTACGATCCAAAATGCCCTTGCCGCTGAAAAAAGATTGCCTGATCAGTCTTCGGCTACCATGCCTTGGCGGTAACCACCGCTGCCCCGGCGCCGACAGCGCCGGCAACAGCAACGACACACGCGGCGGCCAAGCCAAGCACAGCCCCAACTGTGACCGTGACCACCCCGCCCGCCACTTTTTCCAGATCCTCCTCGCTCAACTCCTCGCTCTTGGCAAGCCCGGATTCTTTGGCCAGGACCACCAGGTCCTCTTGGGTAAAGTGGAGACCAAGCTCTTTGGCGTACGCAATCTGCGCATCAATGTTATCAATGCCGATCGCCTTCGCTTTATTGCGCACCTCTTCCTTTTCATTGCACATCTGCCCGAATTTTTTCAAATCCTCGACACTCATCGCCATTCTCCTCGCGTTGATTTATACTGCTCTGGCGTATACTGGATACCCAGGCGCCCATGATTGCGACCCCGTGGAGGGTTGACTCCTTGCAGGTGACATAAACGGGTATCCAACCCCGTTCGCCAGCCGGCGGGCACCCCTCGGCGCCCTATCCACCTGGAAGCTCTGCATAAAGAGCAATCCTGGTATTCGCTGTCGTCTTACCAAGTCTTGCTGATGGCAGCAGACAGACCACCGACAGTAAGCGCAGCGGCGCCAGCTGCTGCAATGCCACCGAGAACACACACGCCAACTACCGCAGCGGTGGTGGTGACCACCCCGCCAGCCACTTTTTCCAGATCCTCCTCGCTCAACTCCTCGCTCTTCTCGATCCCGGCTTCTTGGGCCAGCGCCACCATGTCCTGCTGGGTAAACGTCAAGCCAAGTTCTTTGGCGTAGGCAATATGGCCATCAACGTCTTCTAGGCCTATTGCTTTGGCTTTAGTACGGATATTTTCCTGTTCAACGCACAACTGGCCGTACTTCTTCAGATCCTCGACACTCATTGCCACCCTCCTCATCAGTTGTTATTGCGAATGTCATGGTATCGCAGCACAGTACGCCTCTCTTTTTCGAGGTGTTTGCCATGTTGATTCGACACCTTGCTATTGTTGCTTTTTTACCAGACAGCTATTTGCCGCCTGCTCCCGCACCTTGCAGAAACCAGCCGTGCTCGCTCACCAAGCCTTGCTGCCCACAGCAGCCACACTTCCGATAACAAGACCACCCGCAGCGGCCCCACAGGCCAGGCACGAGGCAATACCCACCACCGCAGCGAGGGCGGTAGTGGTGACAACACCGCCGGCCACCTTTTCCAGATCCTCCTCGTTCAATTCATCACACTTCTCAAGCCCGGCTTCTTTGGCCAGGGCGACCAGATCCTCCTGGGTAAAGGACAGGCCGAGTTCTTTGGCATAGGCGATCTGACCGCCAATATCCTCCAGGCCGATTGCTTTGGCCTTGTTCCGCACCTCTTCCTTTTCATTGCACAGCTGGCCGTATTTTTTCAGATCCTCGACACTCATAACACCTCTCCTTTTGGGTTCGTCATTTGTCTTACGGGTGTTGCAAGAACACTCCGCAGCAGGTCTCTCTTGTTGATCTTTATTCGTGCTTCCGGGGCAAACCTGGCGTTAATGGAAAATCTGTTGCCAAGGCATCCAGCAAGGCATAACCAAGTGTATTCAGCGATCTGGAAACATTGCCGAGCAACACCACTCCAAAGCGGTCATCATCACTGATTCCGATAAAACTTGCATAGCCACCGGAAATACCGTCATGGAACAAGATGCCCTGCCGGGAGCGGGGCAGCTCACGGGCCACCCAGCCCATTCCTATTTTGGTTGCATCCTTGCTGAAGAGGATGGGGTGGGTCCGGCGAAGAAAGGTTGAGGGGGATGGAGCCTTGTTCCGCATATGGGCCGTCATAAAACGCAACATGTCCTGACCGGTGGAACGCAATCCGCCGGCGCCGACGAGACCTTCACCAAAGTCCGAAGGCGCAGCGGTTTGGGCCAAGTACACAGGTCCCAGCCGGAAATAGCCGCGATACCCAGCGGCCAGACGCCGGGCTTGGGCGGCATCCGGCCGGCAGGTAGTGTCGTGTTGTCCCAGGGGCTGGGCAATTTTGTCCTGAATGAGCTGCTCATACGAAATCCCGGCCCGTTCGCTGAGCAGCAGGCCCAGGACGCCATAGCCGATATTGGAATAGTTGAAGTGCTCACCGGGTGGCTGTTGGAGGCGTGTCCGGGAAAAAATATCCTTTACCTTTCCGGCCGAATAGAAGGCGTAAGGATTTCCGCCGGCCATGGTGGCCAGAAACAGTGACGGGCGAAAGATATCCAGAGACATTCGGGGCATCTCGGCCGTATGGGTTGCCAGTTGGCGCAAGGTCACTTCCCGTTGCCGGGGATCGGGATCGGCATTGAGCCCAAGACCATCAACCACCCTGCTGTCCAGCGAGACTTCTCCCTGTTCTATGGCGGCGGCCAGCAATCCGGCGGTAAACAGTTTGGTGATCGAGCCAATTTCAAAAAGCGTGTTTCCTCGGGGAGATATGCTGGAGTTAATGGCAGTTGTGCCAAATGTGGTAATATCCTGCCGTCCATCGACGATGGTGGCGACAACCAGGCCGACTTGTCCCTGTTTTTTAAAATCCGGGGCCACCGCAGCAACAACGGCCCGGTGCAGTGCTTCGTCACCCCTTATATTGCCGCCAGGATCTTCTTGCCGCGGGGCCGGGGCCGACGGGGCAATGATCCCGATTTTCATGTTCATCGTCAAACCAAGGAGCAAACAGAGCGTGAACGAGAAGATCCCGATCAGACGGAAGCGGGGAACGCCTGACGCATTCCAGGTCAGCAATATGCCCTGCACCAAAAAAACAACAAAAAGCA
The DNA here is from genome assembly GCF_030824455.1 of Desulfobulbus sp. Lineage (GTDB taxonomy): Bacteria > Desulfobacterota > Desulfobulbia > Desulfobulbales > Desulfobulbaceae > Desulfobulbus. The sequence goes on from NZ_JAVBXR010000105.1 coordinate 15,523, forward strand.
GAGCGACAACCAGTGTTGATTTATACATGGGTTGCTGTTTCCTTTACGGCCCTTGCGAGCAGAGAGTCCGCTTCCTCTGACGCCAGCTCTTCCAGGTGGAGGCCAGCCAGGGCTGCAAGCAGGGCTGTCTGTCCCGGAAAATTGCCGGGACCGCTTGCCCTGATGCGGTTATCCCAGCGGGCAAGATTTTCTGCCGCTTTCCGGATCAACCGCTGCAGGAGGGTAAAAACCCTGGCGCCGGGAGGCGGGATGGTCTGGTAATTTTCAAGCCTTCCGCCCTGCCGGTAGCAGGGAAAATCCTCCATCCCCATGAAAAGCATAAACCAGTCAAACTGGTAATGGCCGATCGCCCCGACGATCCCCGCATAATCGGCAAGGAATTCGTCATGGACGGCGTTCTGCATGGAGCCAAAAACCCGGCGGGTAAAGTAATGGGCGCATTCATGTTCCAGCCGGATCCGCAAGGACACCTGCCGCCATTCCTCCTCGGTCATGCCCACCTTGTCGGCGCTCACATTGCTGTAATCACCCTCGCTTAAAAGAATGAATCGATCCTGATACAGGTGCTTGCACGGGATCAACCGAGCAAATTCGGCCGGCCATTCACCATTGCCGCCCCCCCTTTTTCGGGTTATTTCTTCCCAGTTTCTCCGGTAACGGGCGATTCGATCCCAATTGGAAAACCCGGCCACCATGGTCGCGCCCATGGAATCCGGTATGGGCGCCGGTTCATTGCGCAGGGTCAAAATCCGAACCAGTCCGACAAAGTCTTCGCGGTTCCTCGTCTGCAGCACCGGAATCGCTCCGGCTGCGGTTTCATGCAGAATCAGTTTCAGCCCCGTAGGGTCAACAGGAGTCCAACTTGCCTGTGCCGTTTCAGGAAGCTTCCCCTGTAGGGTTGCGGCTCGATAGATCGGCTCAGTACTGATACCCGCCCTGATCGGGAAGCGAAGCTGGATGAGTTTCTCGCGCAAGACCGGCCAAACCCCAAGGTGCGCTGCCTCGGCTGCATATTCGCGCCACACTGCAACAAACGGCTCGTCGTCCAAGGGCAGGGGGGGCAGTGCGTTGGCGTCGGCAAAACGACTGCGGCCATAATCGAGCAGTTCTTCGACCTCAGCCCCCACGGCGCCCATTCTTTTCAGAACATCCCGGCGGAGCCTTTCACGGGTCGCAGTCGCTTCATTCATCGGTCTTTCTCCCACCCGCTACCAACGATCTACTGGATAACCTGAAAAACGCCGCCCCTCACGATTTTCACCACCATGGGCTTGCCCTGCACATCCCCGTTGTCGTCAAAGGTATGGGCGCCGGTCACCCCTTGCCAATCGCGGGTTTTGCGGAGTATGGCCGCCATCTTTTCCGGCGCCGTTGAACCGCCCTCCTTAATCACATGGGCAAGCAGATTAAGGGCGTCATACCCTTGGGCCGCGTTGCGGTTGGGAAGGGAGCCGAACCGTTTCTCATACGCCTTGACAAAAGCAGCCACTTTCTCCCCTTGCGCCGTCGGGTCAAAAGTCGAGACCACCACTAATCCCTCGGCAGCATCACCCGCCTGTTGGATCAGCCGTTCGTTGTCCAGGCTGCCGCCGGAAAGAATCGGCGCTGTGATCCCGGACCGGCGGATCAGGGGAATGATCTCGCCGGCCTGGGGCAGCAGTCCCGCCAGCAGGATAGCGTCAAAATCAAATTGTCTTTTCCACAGCTCAAAATCTGTGGAAAAGTCACTGGTTTTATAGGTGAATTCGTACGGCAGACGGTCGACGATGCTCAATCCCAACTCATAGCAGCGCCGTTCAAAGATATTGGCCAGTCCCCGGGAATAAGAGTCCTGCTGATAGTAAATGGCGACTCGCTTGTAGCCCTGTTTAGCGGCATACTCCGCCAAGATCACCCCGTCGGCCTCGTCGGTGGGAATGTTGCGGAAAACCAGCCGGCGGCCCTGCCGGGTCAGCGCCGGGCTGCTGGCTAGCGGCGAAAGCATGAGCAAGCCGTAATATTCATAAATAACGGCGGTTGAGAGAGAGACCTTTGAGTTCGGATGACCGATTACCGCCACCATATCGAGATTGTCGGCAAATTCCTGGGCAATCTGCATACCGGTGGCCACGGTCATCTCGTCGTCACGCAGGACAATTTCCAGAGGACGGCCGAGGGCTCCGCCCTTACTGTTAATCTCTTCCAGGGCCAGGTTGATGCCATTGAGAAGCGAGAGGTAGCTGCTTGACCAACCTCCGGCCACTCCGATGACAATGGGCCCCTTGGCCAACTCCGCCTGTTCCGCCCGAATTTTTTTTGCACCCCAGCGAATCGACTCGGACTTGGCGGCGTTCAAAACCAAAAAACAGAGCCAAGTGATACACCCTACTGCAAAAATACCAAAAAGGGCCCACAGTGTGATTTTTCTTAGCATGCCAAATTCCACCTGTATTTAGGCCAGTTGTCTTCTGGCAAGTTCAACGAACAATCCCGGTTGCGCCATCAGTTCCTCATAGGCGCCCTGTTGCACGATTCTCCCCTGATCAAGGACATAGATGCTATCCGCGTTGACAATGGTGCTCAACCGGTGGGCGATGGCCACCCTGGTGATCCGGAGTCCTTCCAGACTGCGGTTGACCACGGCCTGGGTTCTGTTGTCCAGGGCGCTGGTGGCTTCGTCAAAGAACAAAATCCGGGGTTCAGCCGCCAGGGCGCGGGCAATGAGGAGCCGCTGGCGTTGGCCGCCGGAAAGGCCGCCACCGCCATGGGAGATCACCGTATGCATTCCCATCGGCATATCCTTGATATCCTCCTCCAAGCCGGCCATGCGGACGGCTTCCCAGGCGTCGTTGATGGTGAGACGGGAGGAGCCGACGATGTTGGTGAAAATATCCCCCCCAAGCAATTGGCCGTTCTGCAAGACTACCCCCATCTGTCGCCGCAACTCCCTGACGTCAAGGCCGGTCAAATCCTGACCGTCATAAAAAATGCCGCCTGATTCGTATTTTTCAAAACCCAGCAACAGGCGGAAAAGGGTGGATTTACCCGAGCCGGACGATCCGACCACAGCGACAAACTGACCGGGAAGAACGCGCAGGGAAACGTCGTTGAGAATCAGCGGTCCGTCCGGGGTATAGCGGAAAGAGAGATGACTGACCTCAAATTCTCCGGTTAGTCTTCCTGGGTCGGCCATGGCTTGATCCGTTTCCGGCAGGGTTTCTATGATCGGTTTGCAGCGCTGATAAAGGGGCAAGACGCCGACCGCTCCCACGATACTCATAAAGACGCCGAGCACAGACTGCAAAAATTGGCCAAAGGCCGCGTTGAACGCGAGAAAATCGCCGGTAGAGAGGGGATTTTTCTCCGTGAACCAAACTATCATGATGAAAATGACAACAGTAGAGACGACCGGATAGACAGCGGTGAAGGTTTCAACTATGTTCTGCACCTCTCGGGATTGACGGGCCAGTTTCCGTTGACCGGTGAACATCTCGGCCCAGCGGGCGAAAACCCGTCCTTCACTGCCTGTGACCCGGAATTTGGCAATCCCGGTGATACTTTCAAGCACCAATCCCGAAAGTTTTCCGCCAATCATGGCGAGCTGTTTCTGATAACGCAATTGGGTCAAGCTGGTGGCGCCCATGAACAGCAGGGCGAACAGGGTCAGCAGCACCGCCGCCTTGGCCAGCTCAACGCTGTACCAAAATAGCAGGGCCAGGCTAAATAGAGAAAAAAAACCGGAGATCAGGGCATTGACCGTCGTACCCGAGAGGATGCTGCGGATAGCGTTGATGCCCATGGCGCGGTCAGCCAGATCACCGGCAGAAAAGTTACGGAAAAAAGGAACCGGCAATTCAAGCAGGCGATCCCATATCGCCCCCTGCACATGCTGATCCATCCGCCCTTCCAGGCGCAAGATTGCTATACTGCGTGAAAAGTTAAAAATCGCCACACTGACGGCACTGACCAGCAGCGCCACGGAAAGCATGAACAACTGGGTCAGCTGAGCGCCGGGGATAATCGTGTCAAAAATAATCCCGGTGGCGATAGGAGTAAGCAACCCCAACAATCCGGCAGCCAAGCTCGTCAGCAGGATAACGCCAATATCCCCGCCCCTGCCCTTGATGGCGAAACGAAGCAAATCCCTGCCATTGAGGGCCTGCGGGGGAAGGGTACGGTAGAGGACATGGGCAAAAGGGTCAAGCGCCGCCGCCACCGCAGCGGTCACCGGCGCCAGGACGCCGGGGGTTGCGGGATCGTAGAGCAGGTAGCGGCGGCCGCTCTTTTGCAACAGAGCCACCGGCCGTTGCTCTTCACCGGTGAAGGCCACCATGGGACCGTTGTCCTGGGTCCACCATTGCCCTCGTAAGGCGACCTGACGGGTGCGCAGACGGGAGGCCCGGACAATGGCGTCAAGCGGATTTCGCCACTTGTCGGATCCGGTACGAACCGTAGGCTTGATAATGGCGATGCCCAGCGGTTTGGCCACCTGACGACAGACATCGAGCAGAGGGTCGTCGGCTTCAGCCGCCGGCACTTTTTCATCGCCCTCCAAAAGAGCGGCCAAGCGGTTCACCGCCTGGGAGACCAGCTCTTGGTCCGCAGCCAGCTTGCGCGTCAGGCGTTCCCGATCCTGTTCGTCCGGGGCCGGAACCGCAGGGACAGTGCCGGCATCATCATAAAGCTCCGTAGCTATTTTTTGTTCCTGTTCAACCGTGGTCATGCTCTCGTCCGGGCGCTCATAGGGTGTTAATCAGGCTAGCGTAGTGACCATCCAGCGCCATGAGCTCATCATGGGCGCCCCGCTCTGTCACTCGACCTCGATCCAGGAGGATGATTTCATCGCAATCACGGATGGTGCTGAGTCGATGCGCCACAATGATGCAGGTACAACCCCGCTGGCGGATATGGGCATCAACCTGCTGTTCCGTCAGGGGATCAAGGGCGCTGGTGGCCTCGTCAAGAATCAGAATGCTGGGTTGTATCGCCAGTGCGCGGGCAATCTCCAGCCTCTGCCGCTGGCCACCGCTGAAGTTGCGTCCCCCTTCCCCCACGTCGCCGTCATACCCCCCGGCTCGTGCCGCAATGATTTCATGGATGGCGGCATCACGCGCTGCCGCCACAATCTGGGTTTCCGGAATGGTTGTATCCCAGACGGTGAGATTGTCGCGGATGGAGCCGCCGAACATGAAGATGTCCTGGTCCACCAACGCCAGAGAATTATTGATGATGGCACGGGGGATTTCCCTTCGCGGCGTGCCGTCAAAAAAAATTTCCCCGGCCCAGGGCTCGTACAGACCGGCAACCAGTTTTGAAAGGGTTGATTTGCCGCAACCCGATCCGCCGACCAAGGCCACCCGCTTGCCCGGTTGCAGGGTGAGATTGAAATTTTCAATAAGCGGCGGGGCAAGTTTGCTGTAACCGAAGGTGATGCCCCGCAACTCGATGGCGCCCGCAAGCTTTGAAGGCTGGGAGTAGGCGGTGTTTTTCGGGTCAGCGGCTGATGTTCTTGATTCTTCAGCGGTGAGCAGCGGATCGATGGGATACCGCAGGACATCGTCCAGTCTGTTGATATCTCCCTTGACCTCCTGCAGGTTGCCCCCCAGACCGACCAGTTCATTCACCGGCTGAATAAAGCTGGCCATCAGGCTCTGAAAGGCGACCAGCATCCCCATGGTCAGATGACCGTCCATTATCCGCAAACCGCCGATCCCTAAGATGAGGACCGCGTTGATTGCGGTCAGCAAAGGCGGCACAGCATTCAGCAGTTGCGAGGAAACGCCCAGTCGTTGTTCGGCATCCAGCACCTTGGCATGATACCCCGCCCATTTGGCGAAAAAATCGCTTTCGCCGCCGGTGGCCTTGAGGGTCTCAATCAGTTGCAATCCCCCCATGGAGGTCCCCATGAGCTTGCCCCGTTCCTGGAGCAGACGTTGGTTGTCGTCGACCCGGCGGCGGGAGATCAATTGCAGAAAAGCGATGTTCAGGACCGCAATCAACACCCCGGCCATGGTCAAGGCCACATCGTAATGAATCATGATCAGGGCATAAAAAACCACCATCAGGCAATTGAGAACGTTGGTCGCCAGAGAGCCAGCCAGCAAAGCGGCAACCTTGTCGTTGATGCCGACCCGGTTCCCGATCTCACCGCCGTAACGCTGGGCAAAAAACTCCATGGGCAGCCGCAGGATATGCCAGAAAAAGCGGCTGGAGGCGGCGAGGGCGAGCTTCATCTCAAACCGCATCAAGAAATATTGCTGGATCCAAGTCAGCAGGCCGCGGAGCACAGCGGTGATCCCCATGCCGATCAACAGCGGTTTGAACCACTCTTCCATGCCGCCGACCAGGATATTGTCGACGAAAATACGACTGAAGGTAGGGATAACCAAACCCGGCGCCACCAGCATCAGGCTAGCCAGGAAGATAAAAAGCAAGGCGTTTTTCGTGTTCCCCAGTCGTTTGCTCAGACCTTCCCGCAGGGTTCTTTGCACGCCTCCTGTCTTGAAATCCGGACCTTTCTCAAAAACCAGCACCACGCCGGTAAAAGCCTGGTCAAATTCCTCCTCGGTGAGCGTCCGGGAACCGGAAGCGGGATCATTGATGTAGGCGCATCCTTTGCCAAATCCTTCAAACGTGACGAAATGATTGAAGTTCCAGAAGATAATCGCCGGCAGCGGCAAATCGCGCAAGGCCTCCGGTTCCTTTCTGTACCCTTTGGCAACCAGACCGTAATGGCGGGCAGCCTTGAGAACATTATTTGCCTTACTGCCGTCGCGCGAGACCCCGCACTCAATGCGCAACTCTTCCAAAGGCACGATGCGGCCGTGGTAGCCAAGGATACTGCCCAAGGCTGCGGCGCCGCACTCAACCGCCTCCATCTGCAGGACGGTTGGCGTCCGCGCGCGTCGATGCTTCCCTGTCAGCCAATCAAAGGAAATCACAGCGCCAACTTATTTTTAAAATAGGGGATGAGGTAATTGATGGGCCGCTTATGCTCGACAGTGATCTCTCCCATGCAGATGGTGCCGGCCTGAATGGTCACCGGCGGACCTTTGCCGGAAGACCATTTGTACCCGCTGACGGTTTCACCATCAGGAATCAGTTCGGCTTTGACGGCATAGGGGGCCGCATCCTGGGAAAGGGTCTGCGCCAATTGCTCATTGCCGAGCACCTGGACCATGCCCTGATAGGTGGCCGGGTAATCCGAGGCATAGTCGACCAAGCCGAGGACGCTGCCGTTTTCCTCCTTTTTCACGGATGAGGGCACGATATCTATTTCCATGCCTGGCCGCACCTTTTTGCCGTCCGCCGCCGGAACATACAGGACCACTTCAAGTTTCCGTTCCTCTGATTCCACACTGATAACAGGGGTGCCCAAAGCGACAACACCGCCGAGGGCGACCTTGACCTCGACCACTTTGCCGGACACCTTACTGACCACCCGTGAATCGTTGACCAACCGGTTTTCTAATAAGGTGATGGCGCGTTCCACGGCGTTAATCTTGAATTCACTCTCCTTGATCGAGTTTTCGGTATTGTTTTTGAGCGTGAATTCCTGGGAGCGCAGCTCCTCGACCTTAATTTTTTGGGTTTCAATCTCTTCCATGACATTGGTCAGATCCCGGCGGGTGGTCTCAACCCGGGAAGGGACAATCAGCCCTTTTTCCAAAAGTTGCTGCTGTTTGTTTAACTGCTCCCGGATGAATTCAACCTGCTGCTCCTGCGTCAAAATAGAAGTTCTCAGGATCTTCGCCTGCGCCTGAAAGGCTTCGACCTGATATTTGAGATCCTTCTGAGAAAAATCGAGCAACCGCTGGTAACGGTTTTGCGCTTCCTTGATTTCATTGCGGACATTACGCAATTCATTGAGCAGCACTGGCTGGGCGATCCTCGCCACCACCTGACCGCGCCGGACATAATCATTGGCCTGCACCACCACCTCGGTCACCTGGCCCGCACCGAGGGTGACGACATTGGTAATGCCTCCTTGGCTCAGCAAAATCCCTTGCCCCCGCACTTTGATGGGGATGCTCCCCCAAAAACCCCAGACCAAGGCCATGGCCAGAATCGCCCCGAGCACCACCAGCGCCAACCAGCCGGTGGAGGTGGTCACCCTGGTCAGCATGTCCAGTTGCTCCGGCGAGGAAAGGCGTTCCAGCGACACTTTGCGGAATATTTCCTTCTTCTCCATGCGGTGTGTCTCCTTCGGTGGGCGGTTGGTATCAGATATTCAAGAGAGGGGTGACCATGGCCGTCTTGGTCAATCCACGTCCTCAGGGAGCAGCAGGGTGGTCAAATCGCTGAGAGTGACCAAGCCTTCTTCATCGACAAATTTGACCAATTTCCCGGTTTTGAAACGCAGACTGACCAAACTGTTGGCGGCCCGCTGCCGGGCCGAGATGCGATTAAGCAGCGCACTGTCCAGACGGTCTTCAATGGAGAGCAAGTCGAGAAAAGTGGTTTCTCCCAACAAGTATTTTTCCCGTTCATTGTCCACCGCAGTGGTAAAGTTGCGTACCGCCTCTCCGGATCGTTCGAGCTCATTCACAACGCTGAAAAGACCGCTCAGGACCGTGCTGATATCGGTTTGAATGGTGCGCACCAGCTCTTTTTCCCGGAGAATCCCCTGGCGATACTGGGCCAGCGCCTGGGTCAACTCTCCTTCGCTGCTGTTATTCCCCAGGGGGTATGTCACCCTGAAACCGGCGGACCAGTCGGGACTGTCCTGATTATAGGCGGTGGTCTGCAAAGAGCGGCTCAGGCCGCTGCCGCTCTTCAGCCCGTCATACCCAAGTGAAAGTTCCAGGTTGAGCTCCGGTTTTATACGGTTTTGAGCGGCCTTGAGTATCGCCTCAAGGGATCTGTTCTGCTGGATGGTTGCCAAGAGATCCAGCCTGTGATGGGTGGCGATTTGGGTGTAGGAGAGAATGTCAACGGCCTTGGCTTGGAGCAGGGCGGCGCTATCAGGTTCAGGAAAAGGCGCCGCCGGCGCGGGAAGTGTGCGGATTTCTTCGGGGGTAATCCCCATGGCCATGCCCAGTTCGGCTCTGGCCGCAACCACTGCCTGTTCGGCCGTCAATCGGGAGCTTTCCCTGTCCGCCAGGTTAGCCTGCACATTGACCAGTTCAGCTGCGGGGACTTCGCCCCCCTGGACCATGACCTTGGTTTTCTCAAGCATGGTTTGAGCCCGCTTTTCCGTCTCAATGAGAACGGTCAGACGCTCATGGGCTGCGAGATAGGCCCAGAAGACCTGGACCGCATTGGAGACGGAAAGGGAAATCTCGTGCGATACATTCAATCGCGCCGCTTTCATTTCATGGGCGGCGGCAATTTCTCCCACAGCTGTGTTTTCGTAGCCCAACCCACGCAGCAACGGCAGTTTGACCAGCAATCCGACCGTGTTGGACTTAACGGGACTGAGATCCTGGTCGGTCACCAACCGATAATTATACCCTGTATATTGAACATAGGGGCTCACGGAAACACCGGAGCGGAACAACTTGGAAAACCTGAGGCCGGTTGTCGAGCTCTCTTCGGTTTCAATGATCGCATCGTCGGCAGGAATGGGAGCCTTGTCCTGCTTCTTGATAAAGTACGTTTCTACCGTCCAATCGAAAGGACCGCCGCTGCTCTGGTAGGCTCCTTGCGTCGAGTTTGCCTGCTCCCGTTGTATAAGGATGGACGGTTGCTGCTCCATGGTTTTTTTCACCACGCCCAGCACATCTATTTCGTTAACCGCTGTCGTGGCGTTGTTGGCCGCTTTTTTCGCCCTGCCGACCTCAGGACAAAAAAAATCAAAACTTGTGACGAGAACAAAAAAACCAATGAGAACAATGCGGCGCAATTTTTGGCTGTTGATAGTCGCGTAAAAGGTCATTTTGTTATTTTCGTCAAAAAGGCGCAAGAAGAGAGCGGAGCGGTGAACACGTCGCCGCTGTTTGCCAGCAGCATCTGACAATTTCCTTACAACGGAGAGGCGGAAGGAAAAAAAAGAGGGAAAAGAGAAGAGGGGAGGGCAAAAATAGAAAAAGAATCGTCTCCGGCCAAGCGGCGCAATAGGCTTCGGATGTTGCCGGAGAAAAGGGGTGCTGTGATCCTACGGAGTAGTGATTTCGGTGATCATATCCGCGATTTCGTGTTGAGGATATCCTTCCTGGTGGAGGACGGCTTCGAAACGGTTCAGCACGCGGCGGGAATGAATGGCGGAATGTCGCCCCTCCAGGCGATAGAGGCAGGCATAGAGACGATCATTGAGTTGATCATAGGTTAAGGCCTTTTCGACCACTCGGATTGCTGCGGGCAAGCGGTTTGCTCTGGTCAGCAACTCACTCCAGGCAAAGGCCAAATCCGACAGGGATCTGACCAGGGCATCCCGGAAGTTGCGAATCCGGTCGTCACCTGCCACCCCTGGAACAAATTCACCCTGCCAGAGGGGTTCAACGGCGGTGAACATATTTCCCGCCTGCCAGAATTCCTGGAGGCGATAGTGGGTCAGTCCTCGTTTGACGCCATCGAGAAAGCCCTGCGCGTCGAGCCGGCAGTGCGCCAGCCAGAGCATCCCCTTCTCCCGGTTGAGATAGAAGTGAACCGTGTTCTCCGGCAACACCTCGGCAAGTGTTTTGCGCAGGCGTGAAACCAGGGTGTCGAACTTGATTTTAACAGCGTCCGGGGGACTGTCCGGCCAAAAATGGAGGAGAATGGTTTCCTGGGGTACCTTCAGGTTAGGTGCGGCGAGTAAAAGGGCGAGCAGTTCACGCTGCAATGGGGTCAGCGCCTCGGCTTCAAGCAGCGTCACTCCTTGGTGGAGGATTTTGAAACTGCCGAGGGTCTGGATGTCGAGCAAAGGAAGGGTAGTGCCGTCGTCGAACAGAACTTGACTGATTCGTCCAGCGGCCAAGGCTTGCACATATTGCGGCTCGATGCCTTGGCGGACGGCATGGGAAAAGAGGGCTTCCATAGCCTTGGGCGTCCAGGCCCAAAAATGCCGGTAGTTGTTGCGCCGCAACAATCGCAAGCCCGCTTCGATGTCCTGCCGGGCCTGAACGGCTTGACCAGCAGCCAGAAGAACCGCCGCCCGATGCAGGAGGCCGCAGGATTCAAGATACTCGGTCGGCATCCGACGGGCATCTTCAATGCCTTCCCCGAGCAAGTTGATTCCTTGTTCGTGGCGCCCGCAATGACAAAAAACGAGGCCGACCAGTAATTTGTTCTGGGTGATAAAATAGCGGCCGCCAGCCAGTTCCCGCATTTGCCTCGATTCGGCCGCCGCTGCCAGAGCCTGCTCCATGTGCCCCTGCATGGCCAGGGCCACACCCTGGAGTTGCAGAATTTGACTACGCAGATGGGGGCTAAACGGTGGATGCTGGATGAGGGCATGATCCGCAATCTCCAGGGCAACAGCAAAATTTCCCTGGTTCAGGGCAATATCCATTTCCCATATATAACAGAATGGCCCAGCAATGGACTGGGACACCAAATCCGCGCCAAAGGTGGAGACGAGCTGATGTTTCTGTTCGAAATAGTTGGAAAAGTCACCGTCGTGGAAGAGGAAATTGATCAGCATCATCCGAATGGCAAGGCAGTTGAACACCCCCACCTCGGAATGATGGATAAAGGGAGCGGCCTGTTCCAGAAAGATCCGGGTTAGGGACGTATGACCGGCAAAGATTTGGATATACCCCATTACCATAAGCAGAGCGGCCTCGAAATTGACCAACTTTTCTTCCCGGGCCAGGATCAACGCCTGGGAGGCATAGCTGGTCGCCTCGTCGATGTTTGCCAGGAAGATGCAATGCCCCATGGCTAAATTGTGCGCGACCAGGATGGTCGTGGAGAGGTCAAGAGCGTCGGCGACCCGTTCGAACAGCTGCATCGCCCGGTCCAACTGCACCTCTGCGCCCCGGTAATGCCCGGTTGTGATAATGCGGATGGAGATATCGTGGGTCAGACTCAGCAGCTCACCGACCTCATTGTGCTGCGCGGTGAAGATCGTCAAGGCCTGATCAAGCAGCGGCAAGGCCAGCGTCGGCGCGGAGTCCATGTGCGCCAGGGCCAAAAAGAGAGAGGCCCAGCCCATTTGGTGGAGATAGGGTTCCGGTATCCGGCTGAGGATGGCATTCAGGGTGGCCGCTTGATTGGTCGCCAGAAAGGCCATCCCCGTGTCCTGGAGAACAGCGTCGATTTGTTTATAGTCCTCGGCCCGGAGGAAGTAACGGAGTGCTTGCGCCGGATTGCCTTGCTTGAGGCAGAAGTGGCCCGCCTGCCGGTAAGTAGTGGTAATGGTTTCCCGGCTCAACTCCTCTTCAGCCTTCTCCTGCAGGAACTCTCGAAAGAGATAATGCAAGCCGAATTCGCCGTTATGCGGATCAAGGTGACGGCTGAAGATGTTGCGCCGGACCAGATCGCTCAAAACATTGCCGATGTCGGACCTGTTGGTCAGTTCGATGGCCAGCTCAAGTGGAATCTCGTCCAGCAGGGAAAGAATCAGGAGCGGTCGATGGATTGCCTCATCCAGGAAGGCAAGAATTTCCCGGCGAAAGTAAAGGAGGAGTTCCTGGCGACCTTTTGCCTCCCAATGGCTCAGCGCGGGGAAATCGGCTTGGCCATGATGCTGTACCATGTGAAGCCCCAACAACCGCACCCCCATGGTCCAACCTTCGGTGAGGCGAGTTACTTTTCTGACGATGTCAAGAGGCACGGCGAGATGCAGGCTCTGATGGAAAAAATCGGCGACGTCGTGCTCGTCCATGGCCAGGCTTCGGTTGTCGAGGCGAGACAGATTGCGCGTGCGTGTGAGCTGTTCAAGGGCATTGAGAGGCTCGCGCGAGGCTAGAATAAAGTGAAGCCGGGGAGGCGCGGATGCGAGCAGATAATTGAGGATGAACAGGCTGGTGGGATGGGGGAGCAGATACTGCAGATCGTCAAACACCATGTATAAATCGTCTTTCAGGCAAGCATCCAGATCATGCAGCAACAGGTCGAGCCGTCGCGGCAGATCAAGCACGTTGCAGTCTCCGCACCCCAAAATTTTGGTCGTAGCTGCTGAAGGACAATCTGCCAGCAGACTGTTGATGCAGGAGGCGATGGCCTGGAGAAAAAAGCCCGGATCACCGTCCTCGGGCCCCACCTGGTACCAGACCGAGGCTGTTTGGATACGATCAAGATACTGTTTGATGGTGGTGGTTTTCCCCAAACCGGCCTGAGCTTCAACCACGATGGTTGCCGTCCGGGTTCCATTCTGCCGCAGCAGGTAATCGACCACCCTTTTCCGGTAGAGAAACTGCGGTGAATCGACCCGAGGAGAAAAAAATTTATCGGCCTTGATTTGCGGTCTGAATTCCGATGATGGGCGCACGCTGCTCTTCAAATTATAGTAAATTGGTTACCCTTTGGAGGGCGAACGAGTTTTGTATTACATCAAGAAAACAGAGCCCGACAGAAACCCCTATTTTTTAATGGGGAGTCATGCTTTCGTAGCCACTGTTAATGCGCGTAGCTTTCTTTCCGGACCATTTTTTGTCTTCACTTGGGCAAGTGCCACGCACTCCAAACGTGATTTGAGTGCCTCCTGATTGCCGGGCTATGAGAGCCTTTGTCCATGCTGACTGAGCAACTCAATAGTATCCTCGTTCCAATAAGGGTCAAGGATTATAATGTCTTCTTTTGTAAGGCCTCTCCCCTTGCGGGCGCCGCCGACGTCGATGCCGGCAACGATTGGATCTTTTGACGCGCTCATCCTGCCGTTCTTCTCCCTCTTTCTCCCCTACCCCTACCTCAGCCACACCAGCGCCTTGAAGCCCCCCCCAACGCCTCGGCCCGGCCTGTCCTTTCGACCAACCGGAAACCTCCAGAGATTCCTCGCCGCGTTGGCCATGACGCCCCAAAATAACGAGTAGCGGGTTCCATGGAGCGGGTCAGCGCCAGCGGTTATTGGACCCTGACCCTGCCGGTCCCCAAGGGGGAGCACCGGTACAGTTATCTGGTCGAGGATGGGCGGCAAATCGCCGATCCCACCGTTGTCGCCAAGGAGCAGGACGACTTCGGCGGGGAGAACTCGATAATCGAGGTGACCGAAGCGAAGGCGGCGGTATGATCAGGCGGTTGGCACTTGTTTTCCTGGCCAGCGGTCTCCAGGGATGCGTTCCCCAGCACTCCGTGACCATTCAGGCCGAAACCGTTACCCTCGCTCTGCAGGCGCCGCAAGCCACGAGCGTACACTTCGCTTCCTCGGCAGATCAGTATGCCTTGCATAAGGCCACCAGGAATAGGGACGGGGTCTGGCTCATCAACGGTTTGGCGAACCGGGAATTTCAATATTTTTATCTCGTCGACGGCAAGCTGTTTATCCCCGATTGCCGATTCCGGCAGAACGATGATTTTGGCACGGCCAACTGCAGACATCTGCCCGAATTGCAAGGTTCCCATGCAGACAAATGAACGAGATTGCAGGTGTACAATGAGAAAAGACAAGAGGAATGTATGCATACTTTGATACGATCGTTCATCATCATTGTGCTGCTGGTTGCGCCAGCCGGCGTAAAGGCTGCCGGAGAAATGGCTGCGGTCACTACCGCCCAGCTGCGTGCGCTTCAGAGCAGCCTTACCCGCGCCGGCATGACCGATGGGGATGCCGGCGGGATGGTCGAGGGCATGGTTGAGGCCCAGTATTCCGGTGAACAGATGGCTATGATCGGGCAACAGGTCCAGGCGGCCGCTGGGGGCCGGAGCACTCGGGAGGCGGTGGTCAGTAAAATCCGGGAAGGGATGGCCAAGCGAGTGGGACCAGAAGGCATCGTCAAGGCCACGGACAGAGTGCGGGAACGTTACGGATTTGCCATGGAAACAGCCAAGGCGTTGACGAAGGAACAGTATGCAAGCCTGGGCGGCATCATCGCCGACAGCCTGAGTTCGGGTCTCAGCCAACCGGACGCCAAGCGGATCACCACTGGATTGCAGACGCGATCAGAGCAGATGCAAAAAGACAGCCTGCAGGCCCTGGCTACTGAAACCATGCTGACCGCCCGCGATATGGTTCGCTTGGGCGTGTCGTCCCAGGTCGCCTCGGCGGTTGTGGGAGAAGCGTTGGCACGGGGCTACGATGCGGCGGCGATGGAGGCCCTACGGCAAACATTCAATACGCAGCGGATGCAGAGCAATATGGATCAGGTTGCCCAGAGATTTGGCTTGGCCATTCGTCAAGGTGTGAGCGCGAGAGATTTAGGCGCTCATGCAGGGGCTGGCGGGAGCGGCGGAGGAGGCAATGGTGCGGGCGGTTCGGGAGCAGGCGGCGGCGCAGGATCAGGCTCCGGTGGCAGTGGTTCCGGCGGAGGCGGCAAGGGAGGAGGTTCAGGTTCCGGCGGAGGCAAGGGGGGGCGATGAGCCAGAGGATGCAGTATATGCCCCAAGGAACGTTTGATTTAATTGATTAAATGTATTGAGGAATATGCATACAGAAGAGGCGACGGTCTCGCCTATTCCATTTCTATTTCAAAAGTGATGCGCGTCTGTTTGTCGACGAGCTCAGCGAGGGAAAATCTCGCGAAGATCCCGAGATCTCTCCCTTGCGGTCGAGGTGACATACCTTCATCGACGAGGTTTTGCTCTGTGCATCAGGCTTCGCTTGATTGAGAATGGCATTAGCCAGCCTCGCCCTGCTCAATGGGCAGGCTGATGATGAAGGTCGTGCCTTCGCCGGTTTGGCTTTCAAGGTTGAGAGCGCCGCCGTGCTTTCGGGTGACCACGTCGTGGGCGATGGCCAGGCCCTGACCGGTGCCTTTGCCCACCGCTTTGGTGGTGAAGAAGGGATCGAAAACGCGGGCGCGAATCTCTTCGGGAATGCCGGTTCCGGAATCGCTGATGCGAATTTCCACCTGGTCGCCGCGCCGACGGGTGACAATGCCAATGCGCCCTTTTTTGCCGCCGGACGCGCCGATTTTGCTGGTAAGGGCATGGGCGGCATTCACCAGGATATTGAGAAACACCTGCCCCAGTTCGGCGGCCAGACACTCTGTTTGCGGCAGCTCGGGATCAAGATCGGTCTCCATCTCGGCCACGTACTTCCATTCGTTGCTGGCGACAATCACCGTGGTTTCCAGCAGTTTATTGAGATTGGTTTTGACCATTTCCTTGCTGCTGGGGTGGGAAAATTCCTTCATCGCCTGGACAATGGTGGAGATGCGGCGGACGCCCTCCTTGGATTGCCTGATCGCGGCGGGAATCTCCTCGCGCAGATACGGCCAATCGATCTCATCCATTAAACCCGAAAGCGCGTCGCCAAACCGGCTGACGTCTCCGCCGCCGCGCACCGCCTGCAACTGTTCGGTCACGGCGGCCAGCAGCCGCTGCACGTCGGCAAACGCCTCGTCGAGAAAATCAATATTGGAGCCGATGAACTGGGCCGGGGTGTTGATCTCGTGGGCAATGCCGGCGGCGAGCAAACCCACCGACTCCAGCTTGCTGGCCTGTAGCAGTTGGGCCTGGGTCTGCTGCAGTTCGCGCAGGGCCTTTTGCAGGGCCTCGGTCTTGTGCTGCACCACCCGCTCCAGGCCAAGGTTCTGGGACAACAATTCCAGGGAAGAGGCGCCCGCGGTGGACTGCCGTTCCACGGTGTCCATCAGCACCTGAATGGTCTTTTCCTGGGCCGCGATCAAGGCCTGCAACTCCGCTTCATGCATGGTCGGTTCCTGCTCTTGCTGATCCATGGCTACCCCGCTATGGCGACGCCGGTAAAGGTTTGATTGACGTGGAGCGAATGGAACTGCTCGCCGTAGGTGCTGAAGCCGACCACCTTGTTCTCGCTCATCAGCCGGCCGACGCTGCCGTCAATGCCGCGCGCCTCCATTTCCAACCGCCTGAGAATGCAATCGGAACCAAGTATCACCGCCGGTTCGCCGATTTGCTCCCGGATTCCGGCAAAGGCGGCCTGCAGCGAAGCTTCCGCAGAATGCCCCTCGCCGATGGTCAACACCAACCCCTTGTCAATGGCGCAGTGAAACTTGAGCCCGCCGTTGGAATCAATGCCGGCGATGGAGCGGACAAAATAATCGTCCTGGATGCGGAGCATCAGCGGATGGCGGGAGAAAACACCGGCATCGAGTTGGTTGAGCGGCATGTTGATCAGCCGGGCATAGGCGGCGGCCGCTGGTTGGCCGTTGATTTCCCGCACCAGCCGGCGCTCGGGCTCGGCTTCGGTAATCACCAGCCGGGTGGCGGTGGGGGTAAAATGCTGGTGTTTGAACACGGAAAACGGCAGTGAAGTGAGGCAGAGGGTAAACACGGCGGCGTCCTGCAACAGCTCGCCGTCGTGATAAACAAAGGTTTCCTTGAAATGGAGCATGTCGCCGGCGGAACCGCCGATGAGCGGCACATCGCCCAAGGCCCGGTACAGACAGGCGCTGAGCATTTCCTCCTTGGCGGACAAACCGTCCACCAAGAGCAGACCAAAGGCCGGCGTCTTTGCGGCGAGCAGCCGATCCTGGACGTCGGCGGCTATGCGCTCCACCTGTTCCGCCAAGGCGGAGAGCGGATGAATCAGGTAGGGGACGGCCTGAAAGTATTCGCTGGCCAGGGTGGCGCCGCTGATGCCGCCGAGCTGGAAGCCGAGCGGCGACAGCTGACCGGCGGTGGTACAGCCGATCAGAGGGCCGGGCAGCTGGTCGCGCAGGGCCCGGGCGAGTTCCCGACGATCATAGGCGTCGGAAAAAAAGGCGAGGCTCAGCCCGCTCGCCGGCTGACGAATCTGGGCGGCCAGTTGCCGCACCGCCTCGGCGGCGTCAGGATGGGTTGAGGTTCCTTGGCGAACAAGCAGGCGCGGTGAGGAATTTTCCTTGCCGGACATCATGGGCGTCTCCTTGTGTTCTGGGAAAAATAGAGCGGCGGGCGAGGTGAACAGGTCGTTGAGGCGTGTCCCTGGCGGCGCAATCCCCGGTGCATTGGCGTTCGGCGTTCACCCCAGGCAATCCCTGTTCAAAATTGTATCGCATCGGAGCGCCAAAAGGAAAACCGATTCACGTCCGGGAGAAAAAAAGGACGGCGCCGGCAAGGCGCGTGGGAAAACAGGGGACGGTTCCCGGCCCTGGAGACCGGGAACCAGGAGGATGCTCAGGCCTGCCGGAGCAAAACGCCGCAGCGCAGCATCTGGAGCAGAGCGTCGATCAACCGCGGCGCTTCTTTTTTGATGTCAAATAGTTCCGGGGTCCCAACCCAATTGACAAGCAGACCGTGAATGTAGGAAAGAACGACAACCGCGCCAAGGGGCACATCGAAATCCGCCGGCAGCTGATTTTTGTCGCAGGCGTTGCGGAGCACTGTCTGGATGCCGAAAAACCGTTCCTGACGGACACAGAGGTGGCGCAGACGGATGGCTTCGGCGTCCTTGCTCTGGTCGTTGCCGTCAAACAAAATCCGGAACAGTTGCAGCTGGCGCGGGTCCTCGACCAGACCGGCGAAAAACGAAATGTACAGGTCTCTCATTTTGCCAAGCGGATCGGGTTCGTCCCGGCTTTCACTGGCCTGCGCCAGGGGGGCGTAGAGCAGCAAAACCTGGTCCCACAGACTGTTCAGCAAGTCTGCCTTGTTGGCAAAATGCCAGTAGATGGCCCCCCGGGTGACCCCAGCCTCATGGGCAATGTCTGCCAGCGAGGCGTGCGCCGCGCCTTTGACCGCAAAGACCCGCACCGCGGCGTCAAGGATGGCGCTGCGGGTCTCCAGGGCTTCTTCCTTTGTTTTACGCGCCATAGGTTGCACTCCATGCCCGACGATTTGAAACGGACGGGTTGATCGTCAAGCTTCTGATCAACCCGCACTGTTGCATCCCTCCGCGCATCAGGACCGCTCTTTCCAGCCGCCGCCAAGCGCTTTGTAGAGGTCGATCTGATTGACCAGCTGAGCCAGTTGCAAAACGAGATACGTCTGACGGGCGGTGTAGAGCGACCGCTGGGCGTCGAGCAGGGTGAGAAAGCTGTCCAACCCCTGGAGATAGCGATCCTTGGCCAGGGCGTGATATTCCTGATTGGCGACCAGGTTGGCCTTTTGCGCCACCAACTGTTCCACATAGGTGTCGCTGGCGACCAGGGCGTCGGCGGCCTCCTGAAAGGCGGTCTGAATGGCCTTTTCATACTGGGCAACGTAAATGTCCTTGCTGATTTTGGCGACGTCGAGCTCGGCCTGCAGCCTGCCGGCGGTGAAAATGGGCAGATTGACAGTCGGCGAGAAGAGCCAGGAGCCGGAATTGCCGTCAAAGAGTTTGGACAGATCGCCGCTGATTTCACCAGCGTTGGCGGTCAGGCTGATGGTGGGAAAGAAGGCGGCCCTGGCGGCGCCGATATTGGCGTGCGCTCCTTTCAATGCATGCTCGGCGGCCATAATGTCCGGTCGTTGGAGCAAAACTTGCGACGGCAGTTGGGCGGGCGGGCGAGCCGCCATCGTTTGCGCATTCAAAGGG
>NZ_JAVBXR010000017.1 GCF_030824455.1 Desulfobulbus sp.
CCCTCGCGAGATCGCCCTTGCTTTCGGCTAGTATTTATGCTCCTGTCATCACGACAGTAACAGGGTTTACATACAGGGGACTTACACCCCATGAGATCACGCCCATGCCGGGCGTACACAAATGGTTTGGGAATCGACGCGCAAAACCCGCGCGCGTCTCAGCTCCTCGTTAGCTTAAAGAAGAAGAAAAAGTGTCAGAACTGTTTTTCCGCCAGAGCAGCAACGCGACGCTGCCGGTTGCTTTTCGGTCGAGAACTCGCGTCGACCAGAAGCACGCCGGTAAATCCGCAACAAACACCCAACAAACCTGTAACCAAGGCCTAACGATTGCCTCCTTGCTGATGTGGTACAACCGGTCATTACGAGCCTGAAGAGGCGTTATGACCGGTTTTTTTTATTGATAAGGAGCAACTATGGGTAGGTTTGGGGAAACGCTGGGGACATTGG
The DNA here is from genome assembly GCF_030824455.1 of Desulfobulbus sp. Lineage (GTDB taxonomy): Bacteria > Desulfobacterota > Desulfobulbia > Desulfobulbales > Desulfobulbaceae > Desulfobulbus. Next base: position 448 of record NZ_JAVBXR010000017.1, read on the forward strand.
GTCGACTTTTTCGCGGACAGGCGCCGGGGCAGCTGATCATTCAGCTCACCGATCGGTGCAACGCCCGCTGTCCGCAGTGCGGCATGCGGGTGCTCAACCGCTTTCAGCGCACGCGCCTGGACAATGTGTATGTGAAGCGACTGCTCGACGCCGGGGCCCGGCAGGGTATGCGCATGGTCTCGTTCACCGGCGGGGAGCCCCTGCTTTTCCGGGACGATTTGATTGCATTGATCACCTATGCCGGAAAGGTTGGATTTCGCTATATCCGCACCGGCACCAACGGCTTTCTCTTTCGCAATCACCAGGATCCCTGTTTCAACGATCGGGTCAAGTCGCTGGCCGAAGCCTTGGCCGCCACCCCGCTGCGTAATCTCTGGTTCTCCGTTGATTCGGCCGAGCCGGCAATCCACGACGCCATGCGCGGATTTCCCGGCGTATTGAGCGGCATTGCCAAGGCCCTGCCAATTTTTCATGCCCACGGCATCTATCCTTCGGCCAATGTCGGCCTCAATCGCAATCTCACCCAAGAAACCGCCCAACTGCAACCGCTGACCGGAGACGCCGCCCCTGAGGAACGGTTTTCCCTGGCTTTTGGCAATGGTCTTGAGCGGTTGTATCGGCTTCTGCTCGACATGGGCTTCACCCTCACCAGCGCCTGTTACCCCATGAGCGTCGACGCCGACGCCTCGGGTTTGCAGGCGGTGTACGGCGCCACCGCCGCAGAGCGGCTGGTCTGTTTCAGTGAGCGGGAAAAGGTGCTGCTGTACCAGGCTCTGGCCGAGACGGCGAAGAAATTTCGTTCGCGGCTGCGCATTGTTACGCCCCTGTCCTCGCTGCACAGCCTGATCAATCAGCATAGCGGCCGGGAGGAGCAAGGCTACCCGTGCCGGGGCGGAATCGATTACCTCTTTGTCGACAGCGTCCATGGCCAGACCTATCCCTGCGGCTATCGCGGGGCGGAACCCATGGGTCGGCTGTGGGAGCTCGATCCCCAAATCCTCTGGGCCAACCGTCAAACAGCATGCCGCCGGTGCGACTGGGAATGTTTCCGTGACCCCTCGGAGCTGTTCGGGCCCCTTCTGCGCGGGTTGTCGCAGCCGATGCGGCTGGTTGGCGAACATCGCCGTGACCCGCAGTTTTTGCGCTTGTGGGCGGAAGATTGCCGTTATGCCCGCGCCTGCAATCTGTATGACGGCCGTCGCGCCCCGGATTATACGCGGCTTCAGTCTTTTGCCCCTGCAGATCACAACAAGACGCCTGCGGTTGCGCAGGTATTGGTGAACAGAGCCGGCAACATGGCCGAGAGGGCGGAATGAGCCGGATCTACTTTGCCTACGGCTCCAACATGCATCTGGCCCAGATGGCCCGGCGCTGCCCAAACAGTCCCCTGAAGGGAGCGAGCGTGTTGCGGGGATATCGCTGGATCATCACCTCCCGGGGCTACGCCAATATTGTTCCCGACCCGCAGGAGATGGTGGAGGGGTTGCTGTTTCTTCTCTCGGCCGAGGACGAAATCAAACTGGATCATTTTGAAGGGGTGGCCGAGGGCAATTATCGCAAATCCGCCGTGACGGTGCGCAGCAATGGGGAAGCGTTGATCGCCCTGGCGTACATCGACCCCATTGTCGCTGAAGGTCGCCCTCAAGATGAGTATGTGGAAAGAATGAATATGGCCGTGCGGGATGCACAGCTTTCCCCGGAATACCTGCAGCAGACCATCCGGCGATTCATTCCGGAAGGGAGCCGAGGCGAGCCTGAAGGGTGAAAATTGTTTTTTTAACGAACTGTTAACCGCAAGTTAACATTGTTCACATAATCTTGACCTCCTGCTCGCCAATGGGCGGGGTGATTGATAAAAACAGGAGGGAGATTATGAAAAAACGTTTCGCCGCACTTGCCGTAACCTGCGCCTGCCTGGCGCCAGTCGTGGCTCAGGCCACAGCCGTTGAATTAACCTGGAGCCGCCAGTGGACCACAAGCCATGAGGCCAAGACCGGTTCCGCTTCCACCACAGCCGAGATTATCGCCCGTGACGAGAGCAACAATCGCCTGTGGGTCGTCGGCACGGAGGGAATTGACATCCTCGACGCCGCCACTGGAAATCGGGTCGAGACCATTGACCTGAGCGGTATTGGCGACGCCAACTCGATCGCCATCAAGGATGGCCGGGTTGCAGTGGCCCTCAGCGCGGAGGTGAAAACAGATCCCGGCAAGGTGCTCTTTTTTGACCTGAACTCCAACAAGCTTGCCGAGGTAACCGTGGGAGCCAATCCGGACATGGTGGTGTTCACCCAGGATGGTCGCCTGCTGGTGGCCAATGAAGGCGAAGGCTACGACGATACCCATGATGCGGTTGGTTCGATCAGCATCATCGAGAGCGGCTACACTGTATCCACCGCCGGTTTCGAGGCCTACAACGGCCAGGAAGATGCTTTGCGCAGCCAGGGAGTCCGTATTTTCCCGGATCGAAGTGCGGCGGACGATCTGGAACCGGAATACATTGCCGTGAGCCCCGATGGAAAAACCGCCTACGTGACCCTGCAGGAGAACAACAGCCTGGCGGTGGTCGACCTGACCAGCAACACCGTCTCTGAAATCCTTGCTCTGGGGACCAAGGATCACAGTGTGGCCGGCAACGGCATTGATGCTTCCAATAAGGATGATCTCAAGGGAAATGTCCAGAACTGGCCGGTGCAGGGCGTATACATGCCGGACGCCATTGCCGCCTACCAGGTTAACGGCAAGGATTATTACGTCACTGCCAATGAGGGAGATTCACGAAACGAGACGAAAAGCGTAGGAGAGGTAAAGCTTGATCCCACAGCTTTTCCCGACGCGGCCAACCTACAGAAAAAGGAAAACCTGGGCAAGCTCGAGATCTCCGCCATTGACGGCGACACTGATGGCGATGGAGATTATGACCAACTCTTTTCCTACGGTTCCCGGTCATTTTCAATTTGGGACGCCCAAGGCAAACTGGTATGGGACAGCGGCGATTTTATCGAAATCTACCTCAGAGAGAATTATCCCGATTTGCTGGATGACGGCCGCAGCGACAACAAGGGACCTGAGCCGGAGGGCGTGGCCCTGCTGAAGGCCGACGGCGCCACCCTGGCCTTTATTGGCTTGGAGCGGAGCAACGCCATCTTGGCCTTCAATATCACCGACCCGACCAACCCGGATTTTCTCAGCCTGATTTTTCATGAAGGCGACACGGCGCCGGAAGGGTTGCTTGCCTACGGCCACGACGGCGACTACTGGTTGGCTGTGGCCAATGAAGGGAGCAAAACCAGCACCCTGTATCAACTTGATGTTCAACCGGTTCCGGAACCGGGATCGATTGCGCTCTTCTCCTGCGGTCTTCTTGGCCTTGCCATTGCCGGCCGGCGCCGTAAATAACAGCCTATTCTCAAGAGAACTGGCCGGCGACCGTAGCCCGGATGCAGCCTGCGGAATCCGGGGGATGATGTGAAGTATTCCCGGATTCCGTTGCACTTCATCCAGGCTGCGGGTAGGAGTGCGCCAAACCTGGTCGACGAAGGTGTGTCATCTCGACCGCAAGGGAGAGATCTCGGGATCTTTGCGAGGGAATTCGGGGGACACTATACCTAATTCCGACCAAGCAAGCAGCCGAGCCTTCTGAACCGTTTCTTTGGGGCTGTCATATAAAGGCAAGAGTCGAAAAATTAGATAAGCTGGGGTGAGGAGAAGAGACGAAGTGTCAAAGGCATATAGCCTCTCGAAATGCGAAAATCTCTTCTCACCCTGGCGCCT
>NZ_JAVBXR010000031.1 GCF_030824455.1 Desulfobulbus sp.
CTGCCCGACGGGAGCTACAAGCTGCTGGTTGGCTACAACGACCAGCAGTTCTGGAGCGGGGTGATCAGCGTCTACCCCCTGGGCGACACGCCGGTGGAAATGGTCAATGGCTCCGGCGGTATACTGAGCCGGCTGCACGATCCCCACCCCTCCCTCTGGCACGGAACACCACCGGAATATCGGCCACTATTGGCCCTGGCCTCGGGATCGCTGGCCGGGATGCTGAACACCACGTCAACACCCGTTGCCGCCACGCCCCAGGTGGTCTATTATCTCAACGATCACCTGAGTACAGCGCAACTGCTCGTCGACGCGGCCGGGACCGTGATCTGGCAGGGTGACACCCAGCCCTTTGGCCAGGTGACCGAGGTGATCAACCAGATTGACCACAGGTTCCGCTTCCCCGGCCAGATGGTTGATCCTGAAAGCGGGTTGTTTTACAACTGGAACAGATTTTATGATCCGGAGACCGGGCGGTACCTATCACCCGACCCCATCGGGCTGGACGGGGGGATGAATCTTTATGCCTATGTGGGTGGGAATCCGGTGAACGCGGTGGATCCTTGGGGATTGTACACAGAGATTATCATTTGGCAACCTGTTGGTTGGAGTTCGTCCTCGTTTGGCCATGTATCCTCGAACGTAAATGGAACCAACTACTCCTGGGGGCCTGGTGGTTGGGATACGAAATTTCCGAATACTGCAGATTATGCGAAAAGGCAGCAGGGATTCCGTAGCGGGGTCGGGACCATTCTCAAACTAACACCCGAACAAGAAAAGAAATTAGTTGAGTGCTATGCCAGAAAACGAGATGATTACAGCATTTTATCCAATAACTGCGGTGATCCGCACAGGGACTGCTTAAAGGAGGCAACAGGCGGAGCGCTTTCCGACTCGCTCTTCCCGGTCAATATCGGGAATGATTTGCTCGACTCCCCGTACTACGGGGGATCGAAATTCTATGATGGTCCCTCAAAATCGCGTGGCTTCTTCGACGATGGGTTTTGGGTGCGATGATGAGCAAAAACGCGATTATAAATTTAATCGGTGCGGTCATAGTTCTCGGGATAATTCTGTTTATGGGAAATATGTGGTCACCAAGAGGATTGAAGCTGGTAACGAAAGGAACGGTGCTAGTGTATGCAACGCAAGAAGATGCGATGAAATCACCAGCGCCGCCTGCTATCGCTCAACTATCTGCGGGTGAGAGCTTACCAGTTACAAAACGTGTGGACGTGAAGCACTACCTCATCTATAAGGTTCGACTGCCTGATGAGCGCGATGGCTTTGTGCTCGATGGAGAATACTCGCTAATGCGGGACGGCAAGGAAGCGTTCTGATCGTAATCACTAAAAGCCCGGTAGCTCGGCAGGGCGGGCACAGCCCCACCGTGCCCGCTATCTGTTATCACCTCGCCTTTCGCGCAGCGCCAAACCACAGGCAGAGCTGGCCGAACCGCTGACCTTCGAGCGGAACCCAGTGCCAAGTCGCATAAGGCTTTTTATGTGATGTCTACGCCCACGTTGCCGACCGCTTACCGGTTTTCGCGGGTATGCCATAATCGCAAGACATAGCTGGACTCACCTTGGAGTTCGTAGCGCATTCCATATTGCCCCACGACGATTCGCCGCACCTCACGCGGCAAAAATTCGAATAATTGTTCTCCCATACGTGGATTAAGCAACAAACGTGTCGGCGCCTTGGTCAAGGATTGCACGGTGCGGGCCGCAGCCCCTTTATTCACGGTGGCCAAAAACTCATACAGCCGCGCCAAATCGGACAATCCACTGCGGGTCCACTGCAATTCCATCAGTACGGAACCGGTAAAGGCTCATCCCGCTCAAGGCTGTCTGCCCACGCCTGAATCGCCTGCTGATCGATAACCCGGCAAGAATCCACGTCAGTAAGCGCTTCAAGTGTTAAGCGATAGCGATCTTCTTCCTGTTCTACCCAAGCCGACAACGCCTGTTTCATAATCCATCCTCGCGAACGCTCCAACCGAGCGGCCATTTGATCCACCTTTTCGGCAAGCGGGATAGGCACATGCGCAGTTAACACACGAGTATCCGTCTGAGATCCCATCATCACACCCTTTACATCTAGTGAAATTCCTATTCGGCCACCATTACCCGATTAAAAATTAATCATAACGATTTAAAAAGATTTAATCAAGACATCGCAGCAACATAAAGGTGCCTCCGAAAACGGGTAGAGTCGAGATGTGGCACGGTTGCTTTTGAGCTCGTTTTCACACCCCACTCATTGCATCAAGCCTACGCATTCGGTTCTCGGACAGCACACAATCAGGACACTCATCTGAGATAGTGCTCAGTAATATCGGCGCGTTCATGGCCCATCTCACGGGAGACCTGGCCGATAGTCTGCTCATAGGTTTTGCCGGATCGTTGCAACTCCTGATGGCGCTCTTGCGCCCATGACCATCGCAACCCATGTGACCCCTGATACTCTTGGCCAGTAGCCATAGCAGCGTCCTTGAGTTCGCGCCTGTAAGCATCCCCGCTCAATTCAAACCGCTGGCCGTTTGCAACCACCTTTTCCAGTCGCGCATAGGTGTCAGGCTTGACGCCAACCTCTCTTACCTTGCCTCCTTTACCTTGCACCATGATCCAGCCCTTGAGTTCGCCGATCTGTGAATCTGGACGAGCCCCTTCAAATTCTCGCTCCCAATACGGTTGGCCTCGCTAATCCGTGCTCCACCCTCCAGTTGAATATGTGCCGCCAGTTTAAAATCATCACCTCGTACCGCCGCGACCAGTACACGCGGCTCAAGATACGCCCGACTTCCTTCAAACCGGTCTAACCCTCTCCCAGCAATCCGAGCTTCATTGATCGCCTGAGAAAAATGATATTCCCGGCCAGTGCCGTTTTGCGATGCGTAGCGATTGAGCGCTACTTCTAGTTTTTCAAGAGCAGCCGCGTACTGCGCAAGCGTGGCATGCGACACACCGCCTTCGACCTTTGTCTCAAGAAATTCCCGAATATTTTCACCTGACAGTTTTTCGATATCCTTTACGCCCATTTCTGTTTTGGCGTAGGCAATTGGTCCCGTGCCGCTAATCTTTTTGGAGTCACCATGAGCCAACGCGTATTGAACGTTGAATTCGTCGGATACGGAATATAGAAATATCTTGAGGGCTCAAGCGTCAACATGATGATTCCATGCGATTAATTGACCGTATTTATCACCAGTTATATTTCAACGACAGATTTCCCTGCACTCCGTTTTCTCCGTCAAACACCTCTGCGACCTGACCTTGCAGACTCAATCTTTGGTTGAGTTTGAAATCTGTGCCTATCGCCAAGACATAACTGTTTTGATCTAATTCGCTGGCGGCCGTGTCCCCTGCAACACTGACCTCGTTGCGGTTGAAAAAATCATGGATACAACTGATCTTTGTCCAGACGCTCACTTGATTGTCCGGGGCGTTTTCAATAACTTTCCTCACCTCAACACCAAAGCGTCCCCATAAAGAATCGCCCTGCTTCAACGAGACTCGAGCCCCAAGATTGTCGTTAAAATCGCTCATCCCAATCTTTGTATAGGAAAATTGCTGATGAGGTTCAATCGACCAGCCGTTTTGCTTCCGGAATGCAATGCCATTTTGAACGGTAAGTACGGTCATGTCGCCATCGTAATCCTGGCTCAGTCCATATCCCAGCTCACCCGGCACGGTATTGTTGAGGCGCAGTCCGCCATGCAACAAAGAACAACTTCCGTACCAGGAGCGCGGACTCTCAGGATTGCTCACATACAAACCATATATCCCTCCAACCGTGGCTTTCGCACTGTTTTCCACAGCACTGGTCTCGTATTCTTGAAAGTTATCCCCAATGCCAAACATAACTCCCCAATACGACCTCGATTGGCCCCCAGGTTTATTTCCTTCAAGCATTCGTTGCCAGCCCATACTCATGCCAGCCGTGTGAGCATCAACTGAACTGCCGTCTTTTTCATCGTAATCAATATTGTCGCCAAAGCCGCGCATCCAAAGCTCTCCTTCTGCTTCCTGTCCGGCGCCTGCGTCTGCATGATGACTTTGTGATCCATAACGCGTCTGATCCAAATGTACGCCAAGGTCAGTCGCGATGCTGCGACCCACTCTTTGCGCACCAACAACTGCTCCGGAATAGCTTTTCAAATAGTCTGGAGCATAAAGAGCATAGACTAACCAATTCGTGGGAGCACCCCGGTAATAATATTGATAAGCTCCGCCCTGCCTATATTCCCCATCCTTTTCCATCGGTGAAGCCAGTCCTCCAATCAGGGTGTTGCCAGCCGGAACATCGATCACATAAATTCGCTGCAAATCACTACCCCATGCAGCCAAAATAGCCTGTTCGTCTCTCGCCTCCTGTATTCCGCGATACTGGTCGCCCCACCAGCTCCCCAAATATCCCAAAGCCTCTTGGTATCCACTGTTGCCGCGTCGGTATAACCGAAGGGTGCTGCTTGGAGTCACCAACGAAAGGCTGGTGTCGGTTACGCCGGGCCGACTGGTAAACGAATAAAAATTCGTGTAATCGGTGACTCCGGCTCCTGTTTGATAAAACCTTGGATGAATGTCCGCATCCTGAAGAATGCTGATTTTGCGATCCAAGCGGCTTGTGGTTACGCCCGCGTAAATATTATAAGCGTCCAAACCGCCACGATCAGTCACAATGGCCTGGTTGGTTTGAATCTCTTGATCAATGTCCGACAATGTTTCAGCCGTTGCCAGCGAATGCGGCGGCAGAAACGCCGATGCTGTTAACAGGATGAAAACATGAGAAATAAGCAAACAAGTTGACTTCATGCCGAGCTCCTGCACAAACAGACTGAGACAGCCTTAACCGTAGCGATTATGGCCGAAAAACCAATTGATTCTATTGCTAAATCAAGCGACGCATGATGCGCAGAGCGTAACCGCGCCGACGAAGGGGGGAATTTCGAGCGAAACGAGAACTATCGGGGAATAACGAGAGATCTCCTCGCTGTGACTCTACCACTATGAGTGGCTCAACTTGAAAGCGAATTGGAATTACCGTCGCAAGAACAGCACCGGCTCCAAACGCTTGGCGCGCCTGCATTCCGCAAACCGCGACGCGTCGCCCAGCCGCCGCCAGGATGGGGATGCTCTGGGCGCTCACTCGACTGCGTCAACAAGCAGAGGACGGAATGCCGCCAAACAATCGGCCATTCGCATCCTCTGCATCGGGGTCGCGCGGCGATTAATCCAGCAGCCGAACCGCGCCCTGATCGGCCGAGGCGGCAAAACGGGCGTACACCTGCAAGGCCTTGGAAATCGTCCGGTTGCGCTTGGGGGTAAAGGCTTCGGCGCCTCGGGCTGCTTCCTCGAGGCGGCGGGCAGCCAGTTCTTCGGCGCTGATCAGCAGCGAGATGGTTCGCTTCGGAATATTGATGTCTATGCGGTCGCCCTCCCGAACCAGGGCGATGGCCCCGCCGCTGGCGGCTTCCGGCGAGACGTGGCCAATGGACAGGCCGGAGGTGCCGCCGGAAAAACGGCCGTCGGTGATCAGCGCGCAAGCGGCCCCGAGATGGCGGGATTTCAAGTAGGAGGTGGGATAGAGCATCTCCTGCATGCCCGGCCCGCCCTTGGGCCCCTCGTAGAGAATAAACACCACGTCGCCGGCCTCAACCACGCCGTCGAGGATGGCGTCGCAAGCCTCCTCCTGGGAGTGATAGACCTTGGCCTTGCCGGTAAAATGAAGGATGGAGGCGTCGACGCCGGCGGTCTTGACGATGCAGCCCTTCTCGGCGATGTTGCCATACAGCACGGCCAAACCGCCGTCGCGGGAATAGGCGTGGGCCAGGTCGCGGATGCAGCCTGTTTCCCGGTTAAGGTCAAGCTCGGGATAGAGCGTGGCCTGCGAGCCCATGGTCAGGTTGCGCACCCCGGCCGGGGCGCTGCGGTACAGGGTGCGGGCCGCCTCGCTGGCCTCGGGCCGCATGACGTCAAACTGCGACAGCGCCTGGGCCAGGGTCAGGCCGTCGGCCCGATGCGCGCTGGCGTCGATCAGGCCGCCGCGCTCCAGTTCCCCCAGAATGCCGAGGATACCGCCGGCCCGGTTGACGTCTTCTACATGGTGCGACGAACTGGGCGCCACCTTGCACAGGTTGGGCACTTTGCGCGACAGGGCGTCGATGTCCTGCATGGTGAAGTCGACCCCGGCCTCATGGGCCACGGCCAGGATGTGGAGCACGGTGTTGGTCGAACCGCCCATGGCAATGTCCAGCGCCATGGCGTTGCAAAACGCAGCCTTGCTGGCTATCGACCGGGGCAGAACGGTGGCGTCGCCGTGGCCGTACCAGGCCTCGCACATGGCCACAATCCGCTCGGCAGCTTGATCAAACAGCGCCAGTCGGGCCGCATGGGTGGCGACCACGGTGCCGTTGCCCGGCAAAGCCAGGCCCAGGGCCTCGTTGAGACAGTTCATTGAGTTGGCGGTGAACATCCCGGAGCAGGAGCCGCAGGTCGGGCAGGCGCTGCGTTCGACCTCAGCCACCTCCGCATCGCTGACCGAACTGTCGCCGGCCATGATCATGGCGTCGATCAGATCCAGGGCCTTGCCGCCCGCCCGTCCGGCCTCCATCGGGCCGCCGGAAACAAAAATGGCCGGAATGTTAAGCCGCATCGCCGCCATCAGCATGCCGGGAGTAATTTTGTCGCAATTGGAAATGCAGACCATGGCGTCGGCCTTGTGGGCGTTGCACATGTACTCGACCGAATCGGCGATCAGCTCGCGGGACGGCAGGCTATAGAGCATGCCGTCGTGGCCCATGGCAATGCCGTCGTCAATGGCGATGGTGTTGAACTCCGCGGCAAAACAGCCCAGCGTCTCGATCTTTTGCTTCACCCGCTGACCGATCTCGTGCAGATGCACATGGCCGGGCACAAACTGGGTGAAGGAGTTGACCACAGCGATCACCGGTTTGCCAATCTGCTCCTCGCGCATGCCGTTAGCCCGCCATAGAGCGCGAGCGCCCGCCATTCTTCTGCCTTCCGTTGTCGCCGCGCTCCGCAGTGGATTCGCCATCGTCCTCACCTCAACTCACTGATTTATTTTTTGCTTGTCTTTTGCCGCCTAAGCGATAGAACCCATAGTAATTACTTTGTCAATTCTACACTGGTAGACGCCATGAAACAACAGGAGATTAACTATTGGATCACCGCCATGCTGGCCAAGCACGCGCGGGTTTCAGACCTCAATATCACTGTGGGCAAGACCTTGCAGGTGGAAAGCGACGGCTCGCTGGTTGCGGTCGACGTCGCGCCGCCGGTGACGGAACTGACCCCGTTTCAGACCGAGGTCTTTGCCTTGAATCTGATCGGCGGCAACCGCCGCCTGTTGCGCGATCTGGTTACCAAGGGCTCCTGCGACCTGTCCTATTCCCTGGACGAAAAGGTTCGTTTTCGGGTCAACATTTTCTCGCAGAAAGGCTACTACACCTCGGTGCTGCGAAAACTTGAAACCAAAATCCCTTCAATCAGCGGGTTCCATTTTCCCGAGGCCTTTAGCAAGATGGCCCGCGAGGTCAACGGCCTGATCCTGTTCACCGGCGCCACCGGCACCGGCAAAACCACCTCCATGGCGGCCATCCTCAATCGGATCAACGAGGAACGCCAGGTGCACATCGTCACTCTGGAAGACCCGATCGAGTATATCCACCCTCACAAGAAGGCCACCTTTAATCAGCGGGAGATGGGCGACGACTTCGACACCTTTGCCGGCGGTCTCCGCGCCGCCCTGCGCCAGGCCCCCAAAGTCATTCTCGTCGGCGAGATCCGCGACCGCGAAACCCTGGAGATCGCCCTGACCGCCGCAGAAACCGGCCATGTGGTGTTTTCCACCCTCCACACCATCGACACCGGCCAGACCATCAACCGCATCCTGGGCATGTTTGAGCAAGACGAGCAACCGCAGGTGCGCAACCGTCTCGCCGACACCATCCGCTGGGTGGTCAGCCAACGACTGCTGCCACGCATCGGCGGCGGCCGCATCGCGGCCCTGGAAATTCTCTGCACCAGCCTGCGGGTTCGGGATTTGATCATCAACGGCGAGACCGAGGAAAAAACGTTTTACAATGTTGTCCGCGACGGCTCGTCCCGCGACATGCGCACCTTTGATCAGCACCTGCTGGAACTCTTTGAGACCGGCCTGATCACCGAGGAATCGGCAACCCTCTACTCCTCGCACCGCAGCGAGATCAAGCGGGGCATGGACACGATCAAGGCCGCCCGGGGCGAACGCACCTCGTCCATCGACGATCTGCGCATGGAGCAGGAAGAAACCGATCCTTACGGGCGATAAATCAAGCGAAACAGCACAACCGCACCTCGACCTTGCCGTCGCAACCATTGGCCGCACTCGTCCGCCGCTTCTGCCGCATTCACCCCAAGGAGTTCCCATGCTGACCCATTGCCCGTCCTGCCAGCAACCCCTGCAATTCACCACCGAACAAATTAGTCGCCTGGAACAGGCCTTGTCGCACCTCGCCGCCGGCAAGCTGTTGACCATGAAATGCCCTCTCTGCCGCCAGGCGATCGCTCTGGACAAATCCGGTCAACCGCCGCAAAAAAACGAGACCCAGGTCCAACCGCCGCCGCCGCCTGACCTGGACTGGCTGCACACCGGTCTTTTCCAGGCCGAGGAAAAGGTTGAAGACGTTCCCATGGCCCTGGTCCTCCATCCGCCCGGCGAGCAACGCAAACGCATCGGCGAAGCCCTGGAAACCGTGGGCTACCAGGTGTTCGTAGCCGACGCGCCAGCCGAAGCCCTGGAAAGGATGCGTTTCGTCAATTTTTCCTGCGTTGTTTTTCAAGACGCCATGGAGGGCTCGCTGGCCCAATCCTCTTTCCACGCGCACATGCGCGCCCTGCCCATGAATCGCAGACGCTACATGTTTTACATTCTGCTCGGCGACGCCTTCCACACCCTCTACAATCTTGAGGCCCTGGCGCACAGCGCCAACCTGACGGTCAACACCGGCGACCTGCGCCATCTCGACATCATTCTGCGCAAGGCCATTCCCACCTACGAGGAACTGTTCGGGGCCTTTCTTGAGGAACTGAGCGCCCAGGGAAAAGGCTGAACCCGGCGTCGCCTCCATACCCCCGCGTTTTTCGCTGCAACGAGCCAGACGAACCGCCGCTGGCCTTGCCCCGGCGCGTCTTGCACCTTTCCGCAACACTTCCGCCCCTGGCGGACAAACAAAGAAATGCCTTTTTTCAAGAGGAAACAGTTGTTTTTCAAAAAAATCTCTGGTAAATAAATTAGCCTTATTACCTTGAGCGAGAGAACCTCATTTTTCGTCTCATCAACCACTTATTAAAGACCAGCACCGGTCGCCACAGGAACATTCCATGACAAAGAACGGAACTCAACCCGCATTTGCGGCAGATGACAACAGCTTTGAAGAAATGAGCTTTGCGGAACTGTTTGAACAAGAAGACAACAACACCGTCATTACGGTTGGCGAGGTTGCGCTCGGAACCGTCGTCGGCCTGAGCAGCGACGCCGTCCTGATCGACGTCGGCGACAAGGCGGAAAGCTATGTTGCGCTTTCCGAATTCCGCCATGAAGACCCGGATCGGGAAATCAAAATCGGCGACCAGTTTGAAGTCTTCATCGAAAAACGGAAGGAGGAAGGCGGTCTGCTGCTTTCCCGCGAAAAAGCCATTGCCATCAAAGTCTGGGAACAGATTGCCACAATTCAAGAAGAAGACGGGACCATTGAGGGCCGTATCGACAACCGGGTCAAGGGCGGCATGTCCGTCGACATCGGGGTGCCGGCATTCCTTCCCTATTCACAGATCGACCTGCGCCCGGTCAAGGATCTCGACGGACTCATCGGCCAGACCTTTGAGTTCAAGATCCTCAAGTTCAACCGCAAACGCAACAACGTGGTTATTTCGCGGCGGGCCATTCTTGAGAATCAGCGCACCGCCCTGCGCGAGCAGATGCGCACCTCCCTCGAAGAGGGCCAGACCATCCGCGGCGCCATCACCAACATCACCGACTACGGTCTGTTCATCGACCTGGGCGGCATGGACGGTCTCTGCCACATCACCGACCTTTCCTGGGGCCGGGTTTCCCATCCTTCCAAGCTCTACACCGTTGGCGAGGAGATCGAGGTCAAAATCCTCAAATACGACAAGAATTCCGACCGCGTCTCTCTGGGCGTGAAGCAACTCAAGACCGATCCTTGGGAACGCGTTCCGGAGCAGTATGCGCCGGGCTCGAGAGTCACCGGCAAGGTCGTTTCCATCACCGATTACGGCGTCTTTGTTGAGTTGGAAGAAGGCGTCGAAGGTCTGGTGCACATCTCCGAGATGAGCTGGTCGAAAAAACCGCGCCATCCGTCCAAGATCGTTGGCGTTGGTGAGGAAATCGAGGTCCAGGTGCTCAAGGTCGAAGCCGAAACCAAGCGCATCTCCCTGGGCATGAAGCAGCTGCAGCCCAACCCGTGGGATGTAGTGGAAGAGAGCTATCCGGTGGGTTCGGTTATTGAGGGCAAGATCAAAAACATCACCGACTTCGGCATCTTCATCGGCATAGAAGAGGGCATCGACGGTCTTATCCACGTTTCCGACCTCTCCTGGACCGAGCGGATCAAGCATCCGTCCGAAAAATACGCCAAGGGCGAGACCATCCAGGCGGTTGTGCTTAAAATTGACAAGGAAAACGAACGGTTCTCCCTGGGCGTCAAGCAGTTGGAGCCCGATCCATGGCAGGCTGCGGCCAGCAACTACCCGATCGGCTCCACCGTTGAGGGCACCATCACCAACGTGACCGAATTCGGCGTCTTTGTGCAGCTGGAAGAGGGCATCGAAGGCTTGGTGCATGTTTCCGAGATTTCTCGAGACAAGGTGAAAACCCCGGTCGGCATGTTCAATGTCAACGACGTCTTGAAGGCGATGGTGATCAACGTTTCCGCCGACGACCGCAAGATTGGCCTTTCCGTCAAGGCCCTGCAGGAAAAAGACGACAACAACGGCGCCGTCCCCGAAGAATACCTGCAAAAAGCGCAGAGCAGCGGACCTTCCACCTTTGGCGATCTGCTGAAGGCGGCGGCGGGAGAGGACTCGAACAAATAAACCGTTCGCGTTCCTGGTTCGTTCATCACAGCAACGGGTGTTTCATCTGACCGGAGCCCAAGTTCAGGAAAGATGAAACGCCCTTTCTATTGCCCGCAGCAAGAGGCCTTACGCCGCTTGCCGACAATGCGGTTGGTTAAAAGGAAAAAATTATCATGCTTAAGCGTGAATTGGTCAATCAAGTTTCCGAACAGCTTGGCGACTACTACAAACAGGACATAGCGCAAGCTGTTGAAATCATTCTCGAAGAGATTTCGCAGGCGCTTGCCGAAGAGAGAAGGGTTGAAATACGCGGCTTTGGCAGCTTTTCCGTAAGGACGCGCAAACCGCGCACCACCAAGAATCCTAAAACGGGAAAAATGATGAACATTCCCGCCCGCAAAACCCTGCACTTCACCATGAGCAAATCACTCAAGGAAGTATTGATCGACGAAGTCGAATAATACGCCAGGTTTTGCACGGCAAAAAGACCGGCCCCTCTGGGGTTCGGTCTTTTTTTATAGACGAACACTCACGGGATCACGGGACTGGCGGCGGCGTCTCTGTGAAGGCAAGATTTAAAGAAAGGCGCTGACGTCGCCCTTCCCTTCCCGCAGGATTTCCGGCTGCTCTGTCAACAGGGAAATGACCGAGGAAGGCGCGGGCAGGATCTCGCCGCTGTCGATGATCAGGTCGACCTGCTTGCCGAAAAGGCGGTCGACGTCGTCGCAGGTGCGCACCGGTTGCTCGTCCTCTTCGAGCATGGCGCTGGTGTTGAGCACCGGATTGCCCAGCATCTCGATTATGGCGAGACAGACGGCGTTGTCGGGCACGCGAATGCCCACGGTTTTCTGCTTGGTCAGCATAATTTTGGGCACAACCTTGGTTCCCGAGAGGACAAAGGTGTAAGGGCCGGGCAGATTTTTGCGCATCAGGCGATAGGCGGTGTTGCCGACATGGCCGTACTGGCTGATGTTGGTCAGCGAGGCGCACATAAAACTAAACGGTTTGTCCTTGGGCCGTCGCTTGATCTGGTAGACCCGCCGCACGGCCTTTTGATTAAAAATATCACAGCCGATACCGTACATGGTGTCGGTTGGATAACAAACCACACCGCCGTGTTGCAGGACCTCAACCACCTGAGCGATCAGACGCGGTTGCGGGTTCACAGGATTGATTTCAAGAATTTTTGCCATACAGGAAACTTTTGGGCTATCGGTGAGAGGAAGGAAGGCGGCAGAGCGGACGCCGCAACACTGCGCAAGGGCCTCCGCAAATGGTCTGCCGGAGACGACGGGAGGTTACTAAAGCAGGATCAACCGGTAAAAGCCACCGGTTTTTTCACGCGCATGTATTTCTTTTTAGGCCAGAACGTGCTAGAGAATACCTAATCTCTCTTCACCAAGCCCCAATCCGCAGGAAAGAGCATACACAAACAGGTCGGGCTTCGGCCCGGTGCTGTCAAGCAGCCCGGTCTGGAGTCCGACCTGTTGCATTTTAGGTAACACATCAAATTTTTACATAAAAATAGCGCTGCCGCATCGCCGTTTTCACCAGGACGGTCGACACGGCCCCGTTTTTACTCCAGCAAAAAAGGAGACCACATGTTTCAGCAAGCAATTCCCCTGGCGCTCACCTTTGACGATGTTCTTCTGATGCCCGGCGCCTCCGAGGTGCTGCCGTCGGAAGTGTCGCTCAAAACCCGCCTCACCGACACCATCGAACTGCAGGCGCCGCTGCTCAGCGCCGCCATGGATTCGGTCACCGAACACCAGACCGCCATCGCCATGGCGCGTGAAGGCGGCATTGGCATCATTCACAAAAACATGAGCATCGAACTGCAGGCCAAAGAGGTGGAGCGGGTCAAAAAGTCGGAATCGGGCATGATCGCCGACCCGATCACCGTCTCCCCTTACCAGAGCGTGGCCGAGGTGCAACAGATCATGCGCAACTACCGCGTCTCCGGCCTGCCGGTGATTGACGGCGACAAACTGGTGGGCATCGTCACCAACCGCGACCTGCGCTTTGTCTCCGACGACGGCCTGCGGGTCAACGACGTCATGACCAGCAAAAATCTGGTCACCGCCCCGGTGGGCATTGACCTGCCGCACTGCAAGGCCCTGCTGCATGAACACCGCATCGAGAAGCTGCTGATCGTTGACGACGACGGCCGCCTCAAGGGTTTGATCACCATCAAGGACATCGAAAAAATCAAACAATATCCGAGCGCCGCCAAAGACGGCCTGGGTCGGTTGCTGGCGGGCGCAGCACTGGGCGTCGGCGCGGAAATGCTGCCGCGCACCGAGGCGCTGGTGCGGGCCAAGGTGGACGTGGTGGTGCTCGATTCCGCCCACGGCCATTCCGCCGGCATCCTCCGCGCCTTGGAGGAGATCAAGGCCCACTTCCCCGACCTGCCGGTGATCGCCGGCAACATCGCCACCGGCGAAGCAGCCCAGGCGCTGATCAAGGCCGGCGCCAACGGAATCAAAGTCGGCGTCGGGCCGGGTTCGATCTGCACCACCCGCATTGTGGCCGGAGTGGGCGTGCCGCAGCTCACGGCCCTGAAAAACTGCGTGGAGGCCGCCTCGAAGAAAGGCATCCCGGTGATCGCCGACGGCGGCATCAAATTCTCCGGCGACATCTGCAAGGCCATCGGCATTGGCGCCCATTCGGTGATGATCGGCTCGCTTTTTGCCGGCACCGACGAGACCCCGGGCGACACCTTCCTCTACCAGGGCCGGAAGTACAAAGGCTATCGCGGCATGGGCTCGATCGGGGCGATGAAACAGGGCTCCAGCGACCGCTATTTCCAAGACAAGGAAAGCAGCAAGCTGGTGCCTGAAGGCATTGAAGGCAAGGTCCCGTACCGGGGGCCGATCTCGGAGATGATCTACCAGCTGCTCGGCGGCCTGCGTTCCGGCATGGGCTACACCGGAGCCGCCACCATCGAGGAACTCCACAACAAGGCCCGCTTTGTGCAAATTTCGTCGGCCGGCCTGCGCGAGTCGCACGTCCACGACGTCATCATCACCAAAGAGGCCCCGAACTACCGGACCGAAGGGTTATAAACCGCTCTCGCCGTCCTTTCATCCTTGCATCAAGAGGCGCCATGTCCACGCATACGCAGAAAATCATCATCCTCGACTTCGGCTCGCAAACCACCCAATTGATCGCCCGCCGCATCCGCGAACAGAAGGTCTACAGCGAGATTCACCCCTATACCCTGGATCTGGAACGACTCAAGGCCATGCGGCCCACCGGCGTTATTCTGTCCGGCGGACCGGCCAGCGTCTACGACGACGACGCGCCGATCAGCGATCCCGGCATCTATGAGCTCGGCGTGCCGATCCTCGGCATCTGCTACGGCGCCCAGTTGATGATGGTGCAGCAGGGCGGACGGGTGGAGAAGGCCGAGAAACGCGAGTTTGGCAAGGCCCAGCTCAACATCGAATACACCGGCGGCTTGTTCGCCGGCATGGAGACAACGCCCTCCCATTACCAGGTGTGGATGAGTCACGGCGACCGGGTCGAGCAACTGGCGCCGGGGTTTGTGGTCACCGCGACCAGCGCCCATTCGCCCTACGCCGCCCTGCGCCACAGCGAGAAGCCCTTTGTCGCGGTGCAGTTCCACCCCGAGGTGGCCCACACCCTGATCGGAACCGACGTGCTGCGCAACTTCATCTTTGGGCTGTGCGGCTGCCAACCGGACTGGACCATGCATTCGTTCATTGACGCCACCGTGGCCGACATCCGGGCCAAGGTCGGGACTGATCAGGTCATCTGCGCCCTGTCCGGCGGGGTCGACTCCTCGGTGGTCGCGGCCATGGTCCACCGGGCGATCGGCGACCAGCTGACCTGCATCTACGTCAACAACGGCCTGATGCGGACCGGCGAGTCGGAAAGCGTGCTCCGCTTCTTCCGAGAAAAAACCGATCTCAAGGTGATTGACGTCAACGCCGAGGAGTTCTTTCTCAAATCCCTGGACGGCGTCGCCGATCCCGAGGAAAAACGCAAACGGATCGGCTACGGCTTCATCGAAATTTTCGAGGCCGAGGCCAAAAAACTCGGCGCCGTGCGCTATCTGGCCCAGGGCACGCTCTATCCGGATGTGATTGAATCCGTGGTGTTTCGCGGCAAGGCGCCAATAAAATCGCATCACAACGTCGGCGGCCTGCCCGAACGGATGCAGCTGGACCTGATCGAACCCCTGCGCGAGCTGTTTAAGGACGAGGTCCGCGAACTGGGCCTGGAACTGGGCCTGCCCGAAGAGGCCATCTACCGCCAGCCCTTCCCCGGCCCCGGCCTGGGCATCCGCATCATGGGCGAGGTCACGGCGGAACGGCTGCGTATCCTCCGTCAGGCGGACGTGATCGTGCTGGAGGAGATGAAGGATTCCGGCTGGTACCGCAAGGTCTGGCAGTCGTTTGCCGTGCTCCTGCCGATTCAGACGGTGGGCGTCATGGGCGACGGCCGCACCTACGAGCATGTGATCGCCCTGCGGGCGGTGGACAGCAAGGACGCCATGACCGCCGACTGGTCGCGCCTGCCCTATGAGATTTTGGGCCGCATCTCAAACCGGATCATCAACGAGGTTCGCGGCGTCAACCGGGTGGTCTACGACATCTCCTCCAAGCCGCCGTCGACCATTGAGTGGGAGTAAGACCGTTATCAAACATCCTCAGCCAACCCATTAAGAGCCAACGTTTGTCATGCTCAAATCAGCAATCTATGTAGACGCGGAAAACATCAAGATGAGCGGCGGTTACGGCATGCGCTACGACGTGCTTGTCGATCTGGCCAACAACAACAACTCGGTGATGCTGCGGGCCAACTGTTATCTGGCCGAGGATCACGAGCGCACCCAACGGGATCCGGAATACCGACAAAAAGTTTATTCCTACCACAACATCCTGCGTCAGTGCGGCTTCAAGATCATCAAGAAGTATGTCCGCCGGTTCAAGGACGAAGACGGCAACATCACCACCAAGGCCAACGCCGACATGGATCTGGCGATCGACGCCCTGCTGCAGGCGCGCAATCTCGACCGCATTATCCTGCTCACCGGCGACGGCGACTTCCTCCGCCTGATCGTCGCCCTGCAGAACATGGGCTGCCGGGTGGAGGTCATTGGTTTTCACAATGTGAACAAAGAGTTGCGCGAGGTTGCCGACTCCTATGTCTCTGGCTTTCTGGTGCCGGGACTGTTGCCGATCGCCGGCAGTTACGGCGACAACGGCGAGCAGTGGCAGCGCGGCACAGTGGCCAACTTCAACCAGGACCGTGGCTTTGGTTTTTTCCGTTATTACCGCCTGCAGGACAATGCCCTGCAATCGGAAACCGTGTTTTTCCACCTGTCGAAATCGACCCTGCCCTCCGACCATTTTTTCCAGGAGCCGCACCGCATTTTTGAATTCCGGGTGGTGGAAAATCCGGCCAACAACAACCGCTCTGAGGCCTGGGACATCCGCCTGATCAAGGAAGGGTAAGCCATGACACACTCTGCATGCCTGCTGCTCGCCGGCGACATCGGCGCCACCAAGACGGCGCTGGCTCTGTACCAGACCTGGCCGGGACAACCACTGCGGCAGCAGACCTTGCAGAACAGGGCGTTTGCGAGTTTTGACGCTTTGTTGCTGGATTTTCTTGGCCAAGGCGAGGCCGCGCCGGTTCGCGCCTGCTTCGGCGTTGCCGGCCCAGTGATGGCGGGCGCGGTCCACATGACCAATCTCAACTGGACGCTGGACGCCCGAACCCTGCAACAGCGGTTTGGTTTCCTTCGGGTCGATCTGATCAACGATCTGGTGGCCACCGCCATGGGCGCCTTGCATCTGCCCCCTGCAGACCTCCGGATTCTTCAGCCCGGAGAACAGCACGCGGGCGGGGCAATGGCGGTGCTTGCCCCTGGCAGCGGACTGGGCGAGGCCTTTCTCGTGCCGCACAACGGCGGCTATCTCCCCTGCCCCTCCGAAGGCGGCCATGTCAGCTTTGCCCCGCGGGACGGACTGCAAAGCGATCTGCTCGCCTTCATGCGCGCCCGGCAGGCGCATGTCTCGGTGGAGCAGGTCTGTTCCGGCCTGGCCCTGCCCGAGTTGTTTGCGTTCATGGCCACAAGAGAACCACCGCCGGACTGGCTGCAGGCGCAGCTGGAGCAAGCCGACGTCCCAACCCCGGTCATTGTCCAGGCTGGGCTGGAGGCCGTGCAGGGCGGGCGGCCCTGCGACGTTGCCGTGCTCACCCTTCGGCTGTTCCTCGACATCCTTGCCGACGAGGCGGCCAATCTCGCTCTCAAAACCCTGGCCATCGGCGGAGTGTTCCTGGGCGGCGGCCTGACGCCGCGCCTCTTGCCCCTGCTGGACCAGCAACGGTTCCTGTCGGTTTTCACCCGGGGAACCTACCGGGATTGGCTGGCCCGCATTCCCATCCGCATCATCCTCAATCCGCAGACAGCGCTTTTGGGCGCGGCCGCGTATGCCGCCGACGCCCTCGGCACGCGCTCGTAAGCCCTCATCCCCCTAGGTTTCGGCGGCCCCTTCGGCACCTCAGGCCTCAACCGCAAGCCGCGCCACACGCCCCATGCATCTTTCGCCCTTTCTCCTCTCCCAACTGCTGGTCGTCGTGGCCATCGGCTTTGATCTGCTCTCGTTTCAGTTCAAAGAACGGCGGCGGATTATTCTCTGCCTGATGGTTTCCTGCCTGCTGATCGCCGCCCATTTTGCCCTGCTCGGCCACCGCACGGCCATGGGGCTGGCGCTGCTGGCGGCGGTGCGGTTCGTTGCCAGTTATCACACCACCTCGAAAAAGGTGATGGCCGTGTTCCTCGGAGCCGCCGTTGCGGTCGCGACGCTGACCTTCCACGGGACGCTGAGCGTGCTCGGCTGCATTGGCGCAATCTTCGGAACCATCGGTTCGTTTTGCAAAGAGGACAAACAGTTGCGCCTGAACATGCTGGCGGCCACCAGCGTCTGGCTGGCGCACAACTGCCTGGCCGGCACCCCCACCGCCGTGCTCATGGAGGCGCTGTTTCTTGCCAGCAATCTGCTGGGCTATTATCGATTTTACTGCCGCAGGGCCGGCAAACCAGGCCTGCTTGGCCCCTGATTGCGGCAAGCGCGACGATGAAAATCTCAGCCCAGTCGTTCAGGGCCGGGTCGGCGTTGGCAGGGCCTGCAGGCGTTGATAAATTTCCAGCCCGATCCAGGCGTCGGTGGCCGCATATTGGATTTGTTGCGGAGTGAGCTCGCGGTTGGCCCAGTTGGTGGTGCGGGCCGACTTGGAGATGCGGATGCCGCAGACCAAGGCGGCCAAGCCGCGCAACCCTTGATTGTGCACCCCTTTGCGCCGCGCCATCCGGGCCAGATCGACAAAGCCGCCCGGATCGAAGGGGTGCAGTTCCTGTAAACTCTTCAGGTCAAAATCCGGGGCCACCCCAGCCTTGACAATGTTGCTGTCGCCCAGCACCGTCAAAATCGGCTGCGACAGCCCGGTCTGGTGCAGTTGAAAGAGAAACACCTCGGACTCGGTCGCCAGTTGCAACAGGCTAGGGGAAAATTTCTGCCCCTTTTTGAAGGCCGGCCGGGTTTCGGTGTCAAAGCCGAGCACAGCGGACCGACGCAAGCGGACCGTCGCCAGTTCGGCTTCTTCAGCCGTCCGCACCACATGCACCGGCCCGTCCCAACTTGCCAGCGGCAGTTCATTGATTGCTTCTTTTGCGATTCGCACTGCAATGGTTGTCTGTTCTGCCGTCATATCCCCTGCTCTCTGCACCCTGCGCCCTTTCTGCACGCCTGCCCGCCATCTCCGCGACGACCGGAGGCCCCTCTTCGGCAGCCGATTTACCCGATACGCGCCAGTCTGTCATGAACAATTGACCGGAGCAAGAGGCGCGGCACCCGTTCTTGCCTGCCACATTTTTGCACACCTGCCCTCCATTCCCGCGCATTCACTTCATTTATGTCACAAAACAACTCCAATATTTACAAATTCGAACATATCGCCAAACCTTTTCGGCGCCGGCGGCGACAAACCCGCCCATCACAAGGGCCCCATCTCCGCCCAGAACAGCCATCCTGCCGCGCGGCCAGGGCTTGCTGCAACTTAACTCGACACAGGAATGTTTTTTGCTTTGCACTTAATGGCAAGAGCTCTTGAATCAAGCAATTCAGGCAGGACACCTATGAAAGGGAACGAAACGATGCGCCAGACCACCGCCGAAACAGCCGTCACCGCGGCGCTTGAGGTGCAGGCCCTCTATAACATCGTCAATCTGATCGGCTCCGCCGTCCATCTGGACACGGCGCTATCCTCCATGCTCAAGGTGTTGCACGACACCCTGCGCATGGAACGGGCCACCCTGGCGCTGCTGGACGAAACCGGCCGCCACCTCACCATCCGCGCCTCCTACGGCCTGAGCGTCGAGGAAGAACAGCGCGGGGTCTACGGCCTCAACGAGGGCATCTACGGCCAGGTGTTCAGCACCGGCTCGCCGTTCATCGTCCCCGACGTCCACAGCGAACCCCTGTTCCTCAACCGCACCGGGGCCCGCAACAAGATTTCCAAAACCACTATCTCGTTTATCGGCGTTCCGGTCGTCCTCGCCGGGGTGACGGTCGGCGTCCTCAGCGTCGACCGGCTGTTTGGCGCGGACATCTCCTTTGAGGAAGACGTCCGTTTCCTCACCGTGCTCGCCACTCTGATCGCCCAGTTTCTCAGCCTCAACCGCGCCATCCGCCAGGACCGGGAGAAGTTGGTCCAGGAAAACCTCAGCCTCAAGGAAAAGCTGCACGGCCGCTATCACCGCCATCAGATCATCGGTCAGTCCAAGGCCATGCAGGAGGTGTACTGGTCGATTGAACGGGTTGCGCCCTCCGGGGCCACGGTGCTGCTGCTGGGCGAATCAGGCACCGGCAAGGAACTGGTGGCCCGGGCGGTGCATGACGCCAGCCCCCGCAAAAACGAGGCCTTCATCAAGGTCAACTGCGCCGCCCTGCCGGAAAATCTGCTAGAAAGCGAACTGTTCGGCCACGAACGAGGGGCCTTTACCGGGGCGGTGGTGGCCCGGATCGGGCGGTTTGAGCAGGCGGACCACGGCACCATCTTTCTCGACGAAATCGGCGAGTTGCCTTTGCTCCTGCAGGCGAAATTGCTGCGGGTGCTGCAGGAGCAGCAGTTTGAACGCTTGGGCGCCTCAAAAACCCAGAGTGTGGACGTGCGGATCATCGCCGCCACCAACGTCAGCCTGGAGCGGGCGGTGGCCTTGGGCAATTTCCGCAACGACCTTTTCTACCGTCTCAACGTGGTGCCGATCAATCTGCCGCCGCTGCGCAAACGGCGCGACGACATCCCCCTGCTGCTGGACCACTTCCTGCGCTCGAGCAACAAGCGCAACGAAAAAAACATGCGCATGTCTACGGAATTTCTTGATTTTCTCACCAACTACGACTGGCCAGGCAACGTCCGCGAACTGCAGAACCTAGTGGAGCGGATGGTGATTCTGGCCAACAGCGAGGTGCTGCGGGTTGAAGACCTGCCCGAATATCTGGTCAGCCCCGAATCCGGACGGATTCCCCCGGCCATGGAAACGGTGCTGCCGTCCCTGGTGCCCCCCCAGGCGCCGCCGACCCAATCGTCGTCGGGCCGAAAATCATTGAAAGATCTGGAACGGGAACAGGTGGAGTCGGCCCTGATCCGCAACGGTTGGGTGCAGTCGCGGGCCGCCCGCGAGTTGGGCCTGACCCAGCGGCAGATGGGCTACAAAATGAAGAAATTCGATCTGCACCGGCCGGAATATTAGCCACATCCGTCCCGCAACACTCAGGCTGCGGTTCAGCTTTTTTCCAACTCCTCGCGGATGCCCCGGCCCAGCTTGGCGATCATGTAGGGTTTTTTGATGTACTGGCCAACCCCGAGGCGCATGGCCTCAGCAATGCGCTCGGTTTCGGAAAAGCCGCTGGTGATGATCGCCCGCTGCCCCGGCGCATGAACCAGGATGGCGCGATAGGCGTCCAGGCCGTCCATGCCCTCGCCCAGGATCATGTCCAGCAGCAGCAGGTCGAACCGTTCGCGCGCCGCCAACATCACCGCTTCCTCGCCGCTGGCCGCAGTGATCACTCGGTACCCCAATTCGAGCAAAATGGCGGCGGCGATCTCCCGCTGCTCCTCGACGTCGTCCACCACCAGAATATGCTCGCCCTGCCCCCGGCAATCCTCCAGCGACGACTCCTGCAGTTGCCGCTGGTAGACCTGCGAGGTGACCGGCAGGTAGATGGTGAACGTGGAGCCGACGCCGACCCGGCTTTCACAGTTGACATACCCCAAGTGATCCTTGACCGTGCCCCAAACCACGGCCATGCCCAGCCCAGTGCCGCTTTTGCCCATCTTCTTGCTGGTGTAAAAAGGCTCAAAAATTTTGTCGATGTCTTCGGGTTTGATGCCGCTGCCCTGATCCGCCACCTCCAGCACCACATACTCGCCCTGGCCGATTTTTTCGTACAGGCGCAGCGAGTTGTCCACATACCGATTTTCTGTTGCAATCCGGATGAGGCCGCCGTGTTCCATGGCCTCGGCGGCGTTGATCACCAGATTCATAACCGTTTTGGACAGGTGCACCGGCGAGCCCAACACATGGAACAAATCAGGACTGCAAGCGGTGGTCACCCGGACGCCGGGATGATTTGCCCGCAGCAATGCAAACTCGGGACTGCGAAGATAGGACTCAATCAGCTCATTGAGATTGACCGGCGTCTTGACCGTGACGCCGCGCCGCGCCAGGGTGAGCAAATCCTGGACAATGGCGGCCGCTTTTTCTCCAGACTCCTTGATGGTGCGCAACGGCCGAGCCAGCGGACTGTCCGGGGCCAGTTTCAACAGCAGCAGGTCGGGGTAGCTGACAATGCCTGAAAGGATATTGTTCAAGTCGTGGGCCACGCCGCCGGCCAAGGCGCCGATCATCTCCAGTTTCTCCGCCCGGACCAGCCGTTCCTCCGCCCGCTGCCGTTCCAGGATTTCTTTTTTCAACTCAGCCCCCCGCTGCTCGATGATCTTTTCGAGATTGTCCTGATGATCGGCGAGAACGGCTTCGGCATTCTTGCGCACCTCAATTTCCTCATGGAGCGTTTTCAGGGTGTGCTCCAATTGTTCGATCATGCCGTTGAACGAATCGGTCAGCTCGGTGATCTCGTCAGCCCGGACAGACGGCTGAGGAATGCGTTGGGCGAACTGTCCGATCTTGATGTCGCCGATAACCTTGAGCATGTTGTGCAACCGCTTGGCAATCAAGGCGCGAAAAAGATGGATGATAAACCACGACATGCAAAACAGCGCCACAACCGCGCCGACGGCGCTGACCTGGGCGATCCTGGCCAAGGGCTGCAGCGTGTCGTCCAGGGACTGGTTGATGTTGAACGACCAGTCCGCCCAATGCAGGTGCTGAAAAGCGGTCAGGGTTTCCTTGCCGTCCAGCCGATGGATGAACAAGCCGCTGTCGCTGGCGGCAATCCGCTGCAAAAAATCTGCGTGCTCGGGAGCCGACAGGAGTATTTCATTGTCGCCGGAGCTGGCCATCACCTGCTGCCGTTTGTCGGTCAGGAAGGCGTAGCCGTATTGTTTAAGCTTGAATTCATCGAGAAAAAGCGCCTGGAATTGGGCAAAATCGATCACCACGCTGATCACGCCGACAAACTGTTCCTCGACCGCTATCGGCGTCGTTATCGTGAAAATCCTGTTGCCCGCCAAGCGACTGACGAGCACCTCGGAGACAACGGTTTTACCCTGCATCGCCTCTTTGAAATATGGGCGGTCAGCCAAGACAATATTTAACAGGGGATAATCACTGGATGAGGAGGCGATTACCTCTCCCCGGACGTTGGCAAGGAAAATGCTGTCAAAGTAGGGATACCCCTTTTGCACGCTGTCAAAAAACGCTGTGGCCCCCTGAATGGCGCTTTTGCCGTAGTATCCGCTTTCGACCAAGGCCTCGGCCAGCACCTCCTGCTCGGACCAATTGACCAGATCGGTCATTCTCGCCTGCACCCAATTGTCGAGCAAGCGCGCCGTCAGGTGCGCTTCCCGTTGCAGACGTTTGGTCAGCGCCTGCTGCACGACATTTCGGGCGTTGAGGTGAAAGACGACCAACACGACGGCCAGACCGAGCGCAATAATCGCGACGATCGGGCAGAGCATCTTTTTGCCGAGACTGGACCGGTATGCCATTATCGAATCACCACGTCCGCCCGCTTAATGACGTTGTAGGGCAACTGCATGCCAAGCTGTTCGGCCGTCCGCAGGTTGAGTTGAATCCTGCCGTGGTCGGTCGGCGTGACCGTGAAGTCGCCAGGCCTCTTGCCGGCGAGCATTTCCCGGGCTATCTGCCCGGCGGCTCGCCCCTGTTCCCACATCGACACGCTCACCGCGCAGAGCACCCCGGATTCGGCGGCGCTGTCGTAAAAACCGACCGTAGGCAGCCGGTATTGCTCATTGATCAGGCGCACCAGCTCCTGCTCGGGAACCTTGGTTGGGTCGGCGGCGCTGCGGGCGATGGTGCGGATCACATACAGGCCGATCGCGTCGATCTGGCCGCTGTACCGGGCAAGCGTCGCCTTCCAGGCCTCCAGGGTGAGCGGTTGTTCATAGGCGACCACGCGCACCGGCAAATTGAGCGTTTTACAGTAGGCAATCAGGGGATCGGTGGTTTCCGATTTGTCGGCCAGCACCAACAGGCTTTTGACCTCCGGGCGAATCTTGAGCAGCAGCTCGACGCTCTCGACCACGTTGGGTCGTTCGAGCACGCCGGTGACGTTGACCGCCGGAAAGCCGTATTTGGCGGGGTCATCGTTGACGCCGCCAAATACGAACCAGGGCGGCCCCGGTGCGCCGGCATAGTCCTTGGCGAAATACTGCTGGGCGATGTCGTCCATGGCGATCACCACCTGCGGCCGGTATTCGGCGACGATCTGCCGGGCTTTCTGTCCCGCCGCCCGCTTCCACGCCTCGGCGGTGTTTCTTTTGGCGTCCATGTGAAAATAACGCAGCTGGCAATCGGCCCCGGCCAGGGCCTCTTCGATGCCTTTGGTCATCTCAACCACATGCTCCGCCTGCCCCTGGTGGTAACTGTGCACCACCAGCACCCGCGGCGTTTCGGCGCGGGCGTCGGCCCCGAACAAGCAGAGGCCGACGCCCATAGCCTGCAGAGCAAGTAGGGCAAGCAGAACAACAACACGGTGTTTAAGGGCGCGCACCTGCCGCATAACCTGCCTCCATGTGAACGACGTCGCCTGAACGACGTCGCTTGAACGCCGCCCTGGTCATTTCCGTCCTTTTCCGTTGATGTTCTCATAGAAACGCAACCATTGCAATTCCTCCAGGGAAAAATGGTAAAAAACGACGCCCTTGGGGCGAGACGCCGGTACCCGGCTGAAGTTCCGGCAAGAACAATCGCTGCGCCGATTTTCTCCGCCGCCGGCACGAAAAAGTCTTTCTTTGTCCCCTCTTTTTATCTATTCTGCCGGTGTAGTAACTATTCTTGTTTTCTTTCGTCGTCTGTTCCCCCAGCCTAGGAGTAACGCCTCTTGAAATCGACAGATATCGAGGATCCGGAATACTTTCACAGGGTAATCGACTGCCAGTTCGCCTGCCCGGCCCACACCCCGGTGCCGGAATACATCCGTCTGATCAGTGAAAAACGCTACACCGAGGCCTACAGGCTCAACTGGGCGTCCAACGTCTTTCCCGGCGTGCTTGGCCGGGTCTGCGACCGTCCCTGCGAGCCAGCCTGCCGGCGCGGCCGGGTGGAAAAGGAACCGGTGGCCATCTGCCGCCTGAAACGACTCTGCGCCGACAACCGCGAAGAGGTCGCCGATCTCGCCCCGCCTGTGCCCCAGCAAAAAAACGGCAAGCGAATCGCCCTGATCGGCGCCGGTCCGGCCTCCCTGACCGTGGCCCGCGACTTGCTGCCACTGGGCTATACCATTGATCTTTTTGACGATCAGGCGCAGGGCGGCGGTTTCATGCGCAGCCAGCTGCCCTCGTTTCGCCTGCCCGAATCGGTGTTGGCCGCCGAGGTCAACACCATCCTTGAAATGGGCGTTGTCACCCATTTCAATCACCGCGTCGACAGCATGACAGCCCTGCTGAGCGAAGGATACGACGCTGTTTTTGTCGGCACCGGGGCTCCGCGCGGCCGCGACCTACCGGATCTGCCCGGCCGCCGGGAAGCGCACAAAAAAGTGCATGTCGGCATTGATTGGCTGGCCGGGGTGGTGTTTGGCCATGTGACCACCATCGGCGAGCGGGTGCTGGTGCTTGGCGGCGGCAATACGGCCATGGACTGCTGCCGAACCGCTCGACGCCTGGGTGGCGAAAACGTACGCGTGGTGGTGCGCAGCCCAAAGGCCGAGATGAAGGCCTCACCCTGGGAGATTGACGAGGCCCTGCATGAGGACATTCCGATTATCGACAACCATGCGCCCCTGGAATTCGTGATCAGAGACGGACTGCTGGCGGGCATGCGTTTTGACCGGGTTGTCTCGGTGCAGGACGCCGCCGGCAACCATCAATTGCAATCCACGGGTGAACCACCGGTATTTCTCCCCTGCGACGAGGTGCTGCTCGCGGTCGGCCAGCTGAACGCCTTCCCCTGGATCGAACCGGACGCGGGCATCGTCTTCAACGACCAGGGGTTGCCGGCGCTTGATCCGCGCACCCTGCAATCCGCCTCCCTGCCCCAGGTGTTTTTCGGCGGCGACGCCGCCTTTGGCCCGCGCAACATCATCACCGCCGTGGCCCAGGGCCATGAGGCGGCCATCTCCATCGACCTCTTCTGCCAGGGCAAGTCGCTGCATGATCGACCGGCCCCGCAGGTCTACCTTGCCGGCCAAAAGATGGGCGTGCACGACTGGCTCTACCACAATCAGATTGCCGAGACCGGCCGCCAGATCGTGCCCATGGTCGCCAAGGCCAAGACCCTGAAGGATCGGCTGCTTGAAGTGGAACTCGGTTTTGACCGCCAGGTCGGCCAGGCCGAAGCGCTGCGCTGCATCAACTGCGACGTGCAGACGATTTTTCGCGCCGATCTCTGCATCGAGTGCGACGCCTGCGTCGACGCCTGCCCGGAGAGCTGCATCAACTTTGTCGACAACGGCCCCGAGGACGAGGTCCGCGCACGCCTCAAGGCCCCGGCCGGCAATCTCAGCCAGAGCCTCTACGTCTCCCTCCCCTTGCCCACCGGGCGGGTGATGGTCAAAGACGAGAACGTCTGTCTGCACTGCGGCATCTGCGCCGAACGCTGTCCGACCTCGGCCTGGGAGATGCAAAAATTCCTCTATCAATCAGCACAGGCGGGACAACTATGAAGCAGTTGCACGGCCTCAACGATTTCGTCATCCGTTTTGCCAACGTCAACGGTTCCGGATCGGCCAGCGCCAACAACCTCTTTGCCAAGGCGGTGTTCCGCATGGGCGTGCCGGTCAGTCCGAAAAACATCTTTCCCTCCAACATCCAGGGCCTGCCCACCTGGTACGAGGTGAGGGTCAACGCGCAGGGCTACGTGGGCCGGCGCGGCGACGTCGACATGGTGGTGGCGGTCAACGGCCAGACCCTGCGCCAGGACTACGACGGCCTCACGCCCGGCGGCTACTTCCTTTTTGACTCCTCCAAGCCGCTGCCCGAGGATTTCCGGCGCGACGACGTCACGGTCATCGGCGTGCCCATGACCCTGCTCTGCAACGAGGCCTTTGACAATCCCAAGATGCGGCCGCTGCTGAAAAATATCATCTATGTCGGCGCCCTGGCCGCCCTGCTCGACATGGAACTGCAGGTGCTGATTGATTCGCTGACCAAGCAGTTCCGCAAAAACCCCAAACTGGCCGAGCCCAACATCCAGGCCCTGCAACTGGGTTACGACTACGCCGGCGAACATTTTAAAGACGTGTGCAAACTGTCGGTGCAGCGCTGCAATCTGGTGGGCGACGGCATCATCATGGACGGCAACACCGCCGTGGCCCTGGGCGCGCTCTACGCCGGCGCCACCGTGGTCGGCTGGTATCCGATCACCCCTTCCACCTCGATCATCGAGGCCTTTGGCCGCTACGCCGAGAAATTCCGCATCGAGCAGGACACCGGGCGGATCAAGGCGGCGATTGTCCAGGCCGAGGACGAGCTGGCCGCCATCGGCATTGTCATCGGCGCCTCGTGGAACGGGGCCCGCGCCTTCACCGCCACCTCCGGGCCGGGCATTTCCCTGATGAGCGAGTTCCTGGGGCTGGCCTATTTTGCCGAGATTCCGGCGGTGCTGGTCAATGTCCAGCGCACCGGCCCCTCCACCGGCATGCCCACCCGCACCCAACAGTCGGACCTGATCTCCTGCGCCTACGCCTCCCATGGCGACACCAAGCATCCGCTGCTCTTTCCCTGCGACCCCAAAGAGTGCTTCGACATGACCGCCGACGCCTTTGATCTGGCGGAACGGCTGCAGACCCCCATCATGGTGATGAGCGATCTTGATCTGGGAATGAACGATCATTACAGCCCGCCGCTCCACTGGGATCCGGACCGGGTCTACGACCGGGGCAAGGTGCTGAACGCGGCCCAACTCGACGGGCTGACCACCACCTGGGGCCGCTATCTGGACACCGACGGCGACGGCATTTGCACTCGCACCTATCCCGGAACCCATCCCGACAAGGGCGTCTACTTCACCCGGGGCACCTCGCGCAACGAATACTCGGCCTACACCGAGGACAGCGGCGCCTACATCCGCAACATGGAGCGGCTGCAGCTGAAATGGGAGACTGCCAAAACCCTGCTGCCCGGGCCACGGATCAAACTCCACGAGCCCCAGGCGAGACTGGGCGCCGTTTTCTATGGCAGCTCAACGCCGGCCGTCTACGAAACCATCGAAAGCCTGCGCGCGCGCGGCATCGCCGTCGACACCATGCGGCTGCGCGCCTTTCCCTTTCAACCGGGCGCGCTGGATTTCATTCACCACCATGAACTGGTCTTTGTCATCGAACAAAACCGCGACAGCCAGATGCGCACCCTGCTGATCAACGAAGGCGATCTGACGCCGCACAAACTGATTGCCATCACGTGCTACGACGGCCTGCCGCTGGCCAGCCGTTCGCTCACCCAGGCAATGGAAGAAGCCCTTGCAGAGCGCGGCGTTCTTCTGCAGCAGCTCGCCCCCGGCCAAGGAGACGCCCAATGACCTTTTTCCGCCCCAGCTTCCGACATCCCGATCTGCCGCCCAATGAGGCCGGCTACACCCGCCGCGACTACGAAGGCGGCATCTCGACCCTGTGCGCCGGCTGCGGTCACGATTCGATCTGCAACGCCATTATCCAGGCCTGTTTTGAACTGGGCTTGCCGCCGCACCGGGTGGCCAAGATGTCGGGCATCGGCTGCTCCTCCAAAACCCCGGCCTACTTCCTCGGCAAATCGCACGGCTTCAACTCGGTGCACGGCCGCATGCCATCGATTGCCACCGGGGCCAACATGGCCAACCGCGAGCTGATCTACCTGGGCGTTTCGGGCGACGGCGACACCGCCTCCATCGGCATGGGCCAGTTTGCCCACGCGGTCCGCCGCAACCTCAACATGCTCTACATCGTGATGAACAACGGCTGCTACGGCCTGACCAAGGGCCAGTACTCAGCCACCGCCGACAAGGGTTCCAAGGGCAAGAAGGGCGGCGTCAACGCCCTGGAATCGATCGACCTCTGCGAGCTGGCCATTCAGCTCGGCGCCGGTTTCGTGGCGAGAGGCTTTTCCGGCGACAAACAGCAACTGACGCCGCTGATCAAGGCCGGCCTGTCGCACCACGGGCTTTCGTTCATCGACGTGATCTCGCCCTGCGTCACCTTCAACAACAATCCCGAATCCACCAAAAGCTACCACTGGGTGCGGGAGCACAGCGAGGCCACCAACACCTTCGATTTCGTGCCCTTCCGCCAGACCATCACCACCGAGTACCAGGACGACGCCACCGAGGCCGTCACCCTGCACGACAACTCGGTCATCCATCTGCACAAACACCCCCACGCCGCCGACGTCACCGACCGCCGCCAAGCCATCGACAACCTGGAAGACCACAAGGCCCAAGGGATGATCCTCACCGGGGTGCTCTACGTCAACCCGGCCAGCGCCGACACCCACGACATCCTCAACACCTGCGAACGGCCGCTCAACAGCCTGTCGGAAACGGATCTGTGTCCGGGCAGCGCGGTTTTGGAGGAGATCAACGCGGCCCATCGATAATCAGGACGCTCCGCCCCTGTCCCTGTAGCCCATTTTTCTGCAGCGATTGATCGGCAAACCGGGTCTTTTGTGCTATGCATGCATGTCTTCTTTTTCCGTAGCGACTGAGCACCGCCGATGCCCGCCACAGAACCCTTTTTGTCCGGACCACCCCGCCATGACCACACGCCGCCCCTCCCGGCCGCTCGTATCTGACCCCGCTTGCAAGCCCTCGCCCTACCCATCGTCGCCTTGCTCGGCCTTCCTGCGCGGCTTGCTCCTCGCCCTCGGTGCGGCGCTGCTTGCCCTTGGCCTCAGCGCCTGCGGTCCGTCGACCGGCGGCATTGCTCAACCGGCACATGCTTACGCCAGCCGATCAGATCAATCGGCAACCAACAACGCCGCACAGGCGCCGCAGCGGCGCAGCGTCGGCCGCTACCATGCCCAGCATATCACCGGCGATTTCGCCAACTACGCCCGCCTGGAACAATTCGTCAACCAGATGGCGGCCAAGCACGGGTTTGAACGCGAATATCTGCTGGGCCTGTTTTCCCAGGCCAAACGCAAAGACTGGACCCTCAATTATCTCGCCAAATCGGACCAGACCATCAAGGGCAAACCCGCCGTTGGCGGCTGGACCCGTTACCGCTCGCAGTTTCTCGACGAACGTCATATCGGCGCAGGCGTTGATTTTGCGAGACGCCACCGCGCCACTCTGCAACGCGCCTCCCGGCAATACGGCGTGCCGGAAGAGTACATCCTCGGCATTCTCGCCGTGGAAACAACCTTCGGCGGTTTTGTCGGCAACCACCGGGTGCTGGACGCCCTGACCACCCTGGGGTTTGATTACGCCCGGCGCGGCGACTACTTTCGCGGCGAGCTGGAAAACTTCCTGCTGATGGCGCGCAGTGAGGGCCTCGACCCGGCCGCGCCCAAGGGCTCGTTTGCCGGGGCCATGGGGCTGGGACAATTCATGCCCAGCAGTTTTCTCAAGTGGGCGGTGGACTTCAACGGCGACGGACGGCGCGACTTGTGGAACCCGGAGGACGCCATCGGCAGCGTTGCCAACTACTTTGCCCAACACGGCTGGCAGGCAGGACGCCCTGTGGTCACGCCGCTGCAGGCCAAGAGTCCCATCACCCTGGAAACCGGCATCAACACCCGGTATACGCTCGCCGCGTTGCAACAGGCCGGCTTACAGCCGACAGGCTCTTGCAGCGACCAGGGTCAGCTGAGTTTGCTGCTGCTTCGCCATCAGAGTTATGATCAATACCTGATCGGGCACGCTAATTTTTACACCATCACCCGCTACAACAACAGTGCCTACTATTCCATGGCGGTGCATGAACTCGCCCAGTCGATCAAACGCAGGCTGTGATCCATGGATGAGAGAACGCCCCCGCTCCAACCCACAGTGGAGGTCGACTCCATCGTCCAACCAGGCCTTGACCGGGACAACGACCCTCCCGGCGCCTCCTCAGGCGCAATCAACCTGCACCGGCTTGAGCCCCTTATTCCCGTTGTTTCTGCCCGTATCCTAAACGCCTCTTCCGACACCCTCGACGAGGTCATCCAGCGTTCGCTTCAAGAAATTCTCCAGTCGCTGGGTCTGGGGCGCGGCGGACTGCTCAAGGTCGCCAAAGGACGCTGTCATGTGCTCCTTTCCTATGACTGGCACGATCACGGCGTCGAGATTGTATCCAATGAGATCAATCTGGCTGAGTTGCTTCCCTGGACCTATCACCAAATCGTTGGCCTCGGCAAAACGGTAGCCAAATACAACATTGATTCCATACCTGCAGAGGCGACAGCGGATCGGCAATTCTTTGTCCGCTTTGGAACCAAATCCGCACTGGCGATCCCGCTCTTCGTGGGTCAAAGCGTGCATCACATTTTTTCCGTGCACTCGGTTACGGAAGAATGCAGGTGGCCGGAATCCTTCATCACCTCCTTGCGACTCCTGGGGGAGATATTTGTCGGCGCCCTGGAACGACGCGACATTCTCCGTTCCCTGGAAACCTACCAAACGCGGCTGGATATGGCGGCAGCTTCCGCCGGCGCCGGATTCTGGGAACTTGATTTCGCAACGGGCAATATCTGGGTGACCAGCAAGGCTAGGGAAATGTTGCACTTTGCTGAGGGCGAAACGGTCACGTTTGCCCATGTGCTGGAAAAGATTCATCCCGATGACCGCGCCTCGGTGGCCCGAGCCGTCGAGCAGGTGCGAGGCCTTGACGCCGAAGCCTGCGTGGAATACCGGGCGTCCGGCCCCGACGGGGCGGTTCGTTGGTTCATGTCCCGAGGCCGCATGCACCAAAAGGGGCCAAACGCCGCCAAGAGCCTGGCAGGCGCGACGATGGACATCACCCACCGCAAGCAGATGGAACACACCCTGCAGCAACAGGTTTCGGAGATCAATCGCCTGCGGGAACAGCTCGAACAGGAAAACACCCTGCTGCGCTCAGAGGCGGGGCTCAACGAGGAGCGACATCGCTCCCTGGGCGACAGTGCGCCCATGCAGCGGGTCAAGGCGCTGATCGAACAGGTCGCCCCCACCGGCAGCACGGTCCTGATTCAGGGGGAAACCGGCACCGGCAAGGAGCTGGTCGCCCAGGCCGTCCACCAGCTCAGCGACCGCAACCAACGGCTGATGGTCACGGTGAACTGTGCGGCGTTGCCGGCGGCGCTGATTGAGAGCGAACTGTTTGGCCGGGAAAAAGGCGCCTTTACCGGGGCGATGAGCCGGCAGATAGGGCGTTTCGAATTGGCCCACGGCTCCACCCTGCTGCTAGACGAAATCGCGGAAATGCCGCTTGAAACCCAAGCAAAACTGCTGCGCGTGCTGCAAAACGGGACCTTTGAACGACTCGGCAGCCCGCTCAACATCAAGGTCGACGTGCGCATCATCGCCGCCACCAATCGCAATCTTGCCAAAGAGGTCGATGCGGGGCGATTCCGCCGCGATCTGTTTTATCGCCTCAACGTCTTTCCCATCAATGTGCCGCCGTTGCGCGAGCGGGCGGAAGACATTCCGCTGCTGGTGTGGAAATTCGTCAGCGAATTTGGCCAGCGAATGGGCAAGAAGCTCAATAAAATCGGAAGCCAAGATATGGAAACGCTCCTGGCCTACCCCTGGCCGGGAAACGTCCGCGAGCTGCGCAATGTGGTTGAGCGGGCCATGATCACCAGCACCGGCAATGCCCTTGATCTCTCGCATTTGAATTTGGCGCACCCAAAATCCGGCTCCCCCACCGCCATGACGCTCAGGGAGGTTGAGCGCCGGCACATTGAACACACCCTTGCGGTCGCCCAGGGAAAAATCAAAGGACCAGGAGGCGCCGCAGCGCTTCTTGGCCTCAATCCCTCGACGCTGTACTCACGCATGCGCAAACTTGGGATCAAATTTCCCTCGACGCACTAAAAGGGCGGCATATCGTCTCACCCAGGGCGACATATCGCCCCCTCTCCCAGCAACCAGGCGTCGCTCTCGTTCTCCATCAACAAAAACATCACAATTTCAAACCAATAGCCAGCAACCCGCAAGATAAGAGAAGTGGCTCGCTTTGTGCAGCCACTCGGCTATGCTTCTTTCCCTCATTACCATCCACCCCGTTCCCGGGGAAGAATCCAAGGTTATCGACGTGTTGGATTCAGTGCAGGGACTGATCGCCGCCAACGCCGATTGTCAAGGATGCTTGTTCACGGCCATGGTCGGCCCGGGAAAATCGATTTGCTACATGGAACGATGGCGCACCCGCGAAGCCCTTGACCGACATTTGCGTTCGCCCTTGTATTGCAGGGTCCTGGAGGCCATGGAACTGTCCCGGACGCCGCCGACGGTCGAATTTTATGAAATCATCGGCATCGGCGGCCTGGAGTTGATTGAGAACGTCCGGCTGCATCCGATGGACCATCCTACAAGTGGGCGAACCTGAAATGTTGGCTGGAAATAAGGATTCGTCTGTCCCGGCCTGTTTTCCCAGAGAAGGAGCAAACCGCATAATCGGTTGATGCGTCCGCCACAGAAGGTGAAATATCGTCCCCCAAGGCGCGTCGCGGGGCGAGCAGAAGAAAAAAAAATTCAACAGCTGCGGCCCATTCGCACCTGTCGTTATTCGTTGTTTTTTATCGGAATATTGAATTTTGCAGTTGCACCCATGTATTTTCCAGGGTTAATCAAAAGGAAGGTTTTTTCATTATCCACACCAACTTAAAGGAGCAGGCACATGGAAACAGGAAAAGCGAGCAACGTCGTGAAGAAAGCACTGCAGGCGGCAATGCCGCTGCTGCTGGCTGTTTTGGTCTTGGCCGCACCGCAAATGTCGCTGGCCGCCACGGCCGGAGAAATCGACCATGAGGTGGACGGCGCGTTGCAGGCCCTCTACCGGACCACTCCCGCCGCAAAAAACATGGCCAAAATCGCCAAGGGCATCCTGGTTTTCCCTGACGTGGTCAAGGCCGGGCTGATCGTCGGCGGTCAATACGGCGAGGGCGCGCTCCGCGTCGGCAACAAG